>JANLRK010000543.1:0-2401 GCA_031361585.1 Pirellula sp. | reverse complement strand
GTGGAAGGCAATGTGGTCGTCATCGGCCGTGTCCCAGACCATTTGAAATTCGATCGAAGCGGACTTGAGAGTACCGATGAGCGCTCTCCAACCATCGTTGCCACGGGTAGTTACGTCGGCTTCTCCCTTTTCAATATTAAGGGTCACATCCTTGACATTTTTGACCTCGTTCCATACTGGCGAGGCGTATGTTGCCGAGTTGCGATATAGCTTGGCTTTGAGTCCGAGTCTTACCATGATGTTTTAATAAACTCCTTTTTATCGTGTTAGTTAGACCGGACGGCGGATGCCCACAGTTCGGGCAACTTCGGCTTGGCCACATCAAGAGCCGGGCCCATGAAGGCTCGCTTCGGATAGTTGGCAACGCCGCCCGTTGCAGCGATTCGAAACAGCACGTACTCATCGTGGATCCGTTGTGCCCGTTCAACTTGCTTGGCCGTAACCAACACTGGTCGTGCAAAGCGCTTCGATCTTGGCGAAGGTCGGCTTATTTCTCTAATCGGCCCACGTTCTCCGATTGAAAACACATGGCCTTGCGCGCGTTTGGCTCGACGCTTAACCCGGCCGCCGAATTCGTTCACTTCGGGCGCGGTGGTCCCGTCTTCGTTGACTGTATTGGGGAATAAGACTGGACCAATTACGACGGACTTGGTTCGGGGGTCAAAGACATATAGGATGTAGGTAAGACCCTGGCCGCGAGGTTTGTGCCTCGAGGGCGGTGTACCTGGCATCGAGGCTTTCTTGCGGGACCGCATACTGTTTTGCGCTATGCGTCGAATGAGACCACCACCCTTGGCAAGCACCGAGGCTGTCTTGCGATCCATGTACTGGGTCACTAGCACGCGGTCGAAAAAGAAATTCTTGGCTTGAGCCGGTTTCATTGTGATCATAGGAACGACCTCACTGAAACCGAGATGATCGATGTGAATTGTTTGTTATCTCGCAGTAACTGCTGGTCGAAGATGGGCGCAATCTTGGCTTCCAGGATGCAGGAGACATCGTCGAGATACGATCCATCTAGGTTCAGAGACATCGAATCGACAAGTGCCACATACGGATCGATGCCAGCAAGAGTCGTTTCAACCCTAGCCAGAATACCTATTTGGATTACCGAATTCTGCTGGTTGATGGATCGCGTTAGGTTACTCCGTTCTACTTCAGCCGGTACCACGCAAACCTTGACTCCTTCCTCCAGTTCAGGCAGCGTGAATCTTGGCTGGAAGTGGCGGACGGCTTCGAACCGCATTTCATAGTCGCCGTTCATTGAACCGGCGTTCAGCATTTCGACTATCTTGTCACATAGGCGGAGGATCAGTGGGGCGGTCATACGAGGTCCTCATAGTTGGCGGTTTCCTCGTCTGGGACCGTGCACGTTCTATCGTGGAGCGTCTTGCCTGTGACCAGATCGATCAGTCGGAAGCGATATTTGCCGACGCCAGGTACGCTTGACCATGGCAAGTCAACCAGTAGTAAACCGAAGTCATCTATTTGGCCATCAAAGGCGACATTTGTAAAAGCAGACTCGGCTAGTCGGCCAGATGTCCCGCATGTGATCACTACACGTGCTGCAATTGGGATCGCACCGCGGCGAGCCAGCAACTGCACGCGGCAAACGTTGGCAGCGCTCGGCGGTGCAATCACTGGAGGAATGAATACGGTTGCATCGATTATCGACCAAGGAATTCCGGGATAGGCGACACCGTTTCGCAAAGGAAACGGCAGGCCGTTTGGATTCGAGACGCCCGACAGCTGAGCCCAATAATCGCCCGTTAGATATGACCCTAGGGTGTATCGATAGATTGTCGGATTTGTACCGTCAGGAACCCCCGGGATCGATGTACCAACCGACGCGCCAGGAACGTCCGAACCAACAATTCTGGCTAAGAGCTGGATCGGTGCCGTCTTCCCTGGCGGTAGTTGTAGTTCTAAGCTCATTGGCGTTTTGTTCTTCTGGTTCTTTCGAGTCGTTTGGGACTACTATGGTCGAGCGATCACTATATTTTTTACGGATGCTAACTGGGTATCGAGATTGGCAGACGCCAATCCAACGGCTGTTCGTACTGCTGTAGCGCTTGGATTTGCATCTACTTGATTGGTCACGGTGAAAACAAATTGATCCGTCTTGGCTTTGATAGCAGCGATCTCGGTATCTAGGAAGTCGTCCACGGTGTCCACCGATGCTTGACTGGCGCGAGATCCCACCGTCGCGTTAATATTATCGCCGATGATCTTTCCTGCTGTACCAGCTCCGTATGCACCAGGCAGGGCCGTAGACCAAGGATCTCCAGCGGCGCCAGCCGCATTAAGTGCGTTGCCGGTCGTGCCTGCTGTCAAGTGTCCTGACAATACAACGTCCCAGACCGCACTAGCTATTTCTGCATCCGCATCTGCTGCGATACTA
>JANLRK010000514.1:0-2431 GCA_031361585.1 Pirellula sp. | reverse complement strand
GTCGAATCGCTCGATACAGAATATCTCGTCATCGGCAGGACCAGACAATCCAGTCCACAGGGTTGACTCGTCTGGAATCGTCATACGAATCGAGCTCCAGCGTTTTGTTTCATCCACTGCAGCATGGCACCAGTGTTCTTTGCAGTCTCAGCAGCGGATTTCTCAATGGTGTCTGATTGCAAGCCACGAGCACCGAAGGCACTGAATGTCCCCTTGGATTCAATTCGAGTCTTGGCGTCCGTTAGACTCTTCTCAGGATTGTACTTTTCATTTAAAAGGCTCTCGGGGTCGAAACCGAACTTGTTCTTACGGGTTTTGAAATCTGGTTTGAACTGCTGGACCGCTTTCAAAGAGGATTCGTAGTTCTGTTTGGCGGTGTCGAACTCGGCATTCGCCTGGCCCATTAGATTATCGGTAGCTTTAGCTCGATCGGTTTGACGCTGCTGACGATCGGATTCAAGAGTGCCAATCATGGTCACACGCTCCACTTGGATCTGCGACTGGCGTTCTCGACGTTGCTTCTCTCGAGCGACCATTGCGGACTCGCCACCGGCGAAGGCATTTCCGTTGGCATCCAGTGTGCGCTGATCGATGGCAGTGGTTTCGGCCGTAACGTTGATATCCTTGTCGAACATTGCCTTGAGCCGGATCCAGGCTTTTTGGATGAACCCGATGGAGGAATTCCAGGCTATCGTTAGACCGGTCGTAAAGAGCGTCCAGGCCTGGCCTAAAAACGAAATCGTGTCTGTGAAAGTGGACTCGATACTTGTCCAGGAAACTATGAAGACATCCGCCAAGCCAGTTGTCCACAAGTCCCAGGAGAACTTCCAGCCCTCAATGAAGGCTAGGTAGTAGCCGTAGATGACATTGAACCCGCCACGAAATGCACGAGTTAGACCGGCCATGGCAACTTGGCCAGCTCCCTCTAGGTTGCCTTCGGCGAGCGCCTTACCGATGGCGCCGAAGTACTGCGTGGCACCCGAGTACATCCAAGAAAATGCATCGACTATTTTACTAACCCAGTTAGCGATGAACTGGCCAACGGGACTAAGTGCATTCCCAATGAAGGACATGGCCCCCGCCCACACGTTGGCAATTGTCTTGGCGACGTCCGTCCAGGTAATGCCAAGTGCATACATGGTCGCTGTCAGTCCGCCGATAGCAGCTGCCACCGCCAAGGCCGGAATGGCTACAACCGCCAACACACCGGCAACCGCCATAATCGCCGTCTTGACGGCAACCAGAGCTGCAACAAGCGCTGGCCCTACCGCGATCGCCGCGATCTTAAATGCTAAGCCAATTCCGATGGCCGAGGCACCGACTGATCCTAAAGCAGCCACAATAGGCGCAACCAAAGCGATGATCCCTCGATTCTTATCCAGCCATTTGGTAACAGCCGCTGACACTCCGATGATTATGTTGGTGATGCGATTGAGCATGGGAGCAAGCGCCGCACCAATTTTGTTATAAACAGCGGAGAGTGACATGTGCAGCTTATCAATAGTATCGCCAAAGACTGCAGCCGATGCCGCATCCTTCGAAGACATAATCAAACCAAGGTCGCGAGCTTCCTTTGCCAAATCCCTAAGTCCATCCTTTCCCTCCATAATCATAGGTAGAAGCTCAAGTCCACTTTTACTGAACACCGAAATCGCAGCGTTGGCTCGCAATGCCGGATCCTTGAGATCAGAAATAGCCCCAGCAAACGCTTCAAATTGCTTGTCGGGGGACATGCGTGCTAGGCTCTGCAGATTGAGACCAAGGGATTTAAGGGTATCGATCGCCTCTTCGTTCCCCTTTGCAGCCTTCACAATGAGAATTTGCATCTTTGAAAGCCCCTTAGCAAGGGTGTGCATGCTCGTGTCAGAAATCTTGGCTGCCAGTGACAAGGCACCTAGCGATTCCACTGATGCACCCGAACGCTGTGAGAGGTCGTCGAGTGCCGAGCCAGCGTCCGCGAAGGACTTGGCTGAATTGAGAATCCCGCTACTGAGAGCTGCGCCGGAAAATATCGCACCGAGTTGTAATCCAATGCTTCGAACTGAATCGCTGAAGCCACGGATCTGCACTTGGGCTGCACGAAGATCGCGACCGAGGCCTGAAGAATCGGCCGCGATCTCGACATACGCGCGCCCTGCTCTCACATTGCTTGCTGACATGGTTTACTCGAGTGGCCTCCTATCCACAAAGATCGTCTTGAGTATCTTTAAATCGACTTGCTCTACCGGCGGTTTCTTGAGTTTCGCCTTACGGGGATGAAACATCGAAGCCGCGAATGGATTCGGATTCTTCTTCTTGTCGCGATTGACCTCGGCAATGATCGCCATGATGGAAGCCGTATGGTCCCACATTCGATCTTGCTGTTCCTCCACCATCCAAACCAGTTCACGCAGCGTGAAGCCGCTCGGATCGACGTGGAGGATTCCAGCGA
>JANLRK010000512.1:0-2140 GCA_031361585.1 Pirellula sp. | reverse complement strand
ACCAGAGATCGATCTGTCATTGGGGTCAACCGCATTTCCAAATTACATACTGGGTGAACAAATCGGTAGTGGTGGAATGGGGATCGTCTACAAAGCCATCGATCGTCGACTGGGTCGCACGGTCTGTTTAAAGCTGTTGCGTCCAGATTTTGTTGTTAGTCCTACACAGATGCAACGATTTCGTCGCGAAGCTAAAGCAATCAGTTCGCTGAATCATCCCAATATTTGCACAATTCACGAAATGGATGAGCTAGACGGACTGCCCTATTTCATTCTGGAGTGGATCGAGGGGGAGTCGCTCCGCAGTCTTCTGAAACACGAGCTAGATGCAACCACGCTTGCATCGATTATTCTGCAGACCGCCCGAGCGTTAGCTGCCGCCCATGCTAAGCAGATTGTGCATCGAGATATTAAGCCCGAAAATATTGTTGTGCGAAATGATGGGCTAGCAATACTTCTTGATTTCGGATTGGCGAGACTCCATTGTGACCTCTCGATCGACAGCGAAAAGACCATGCCGGGAGCACTCCTTGGCACTGTACCGTACATGTCTCCGGAGCAGGCACGCGCAGAGGAGGTCGCAAGTTCCTCGGATATCTTTTCGTTGGGGATCGTTTTCTACGAGTTGCTCACAGGGCGACATCCTTTTAACAGGTCGAACGTGGGTGCGACGCTTCAGGCGATCGAACTTACCCAGCCCGAGCCCGTGCACCGAATCAATCCTGCGATTGGCAAACAGGTGAGCGACCTCATCCAGCGAATGCTTGAAAAGCTACCTCAGCGGCGGCCGACGGCACTCGACGTGGTGATTTCACTTGAGCAAACTACAAGTGGGCCTACTGACCTGCTTGCGTGGGCCACTGAATTGCCGGCGGCTGCTCCCCATTTTGTAGTTGGTCGTGAACAAGACCGATTTGCGAATGATCGAATTGGTGGAGCAGTTTGAATCCTGTTGCCTGCCGATCGTCCACTGGACTCATCGAGCGCACTTGGCCGTGGGCATCGTCTATGTCAGTCGATTTTCGTTCGATGAAGCTTTGTCCAGGATTCGAATCCAGATCAACCAATACAATCGCATATCCGGCAATCCGCTGGGATACAACGAAACGATAACGGTTCTTTTCTTGCGCAAGATTGCGTCCGTAATGTCGCACGATGGAACGAACATTGTGCTACACACGCGTCTGTCGGAACTTGCCAGCATCTGTAATAGGGCTTGGATTTATGACCACTACAGCCGAGAGCTCATTTGGTCCACGGAAGCCAAAGCAAGCTGGAAAGAACCGGATGTAAAGCCTCTGGATTTCTAGGCAAACATACAGCTCTGAGCAAATTTCAATAATTCCACGATAGGGGCGTTTGCCAGTTCTGCGTCTTTGTGAACTTCGTGTCGGGCTGGGCCGCTTTCATTCGGTTTCTCTAGTAGACGCGTGGCTTGATTACCAACCCTGCTTGTGCAAGCAGATCGTCACGCATCATCGGAAAGACGAAGATCCGTCCAATTTGGAAAAGAGCGAGGTGAATGATGGCTAATCTGGCCCCCGGCCCGTTTTGAATCGCAAAATCACGAGCTTGCGCTTCGTGCTATGCAATAATTTGCTACGCAATCACGATTCATTGCACAAGTCTACGAAGGACTCGCAGATTGATTGCGTCCCACTCTTCATCGTCATCATTGGTCCCTTTTTCTGTTTCTAGGTACATTGGAAATTTCTTGAGTGTCTTATGATTTAAGACTCGCCGAAATCCCTCTAGACCAATCGTACCCAGGCCAATATGCTCGTGGCGGTCGACCCTGGAACCACACCCTTTTTTGCTATCGTTCAAATGCAAGGCACGGATCGCACCCAGCACTTTGTGTTTCTTGGCTTCTTTGTCCCAAGCTTTGAATCCGTCGGCGGATGAAAAATCATAGCCGGCCGCGTGTGCGTGGCATGTATCCAAACACACGCCGACCTGCATGGCGTCGCCTGTGCGTTCCAGGAGCCAACCGAGTTGCTCCATGTTCCATCCTAGGTTTGACCCTTGGCCAGCCGTGTTTTCTAATAGCAACCAGGCATTCTCGGGAGCTACTTTGGCATGTATTTCATGGATGGCTTTCGCGATGCGTTCGAGACCCGCTTCGGGTGAAGAGTCCACA
>JANLRK010000487.1:0-1831 GCA_031361585.1 Pirellula sp. | reverse complement strand
CTTTGCGTCTTCCTCCTCCAACGCGTCCGCCAGGCTTCGCAATCCTTCAACCGCTTTGTAGTAGGCTTCGCGAATCTCTTGGGCGACGTTTCCGTCCATCGTTCGGAAGGTATCTCGCAAAAGCTTTTCGTTCGTCTTCTTTTCGTTTGTCATCTTTGTTTTTCCGTTTTGAAAAAGGGTATGCATCGTTTACGCGATAACACACATGTGCCATGCAGTTCAAAATACATCAAGCCAATCATGCGAGGAATTGGGAAAGATTCTTCAGAGGGTCGTCCTTGGCAGCCTGTGAATCCCAACCTTGTATTACTCAGGGTTCAAAAAGAACTTGAGCATGTTCTGTTGTTCGTAGAGGTTCTGGAGGCGTGCCTTGGCCTCGCGCGCGACTCGGATATCGCTTTCGGCAAAGTCAACCCACATCAGGCTACAGGGTTGGTTGGCAATCATCGCATCGCATTGCTTGACCGCGTCCTCCGCTCGTCTAAGCATCTCTTTGGCGGCATTAGCCACGCTTCGTTGTGCGTCCGGGATCATCCACTCCAGTCGCGTGAGTTGTTCTTGGATCGCTTGTTCTGCCCTGGACGTTGTCGCTTCGCTCATGTTTGTTTCTACGTTTGGAAAAAGGGTTTGGATCGTTTATGCGTTAACACATGTGCCATGGATTTCGTAAAAGATCAAGCAAACATTCGATTGAATCGAGGAAGATTCTGCATGAATAATTGAAAGCGACATGGACCGTATGTTTGCCCCAACGTGGCGTGCAAATTTGCACGGCATAACCAGGCGAACATGCAAACAAGACTAGACACTGGCCAACGTGTCGCGAACGGTGGCAAACTACAAATCACGGAGGACAGCAATGAGTGAAGGCAACAACCAGGTCGACCCAACGCGACTTTCGATCGAGCAGGCAGGAAAGCTACTTTCGGCCGCTTATCGAGAAAGAATCGAGGTCGCGAAGATTCAAGAAGACATCGACGCCGGCGCACCGACCAACGCCGACGGGACGATCAACCTTGTGAACTATTCTGCATGGCAAGCTGAGGAGATGGACCGTGGGGAGTAAGCCTACGGAACTACGAGGAAGTGTCCGGTCGTCACGAAGTGGCGATCGAACGATGCAATTTTATCAACCCCAAGATCACGAGCAATGATATGAGTAGAACAATCGGTAAAGCTGAGCCCTGCGGCGGAAAGCCTTTGAAAAAGTATCCAGCTTCGATTGAACTGACTTTCACTGACGAACGTCAAGATTGCAACCTGTTCTTCAATGACGGATTTTCCGAATTTGAGAGCTTTTGGATGTTCGCCTCGTTTAACCAACAACGTGAGTGTCTCGTCAATTACGTAATCACTAGTTACGAGTGGTTCCATAACCGAATCGAACCATTTAAGTGTTCTCTGATGGGTCGGTTCTTTTTCGACGAAAAGAGAAAACCAAACGCCCGTATCGACAAAAATCATTCCGCATTACCGTACAGTATTTTGTCGTGGTCGATGCCTGAAAAGCCGTCATCGGCGCTTAATGATGGAAGATCAATAATTTCACGTATTTTGGCCTTTGCGGCTTCAAGATCGTATTCCGACCCAATATCCAGTTTACTTGACTCAATCGGCGTGACTAAGACGCTTGAGCCCTCCGGAAGAATGCCGCTCACGTTTATTCGAATCTGACCGTCCTGAACAGTGCCTTTAATAACCATTTCGATTCTCCTTGACTGAATTCGATCACTCTATTTTACACGGAAGTCGGTTCCTTGCCACTCGATCCTAGAAAACTAAGACCAAGCGAGTTATGCCGTTTGCTGAACTCGACGCCACTGGGCGAAGT
>JANLRK010000461.1:0-6067 GCA_031361585.1 Pirellula sp. | reverse complement strand
TCTTCTGAGGCCATTGCCGCCGTTTCTCTGGAAGAAAAAGCCAACGCATACGTTGAAAAACTTTCTGGCGGACAGCTTCAGCGATTGGCAATTGCGACCGCAATCGTCGGCGATCCGAAGTTGCTTTTTCTCGATGAACCGACAACCGGTCTTGATCCGCAATCGCGACGGCAGTTATGGGATGTCATTCGAGCCTATCAATCGCGAGGTAGAACCATCATGTTGACCACCCACTACATGGACGAAGCCGAACGACTTTGCGATCGGGTGGCTGTCGTCGATCACGGGAAAACGATCGCTATCGGAACACCTAGTGAATTGATTCGTCAATACGGAGGAGAACACGTCGTCGAGTTCGACATCGCAGGTGATGGTCCGCCGCTGGACCTCCCGCTACTTGGTTGCCTTGGTGGCGTCGAGCAGTCGCGCACTACCGACGATGGCTACTTGCTGGTTGTTCGCGAGCCTCACGTGGCTATCTCATCCTTGTTCGACTATTGCCAAAGCAATGGGCTAGCGCTAAGTCACCTGACCACACGGCAAGCCACGTTGGAGGATGTATTTATTGCACTCACAGGGCGGCACTTACGCGATGGTGGCGCGCACGAAATTGCCAAGGTGCAGAAATGAGCCACCCGGTTTTTGAAAGTTCCTTGTTTCAGCTTTGCTTAGCTCGGCTTCGTTCGTTTGTGCGGCATCCCGATGTCCTTTTTTGGACATATGGGTTTCCTTTGTTGATGCTGTTAGCGATGGGACTCGCGTTTCGCAGCACAGGGCCCGCCCCAATGGCAATTGACGTCATCGGGCCGAGGGCCGAATCGGTTGCGGCATCGTTGAATCGACCGCCGAAAATCATTGCAGTCGCGGGCGATGACCACCTATGGAAGAAGCGTTTGCAGTCGGGTAAGGCCAACGTCGTGGTGATGACCCACGAAGACGAAAACCGTTTTGAGTTTTGGTCCGAACCGGCTCGCATCGAAAGTCAGTTGGCTCGGATGACCGTCGAGGCAGCCCTCTTGAAGGACCGATTGGCATCGGGTTCGTTGCAAATTGCAGACGAACATCTGGAGGAAGTGGGCTCGCGCTATATCGATTTCTTTGTGCCTGGAATGCTGGCGTTGAATTTGATGGGAGGAGGATTGTGGGGAGTCGGTTTTGTGATCGTCGATATGAGGATTCGCAAACTGCTGAAGCGGTTGATGGCGACTCCAATGCTGCGTTGGCATTTCCTGTTGAGCATCCTGATCGTACGATTGATCTTTTCGATTTGCGAGGTGAGCGTCATCCTTTTGTTCAGCTATGCTGTCTTCGGAGTGGCTTGCCGCGGGAGCATTTTGGAATTGCTTGTTGTAATGGTGATCGGCGGCGCTACGTTTGGAGGAATTGGATTATTGCTTGCATCGCGAGTAAAAAGCAACGAAGCGATCGGCGGCTTGATGAATTTAATTATGTTGCCAATGTGGATCGTCGGCGGGGTGTTCTTTAGCAGCGAACGATTTCCAGACCAAATCCAACCCTTGTTGAAATCCCTACCGTTCGTCGCCATGGTAGACAGTCTCCGCTCGATCATGATGGACGGCGCATCCATCAGGACTCTTGGCGTGCAAATGTTGGTAATGTGCGTGTGGGGCGTCGCGTGCACCGCTATTGCGCTGAAAGTCTTCCGGTGGCGTTAGTCAAAAATAGATCCGACGGATCAGACTAATCCGACGGATCAGACTGATTTTTCTTCACACTTTAGCGGTTCCTTAGCAATCGGGATAACCCGTGCATCCCCAGAATTGCTGGCCAGCATTCTGTCCTTGCTTGGCCGTGCGGAGCGCCATCACTTTTCCGCACTGCGTGCAGCTTGGAATGAGATCGGTCGGATTCGTCGGATTTGACCGAACCGGCTGATCTTTCTGCTTCGCTCGTTCGGCGAGCCTTGCGGCCGCGAGTTGTTCACTGTTTCCGCCCTCCTCAACAAACTGTTTTTCCAAAGCTGTGATTTGTTGGTCCAACAAATAGTTGCACTGATGTATGACGCAGATGACGGCATTCGCCCTCACTGCAGCATTGACGTGGTCGAGCCACTTGGCATAGTGGGACCAGCGCTGCTGGTCTGAAAGATCCGTCAGTTCGGTCTGATCAGACTGATTCGACCGATCTTCGCGGTAGCGCCGCGGAACGCTCCGGACAGCGGATGCTTCCGGCGAATCGGCGGTCCACAGCGGTAGTCGCCTGTGCCGCAGTTAGTCTTCGTAGTCGAGAAGCAATTCTTCCATACTGGCTCGCGCAACGTTCACCAACCGCAACTCGGTCTGCGACGAAGTTGCCGACGCGCGGCTTCCTTCTGCAATATTTTGGCGGCCTGACCGAGCGGCCTGGACCATTTGATCCACCGTGCGAGAACGCGAGTCCAGGAACTTTTCGCAGAACCAATAGGTTGTGTCGTAGATCAGCGTTGCCGATTGAAACGATGCCAATTTTCGATAGCCGCGAATACTCAAAGTACCCTCCCAAAGACTGCTCGGAGAAGTCTGACACCAGAGATTAGTCCGATCCCAATTTTATACGATTGGACTTGGGTTAACACGCCGGCGAACAATTCTTCTAACCAGGCATTAGCCATTAGTTCCGCCACCTTTCAAAAAAGGTGATCTGATCCCGATAGGAGAGCCAGCAACTCTGCGTTCCTCGTGCCTCTGTGGTGCAATAATGGATTGCCCTCCAATTGACTGTGAACGGAGCGGTAACTATGTTGCAGTGGCTAGTCCAACTGGCTTACGCGACCGCACCTGAGGCCAACATGATGAAACGTACTGAAGTCAATCCGATGGAAGCACTTCGGCATGATTTTTTAGAAGCTACCTCCTTTTCACAAAAGCAAGTTGCTATCGAGCGACACTGCGAAGTGCTTCCCATCGATTCCGCCTCGGATATCGACGACGGGGACTTGCTGCTTGCAATCAGCAACAGTAAACAGTATTTGTTGCGCGCGGATACTCCTTCGATTGAGGACGGTGCATTGCGGGCTAGCTCAGCCATGGATGGATCGCGACTGAAGCCTCTGTCGCTCGAAAAAGTAAACCTTTCCATCCATCGCTCGAAGCTTCATCGCCTGGTACTGATTGCCAAAGCCATAGAATCAGCAATCCGTGAATCAGCGGTCAGTGAACCAGCAAATACCCAACCTGAAATTGCGGGGCGCATCAACGATCCGCCCGAGTACCAGTCCAAGATAAGCGTCCAGCAGCGAGACCAAATCCTGGACTCTGGTGCTTTCTCGCAACTCGTTGACGCGGCCCAACGTTCCGGCATCGTGCCTGGAATCGGGATCATCATCCAAGTTCGAGACTGCGAGTTCCGATTGGGGAAGTACCATCAAGCACTGCAATTGATCGAGTCATTGCTTTCTTCTTTCGTAGGGAGTGCGACCCAGCGTACACAACGCTTGAAACGCGAGGAGCAGGACATCGCGAGCGGCAGAGTCAAGATGTCACCAAAGGATTTGCAAGCCAAGCGGGCAAGAGACAACAAAGCCACGGAAAGCGTGGAACGGGCAAGAATGAAATTTACTCGAGTACTCGAAGGAATTCGAGGAATCATTCAACTCGAAAACGAAAAAGAAAAAAAGTTTTAGCTTCCGCCAATGACATTATTCAACGTCGCATTGCAACTCCCGAATACCGAGATCCCACCCGATGTTCGTGAATTCATATTAGATGCGAATCTGCGTGTAACAGAATTCATGAAGCATCGACCAAAACCGTTGGTGGGTTTCTTTCCGAGTTGTTTCGAGACGGTTTACCGAGCTCTCACGGAGATCGCAAACGGAAGATTGGTGCCGGGTAATACTTTTTGCGAATGGGGGAGCGGGTTCGGTGTGACCGCTTCGATGGCTGCCATGTTGGGGTTTGATTCCTACGGGATCGAGATCGATCCGGAGCTCTGTGACGTGTCTCGAGCCTTGGCGAAACAGCATGGTCTTTCCGTTCGATTCATCTGCGGCAGCTTTATCCCTGCCGGGTCGGACAAGCTGATCGACCGCGCCTATACCAATCATGACGGGGACATGATGTTGAATCCACATTCCGATGGAACGTATGATGAAATGGGGATGGATGTAAGCGATTTTGACTTGATTTTCGCATATCCTTGGCCCAAGGATGCCAAACTGACTGGATCACTCTTCAACAAATTCGCGTCGAGCGATGCGCTGCTGTTAACCTACAACGGTTTGGAATCCATGCGACTTCAGCGCAAACGCGCGTAGCATAGTTTGCGCAACGGTAGGTTACTCTTGCCGAGAGTGACTTCGCGAAGCCTGTACTACGAATTTTCGAATGGAAATGTCTCATCGATCGGGGCATTGGATAACTGAACTACAAAGGGCACGAGCCGTTCGCGAATTCCGGCCATCATTCGATGGCCCTTGTCAGCGGATGCAGCATGGGGATTGCCGCAGCCGGAGTTGGTAGTCAGTAAATGCCATGGACGAGTTATGGATACCCAACCTTTTTCGAGAGCTTCGAATCGCATCGGCCGCGATGCACCCTCGTCTGCATTCAATCTGCCGTCACTTGATTTAGCCACCAGTTCCGGGCGATACGCAAGAATCATAGACGTCTCCATTTCACCTGCATGATCGTCTGGCTGATCAAAAATGGACTTGCTCAAGTCACGCACCATTTGAAACCAATTGCACAAGAAGAGTTGGACATCCGTCTTGCCATACAGTTCACGCAGCAAGGGCTTCAATTCGTTTCCTCCATGGCTATTGAGAATCAGCAGTTTTCGAATACCGCTAGCTGCAATCGATTGCACCAGGTCCTCGATGACACGAAAGAGGGTCGACGGCATGATATTCATCGCCAGAGGAAAGCGTTGCAAGTTTGTTTCAGTGCCGAAGGGAATTGCCGGAAGAACCACTAGCCTAGCGCCTTGTTCCCAGGCGGCTTGAGCGATTTCCGAAGCGATCCATTCCGCTTCGTAGATGTCCGTTGCATAGGGCAAGTGAAGATTGTGCGGTTCGGTAGCGCCAAGTGGCAAAATCGCCATCTGGTAATCGGATTTTCGAACCGTGTCGAGCGTGCACTCGGCTAAGATCCAAGGGCGCGGAGCGGGCAGTTGTTTTGTGTAATTGTTTTCGTCCATTGTTGTAGATCATAGCCTGACGCGCAAGCGAGGTGAACCGTAGGACCTATTGTGCCAGATCTCGCAGTCAAATGTTGGAGGAAAGGGCGAACGGCAGGAGTTGATGCCGTTACCTCGGACACGAGCTTGGCTGTAGCATGAACGAGGAATTCCCCTTCAAAAAGTACTTCACAGCGTTGCACGGAGGGACATGCTAGTGGTAGATTTCAGTCTGCTGCTCGCCAAAGCGAAATAAAGTGGCAAGTTTATTTTTGATATGCCATGCATAGGAGGACGCTAGTGTTATTCGAGTTTGGATTCGCGCGGAGTTTAATTGACAGCTGCGTTGCGTTGTGGCTAGTGGTTGCGTTTCAACTTGGGGGCTCACTTTTTGGTCACTTGCGGGCGAACGCTCAATCGATTGACGATAAATTGATTCCGCTTCCTGCGAAAGTTCAGCGAGTGGAGATTGAGCCATTGTTGCATGACTACGACGACGCGGTTCAAAAAGCCGAAAAACTTGATCGTCCTATTTTGGTAATACTCGGGGCAGAGTGGTGTGGACCTTGCAAACAACTAGAAGAGGAACTCGGACAGCCGATCGCCGAGTCCATTTTTCAAAAATGGGTCGTGGTCAAAGTCGATATCGACGAGGAGGTAGCTCTCGCAAAGGAATGGCAAGTCAATGCAGTCCCGGCTTTCCGGATACTCGGATTGGATCAAGAGATTGCCGCTAGCATTGAAGGCTATGGCGGGCTAAAAAAACTGCAAGCTTGGTTAGCGGACAATTTCGACTCCGCCAATCCTTCAACTCTGCGTTTGTTGCGTAATGACAATCCGGTGGATGCAAAGTTAGTAAGTGAATTGATATCCATGCTTCGCGATCGCAAGCCATCGAAACGCAAGTTAATTACGGAAAAGCTTGCTAAGAATAGAATGTTAGCTGCAGGGC
>JANLRK010000335.1:0-28243 GCA_031361585.1 Pirellula sp. | reverse complement strand
GCCATGCACCCTCGAATGCAAATCTTGCCAATGCATCTTGAACTGCTCGAGCGGTTGGGTGAATGGATGGGATTGAATGTTCGTCCAAAGTAATCTCAAATTACACAGTCAAATCGAGCGAGCCGTTGGTACGAGTCCACGCGGCACCGGACTTTCGTTCGGGTTGAGTAGACTCAGATAATAGCCGATTGTCATTTTGCTGCGCGAAGCGACTGGTTGCATGATCCCACCGCGATTGGCTTTCCGTTCCTCCATCTTTCTGGAAATTAGAGCTGCTGGTACCTGAGCCTGATGAATCGGTACTGACCTCGACCTCAAAGGAGGCTACTTGCATGCCTTGTTCTGCCAGGCGATCCCGGAGGGTCTGAATGTTGTTTAGCAAAGCATCGCGTGCCGTTGAGTTTTCTACCTCTAGTTTTGCAAATACTTGGCCAGCTTCCATTCTCAGCGACATTTGCAATGATCCTAGTTCCGGCGGATGCAATCGCAGTCGAACTTGTCCTCCCCCGTTCGCCAATTGCTCGACACCGCGTAAAACGCGCTGAACCAATTTCACTTCTTGGTATGCTGAAATCCGACTTCCAGGGTTGCTTCGCGCTACCTCGCTACCACCTTTTTCTGTTCGGGCTGGATTGGAAGTGACGGAGGTCGCGCCGGAAAAAGTTGCACTCATGTTAGTTTGAATGCCCCCGCGTGTTGTAGTTGTAGCGACTGCAGAAATACCTTCGACACTAGGCTGAGCGTTCGCAGTCGTGCTAGTCAAATTGGTACTGATCGAAACGAGGGGTGCGATTAGGGGTGAAAAATTGACAATCGGGGCTAAACTATTTACCGAGCTGGTGACAGAAAGAATACTCTCCTGCGGGGGCATTTCGCTCGTTGCTAACGGACCTACGGATTCACTCGCTTGTGCTGAAGCGGATGACGAATCACTATCCTCTAATTTGTGGTCATTTTCTGATGTTCGTTGTGAGAGACGTTCCGCTCGTCTGTTGCGAGGCTGTGAAGACGTGGCATCGCTATTGTCTGTATTCCCATGGCCATCACTCTGCTTTATTGTCTGCTTTACTGGCGAATGGGAAGATGTCGGCTCCAGTTTGGAGTCGGCTGGCAATGAATCTGCATTTAAATCCAAATTGCTTTCGGGGGATTTGCCCTGGTCGGCTTTTGCCTCATGTTTGTTTGTCGAAGCTTTGCCTTTGAGAATTGGTTTGGACTGACTCGAATCCCCTGTGTTCCCAACGGACTGTTGTTCACGATCGCCGTCCGCTCGGTTTAGCTCCGATTTGACATTGAGGAAATCCGCTCCGGCCGAAGCCTTTGCATCGACGCTAGAGCCCAGGAGCTCTGGCGCGCTCGGGCCGTCTGCTGTCGTCAATGTACTTTTTATATCTGGCCCCGAGTTCTTATTAGCGGACTCGCTCTCCACCGGCTGGTTCCGTCTCTGTTTGTCGGATTTCCTTTCTTGGCCGTGCGATTGAGGTTGCGAGGGCAAGTGCTGTTGAGCTGAAGCAAAAACGGCGGAAGCCGACTGTTCTGTAGTTGAATCAGTCGATGCCTCCAGCTCTCCGCTGTCCGCCTCATTACTTGTTTCGTCGATAGACTTGCTTTTTGGACCGCAGTCCGAGGGAGTTGGCTGTTTAATCGGCAGTCCGACCGCTTCTTGCAAACTAGATTCGAACTGACCTATACTCAAAAGTTCATCGAAAAAGGATAGCTGGCTAATATTGATCTTTTCCGCAGTCGACTTTTTACGAAGGACTGAAGTGTTGCTATCTGACGAAGAAATGCGATTGATTGACGTGTCGTTTTCCATTTGGTTCTTTCCTCGTTAGCGCCCTGCGGCTAATGAATAATCCGGGCAAGGGCCATGCTTCTACTTTTCGGTGTCGGTTTAGGGCTGCTTCGGGACTGGGTCTGCTGCAGTCTGGGGCTGTCCACGCCTAATTTCGCGTAAAACGTCTGCTAGCTTTTGGTGATCTTCTGGTTGCGTGAATTCAGCTAGGATCTTCTTTTGTTTATCGGATGGCATACCCCGAATGATCGATACAACATCCGCTAACTCATTATTTACTAGTTTAATAAATAGCTGCTTCTTGGCTTCTTCGGGTGCCATATTTTCGAGAATCGTCTGAACTTCCCTCAATTTATCGAGTTGTGTACCCGTCCGCTGCTTTTCTTGCTGCATCTCGAACTGTAGTCGGCGCTCGTCGAAATCCTCCACCTTTTTCTGAAACTCACGTTGTTGATCGCCAAGTTGACGTTGGAAATTGTCTAGCGCTCGACTACGACTGTCGAGTTGGAGCAAGGCATTGGTCTTTGCATTGAGAACGTCTTGGTACAAAGGTGTCGGAGTATCGCGAGCGCTAATCAATGCTTGCTTTAGTCGTCCTCCTTGAATATCGATTCCATTTAGCAAGCCAATTACTTGCGAGATCGATTGACGGCTGACGTTCCCTTTCGACGCCGCAAGCCCGACGATGCAAATTTGTGCAAGGAACGTTGCTGCGCAGAACCATAAAAAAAGACCTGTCAGTTTTTTCATTGCTTACTCATCAGGCAGACGTGCCCTATTATCGGAGTTTGTCGATGGCCGGCTAAAGCGAAGGGCAGGTAGGTTTTTGCCGAAATTTTCGTTTGCTTCCTGGCTTGCGCTTATGGCGTGTCTAATGCTAGACCATTCGTCGAGTCGATCCTGTTGCTTGGCCAACTCATTAATATCGGCTGCTTGCGCTCGCTGATCTCGCAATTTTTCTAAAGATTTGACTGCTTTTTGGCTTTGTACCAAGGCGAATTGGCGGCGTTCAAGTTCTTGATTTAGCTTGCTTTTGTGGTCTGCGATCTGGGCCGACTGAGCCGACAGGACCATTTGGTATCGTTGCGCGTCGAGGATTTGGGGGAGATTGATGGCTCCAAAACTTGACTCCTTTCGCGTTTCATTCATTTGCCGATTGGCTTCATCGATTTCTAGCTGCGCGTTGTCAAGTTTTTCAATTGCCAATCGAACATCTTGCACTGCCTTGGCTGCGATATCGCGGTCGCGTTCGCGAAGTTTCAGTAGGATCGCTAAGCGAAATTTCACCATGATGCATTATGCCGCTCTTGTTCCAGGGAAGCCGTTGGTGAACCCGTTTGCATTGTTGGCGGATGGCTGAACGACACTGTTCGGTGTTACCGGCGCGTTGGTTAGAGTCGCTAGTCTTGTTAACTCATTAACGCTTCGTTGCCAAGGGATCAGTTCATGTTGCTCCTGAGCAAGAAACAATTCAATTGATTCTCGCAGTTGGATAGCCCTGTCGATGATGGGACTACTTCCCTTTTGGTACGCACCAATATTGATCAAGTCTTCGTTCTCTTTGTATACTGCCATCATGCTGCGAATGGCTTCTGCTGAAAGCCGCATCTCTTTAGAAATTAGTTGTGATTGCAATCGGCTCAAACTGGGTAGTACATCAATGGCTGGATATCGCCCGCGAGCGGCGACGCTGCGTGAGAGATGAATGTGACCATCGAGCAAACCTCGCAACGCATCGCTGATCGGTTCATTGGTGTCGTCCCCCTCAACCAGAACGGTATAGAATGCTGTGATGCTGCCGCGTTGATTGATCCCTGTTCGTTCTACCAATTGCGGGAGCATTGCAAAGACGCTGGGCGGATAGCCGCGTGTCGTTGGAACCTCGCCTGCCGCCAAACCAATTTCGCGTTGAGCCATCGCAAATCGAGTTACTGAGTCCATGAGTAGCAAAACATTCTTGCCTTGATCCCGTAACGACTCCGCGATGGCCGTAGCGGTCTTGGCAGCTAGGATTCGCTTCGGCGCAGGTTGATCGCTGGTCGCGACGACGGTCACGCATTTCTTACAACCTTCCTCGCCCAGATCGCGGTCAAGGAATTCACGAACTTCACGACCTCGTTCGCCGATCAACGCGATGACGACGCAATCTGTCTGCGTTCCGCGAGCTAACATACCCAAGAGCGTACTCTTGCCAACGCCCGACCCTGAAAAGATTCCGATACGTTGGCCAAGCCCGACTGTCAAAAGCGAATCGATGGTTCGGATTTGCGTTGGCAATATTTTGTCGATCGGTGGCCGGGTCAAGGCCGGGACCGGAGCTGCATCGCATGGCATCTTGATTCCAAACGGCAATGGGGGACCGTCATCCATGGGCGTCCCAGTTGCATCGAGCACGCGGCCGATCAGTTCCGGACAGACGTTAACGGAGCGGTAGGTTTGAAATAATTCGACCGAGTCCCCTTGTCCTACCCCGTCAAAATTATCGAGTGGCGCAAGAACGGTTCTCCCTGCATCGAAGCCAATGACTTCTGCTTGGACAGGCTCTTGATTGCGACGGACGATTCGAACTAGAGCTCCGACCGGAACAGGTAGCCCATCGACCACAATGGTTGTCCCTCGAATACTGCGAACACGCCCCGTGATTCCATAGGGTACAATTCGTTGCAAGCAATGATTCCAGTGCTTGCTGCGAGGGATGCTCGGAAAAGAACTAGCAAATGACTTCACGCGGTCTAGATCGGACATTTCTATTGAAGCTCTTCTACCAACCGCTTGAGTTGTGTTTGTAACGATCGATCGATCGTAGTGTCTGGGGTTTGTACGATAACGCCGAACTTGCCCACTGCAACATCCTCTACCACTTGAATTTCAACGGACGGCTTCATGCCATCGACTAGTTCCGACAACGCGGCGGAGAGACGTTGGGCATCCTCGGGGTGAATGCGAAGCAGAATTTGGCGTTGGCCTTGAATCAGTCTTACGGAATCTTCAATCCATGAAATCAAGATGCTTGGATCGGATTCGATTTGTCTTGCCAATAACTTCTCAGCGATTCCGATTGCAAATGTAATGGTTTCGTGTTGCCATTGCCTTAGCCATTGTTGGGTCGCTGTCTCAAGATCCTCGTACAATGATTTGACATTGTTCGCTACCTCCTGAACTCGTTTCTCAGCGATTTGACTTGCCATTTGCATCGCCAGTCGTTCGACTTGGCTTTCGCCCTGTCGCGTTCCTTCTTCCTTTGCTTGGGCTTGAATTCGTGTGCACTCGAGATGGCTGTCTCGCAAAAGCTGCTGTGCCTGTTCACGGACCGTATCGATGTACTGTTTGGCTCGAGACGCGACATCCTCCCAGTTGAACACCTCGGTTTGAGCGGTGTTTGTACCGAACGCAATGGATTTAGATTTTAAAACGCTAGCCATAGTGTTTCGAATTTGGAAATCATTGTTAGGTGATTAGGAGATACGCCATTACGCTGCGGCCAGAAATGAGACACTTGCGGTCGCCTCGACGAGACCGCTGGCGAGCATCTTGGTCGCGGTCTGGGCAATGAGTGTTTGCGCGGCATCGACATCTCGCAACTGGATTGGTCCCAAGCTGGTAAGCCGCTTGCGAAGGCGTTTTACATCCTTGGGAGGCATGAGGCGTTCTACTCTTGCAACAAATGCCTTGGTCGCACCGCTCAAAGCCATCAAGACGGTTTGCGGCTGGCTGGCGTGCAAAACCGCGACAAAGTCTCGGTCCGAAAGGTGGAGCAGGTCATCCATGGCGGTTTTTCCAAAGCCTGCTTCTGGATGTTGAGAGGTCACGGATTGCTTCCATTCAGTTGCAGAAGCTTCGGTTGAAGCGACGGCCGGGGGATGGAAAGGCAAGATGATCGAATCGTCGAAAATGTCTTCGTTGCTTGCTTGCTTAGAACGGTCAATTCGATAAGCCGTATCGGATTGCTGTAAGGCCGAGAACGCCGCAACCATGGGAATTGGCAGGGTGGGTGGGTAGCTTTTATCTATGGTCACAGCCGCTGTCCTGGTCGACGTCTTGCTGCCAGCCGAATGAGTTAAAGAGGGGGAGGATGCCGCTAGCGTATCTGGCCCCCAGCCCAATTTGGCTGCAAGAACTGGATTTGATTGAGCTATTGCTTTTGTCCAACTGTCTTGTTGGGATTCCGGCATGCTGGCGACAATCGCCGTCAGTTTCGAGAGCCCTTCGGCGCTCGCCTTCTTGGGTGCTTGGTACTGACCTATCTTGCGTTCAAGCTCTAACTGAATATCAAGGAGAATGGCTGCATCGGTTAGGTGCAAATGGGGCAGGGCGGCTAGGGTGGCTGCGGCGACTGGCATCGGCAAAGCCTGTGCGATTGCGGTGGCCCGTTCGACGGAAACTTGGTTGATAACGGTTGCGATAACGATTGGACGTTCGCCTTGCAGGATATCTGCGAGCGCTTCGGCTGGCATAAGTTGCCAGCTTCTGCTTTTCGCGTCATGATTTGCATTTGGGACGCCCAGTTGCCAGTCTTGGTCATGCCGGTCTTGGTGTCTCGCTTCGTTGCTTAATTCGATTTGGTCGTTTAGTACCGACTGTTGCGATGCAAGCAACGAGGCAGCCGGGGAAAGTGATTCTTTGGTTGGAGCACGTTCGGTACGGACATTGGCCGCACTGAGGAGTCCTTCCATCGATTGGAATGCAGCCGCTCGCTCCTGCGGAGTTACGGTCCCCAAATGGACCATAGCCTGTCGCACAAGTTTGCTTGATGCAGGAGGAAGCTGACCCAACAAACCGCGAGATGTCGCGGCGTCTAAGCTCTGGAGCACGATGGCTACGTGCCGAATTCGTTGATCTGATCCGCTGGACATAAGGTTGGTTGATTGGGCTGATACGGCAAAACAGGTACCCAACCTCGACTTGTACGTTTTGGCGAGAATTGCGTCCAGTCCGGAATTTCCTAGCATTAGGGGTTTCGAAACGGTATTCCTGGGCCGTATGCTATCCTTCGATCTGTCGCTCTCCACATTTGTCTGTCTAACCCTGCTTATCATGTCGAAGAATTCCAAGATTACCGTTACCGAAGTCGAATTTGAGAAATTTCCGTTTATCTATCGTTCACCGCTGAAATTCGGTGGTCGCGTGGTCAAGGACGTGACGGTATTTCGCACAACGCTGGCTATTGAAGATAAAAGCAAAAAGAAAATTGCCTTCGGGATGGGGGAAATGACCATGGGAACGGCATGGGCATGGCCCAGCAAGATCCTGACCCCAGAACAAGTTTTGAGAATAGTAATTGGCTTGGCGGAAAAAATTGCGCAGTCAGCGACGACCTTGGATCCAGCTTGTCACCCCATTGTCTTGGCGACTCAACTAAAGTTAATTGCCAAACAGCAGGCTGTTGACTTGGCGGCTGCGATGAAGTTAACAGAACCGATTCCGGATCTTGCGGTCGCGTTGGCTATGTCCAGCACCGACATTGCGTTGCATGACGCGTTCGGGCGACTTCACAATACAAACAGCTTTAATTTGCTCACGCCTGAGATGATCGGTTCCGATCTCTCGCCATGGTTGGGGGAGGATTTCATAGGCAAGCATTTCAATGAAGCAATTCTGGCAAAGGGTTCATCGACTTTGAGTCTGTATCATTTGGTAGGCTCTCTTGACCCATTGTCCTCCGCGGACCTAAATCGAAAGGTAGGAGATGGACTGCCTGAAACGCTCGAGGAGTGGATCAACAAGCAACAGCTTTCCCACCTGAAAGTCAAGATCACGGGCCAAGATCTCGATGCCGATGTGGGGCGCGTTTTTGAGATCGATCGAATCGCAATGCGATGTGCGCCGACGCGCGATTGGTCCTATTCGATCGATTTCAATGAAGCTTGCGAAAACGAAGACTACGTGATCGATTTTCTGGAACGATTGGATCGATTGTCGAAAGACTCGACTCAAAAATTGCATTACATCGAACAGCCGATGCAACGCGATTTGCGGGCGCGCAAGGAGGTCACGATGCATCGCGTGAGCCGGCTCAAACCTGTCGTGATTGATGAGTCGTTGACCGATCTTGATTCTCTGATGTTTGCGAAACAACAGGGATACTCGGGTATTGCGATCAAAGCCTGCAAAGGCATTAGCGACTCCCTATTGTTTTCAGCCGCGGCCAAACACTACGGTATGAAAATTTACGTCCAGGATTTGACTTGCGTCGGTGCTTCGTTTTTGACTTCGGCTGCCTTAGCGTCCAGAATATCCGGAGTGACAGCTGTTGAGGGCAACGGTCGACAGTATTGTCCGGCCGGGAACAAGGACTGGGAATCGCTGTATCGACCCATGTTTCATATCCTCGGAGGAGTAGTGCCTACCGAGCTACTACAAGGCAAGGGGCTGGGATTTGCGTGGCCCAGAAACATGCTTTCCAAGAAGTACGCAAGTTTGGCGACTTAACTTAACAGTGTGGCACGGCGGTCTCCGCCGCGATCGGAAGTAGCATGGCCCCCTGGGCCGTGTGGTAGCATTTTTGTCCCTTCGGAGCTGGCCTCTGACGGTCGCCGTTTTCGCGTCCTTTAAAGCAGCTTGCTAGTGCTTTGCCCAACCGCCAAACTGACTGCGCAAAGTCACTTTCGGCAAAAGTGACCTACGTAGGTCGCACCTGCCGGGCCTGCCGGGTGCGACTGAGAATCGCAAAGCACGTCATCTCCAAGGATTTCATTGACGAAAATGAGTCAAATCGTCGCCCTCTTGGCCGCCGTCTCGATTTGTCGATTCAATTGAATCCATTTCATTTTCGAACGCGTATACCAACCTTAGGCTCGGGCTATTATAATTCTTCCTGATTTCGATCGATGTCTTCTTTGGCCTTGAATTGGGTATCCCTTGAGTTCTCAAAACATTCCGTCCTTGTCATTGAAGGACAAAGACCCCAAACGGGAGAGTTCATCCTCATTGGATGATCGGGTTCGTTCTTTGAAGATCGCAAAAGAAGATAGGCTGGATAACAGACAATCAGGCGGTTGGTTTCCTTGGTTGACCTCTCTCGTATTGGGTTTAGCTTGCGCTTGGTTGGCCTACCGCGACGACGCTGTCATGGCCACTTTCGGCTTTGATAGACCATCGCTCGAAATCAAAAACGAATCGAACGATGGCACTGCATCCTCGACAAAGTCTGCGATCGCAAATGCATCTTCAAGTTCGACAGTCACTGCCAATCCAGCTCTTCAGACGCCAAATGCATCCTCTGGTTCTGATAAGTCAATCTCGAACAATCCGATAGCACTCGAATCCAGGGGATACGTTATTGCCAAGCATCAAGTATTGGTTAGCCCCCAAGTCAGTGGTCGAATCCTGAGCCTTAATATCGAAGAGGGAAGGCGCGTTGTTAAAGGTGAAATACTAGCCGAAGTCGAGCGCACAGAATACCAAGCCGATTACGAACAGACTCGCGGTACCCTCATGCGAAACAAAGCCGAACTTGCCGAACTTGAAACCGGCGCTCGACCTCAAGAAATCGCTGGCGCAACCGCAGACCTCCAAGAACAAGAAGAAATCGTCTCACAACTCGAGTCGCAATTCAAGCGAATGAAGGATGCACTCAAAACGAATTCGGTCTCTATGACCGAATTTGAACAGTCTCAAAGCAGTTTTTTAAGCACACGCAAACGCATCGAAAAGCTTCGCCAGTCACTCGATATGATGAAAGAAGGGCCGCGCAAAGAGCGCATCGAAATGGCTCGCGCTGCCGTAGTCCAAGCCGAAGCGAACTTAAATAAATCCAAATGGCGGTTAGAGAATTGCACCTTACGTGCTCCCATTTCCGGCACGATTTTGAAAAAGAATGCAGAGGAGGGAAATCTTGTGAATCCAGTTGCGTTCAGCGGCTCCACCAGTGTTTGCGATATCGCCGACTTATCCGACTTAGAAATCGATTTGAACATCCAAGAACGAGACGTATCTAAAGTTTACGTCAATCAACTATGCGAGGTGCGATCGGAAGCCTTTCCAAAACGTGTCTACAAAGGGACAGTGTCTCGATTGATGCCTATAGCCGATCGAGCTAAAGGCGCCGTGCCCGTACGTGTTGCGGTGAAAGTTCCTGAGGACGAGGAAGGGGTCTATCTCAAGCCAGAAATGAGTGCAATAGTCGTGTTCTTCAGCGCTCAACCCCAATAGCCGGCAGCTGAAAAACAGTGTAGAACGGCACTCCGTGCTGTTTTCCTCTATTTTTCGTCGGCACGGAGTGCCGAGCTACACTAGTTATCGTCGGCACTGAGTGCCGAGCTACTCTAGCCTATCATTGGGAACATGTTAGGCTAAAGCCTTATCGTAAGGTTTGCATATCCCACCAGCTACCAAGGTACAAAACGAGTGACCGCTAAACCTATTGTCAGAGTGTCGCACGTATCCCGGTATTTCAAGCGTGGATCCGAGCGAGTTAACGTTCTCAATGATTTGGACCTTGAGGTCCCCGAGGGTCAGTTTCTCGCCTTGATGGGTCCCAGCGGTTCGGGCAAAACAACGCTCCTCAATCTCATTGCCGGCTTAGATACTCCCAGCGCAGGGGAAGTTTGGGTTGGCGATCGTTGCGTTTCAACCATGACAGAAGCACAACTGGCTCGTTGGCGGAATGAACACGTTGGCTTCGTTTTCCAGTTTTACCATCTGCTGCCCGTGCTAACGGCGTACGAAAATGTCGAGTTGCCGCTGCTACTGTTACCGCTGAGTGCAAAAAAGCGGCGTGAACAAGTCATGACCGCCCTAGAACTAGTTGGGCTCAATGACCGAAACTCACATCTTCCAAGCCAGCTCTCCGGTGGTCAACAGCAACGCGTTGGTATTGCTCGAGCCATTGTGACCGACCCAACCTTGATCGTGGCCGACGAACCGACCGGAGACTTGGATGCAAAGTCAGCCCATGAGATTTTGGATCTCCTCAACATACTACAGCGGTCACTCAACAAGACAATCCTGATGGTAACTCACGATCTTCGGGCCGCTCGTCGTGCCGATCGAATCCAACACCTTGACAAAGGTCGACTCGTGGATCAACCAGACGAAGCACTCTACGAAGCAGGATAGGAGAAACAACTATGAAATTCATGATGTTGATAATCAAGAACCTTCGCAGAAACCTCATTCGGTCCATGTTGACCAGCGCAGGGGTGATGGTTCTCGTTTTTGTGATAACGCTCATTTGGTCCATCCTCGGTTTCCTCGACGTTGCGACCTCTGAAAAGACCAGCAATTTCAAGGGCATTGTAACAGAGAAGTGGAGCATCCCCAGCCAAATGCCATTCACCTACGCTTCTGATCTCGAGAGCGGTGCTGCACGTGAAGATACCGACGTGAAGCCGATCGATTCGATGACTTGGCAATTCTTTATCGGCTCGACCGAAAAAGGCAAAATGGGATTTAACAGTTTTCTCTTTGCCTTTTGCATGGAGCCTAAAAAATTGCTGACCATGATGGACGAGTTGGATTCTCTACAGCCGGGTCCGAAAGCAGAACTTGAAAAAGCGATTCAGGAAATGGAGAAAAATAGGCAAGGGATCATCGTTGGTCAGAAGAGACTCGCTGCCCTTGAAAAGAAAGTTGGTGACCGTATCAAGATATTCGGTACCAATTACCGTGACATCGAATTGGATTGTGAGATCGTTGGAACTTTCCCATTGGGTCGTTACGACAACAACTCATGTATCAATCGCGATTACCTCAATGCATCGTTAGATGCTTACCAAGCAAGCAAGAAAAAACCCCATCCGCTTGCCAACAAGAGCATGAATCTAGTTTGGGTCAAGGTTCCGAACAAAGACACTTTTACGAAACTAAGCGGGCAGATAGACAACTCCCCTAAGTTCGCAACCCCGCCCGTAAAGATCGAGACTGCGTCATCGGGTGTATCGAATTTTTTAGCGGCCTACAAGGACTTGTTGACCATCCTTCGATGGGTGCTCGCCCCATCGATTATTGCGACGCTGGCAGTTGTAATATCGAATGCGATCAGCATTAGCGTTCGCGAACGTCGCAAGGAGATGGCGGTCCTGAAAGTGATCGGTTTTCAGCCTAACCAGATTATGTTTTTGGTGCTGGGTGAAGCCATTCTCTTAGGCGTGGTCGCTGGCTCGATCAGTTCGATCGGAACGTACTTCTTCGTGAACCGAGTTTTGGGCGGCATTCCATTTCCTATTGCGTTTTTTTCAAGTTTCCCTGTTTTGGATGGAGCACTTTGGTGGGGAGCTGCCATCGGTTTCGCAACGTCCTTTGCCGGTAGTATCCTGCCCGCCCTGTCGACCCGCTCGATCAAAGTGGTCGATGTGTTTTCCAAAGTTGCTTAGGCGTTACTTGTAGCATGGCCCCCTGGGCCGTGTGACGGATTTTGAGACCGTATAGATAGTGCAAAGTCACTCTCGGCAAGAGTGACCTACGTAGGGTCGCACCTGCCGGGCCGACTAGGAAATCACAACCTATCCATACTTCGATTCACGGCACGGAGTGCCGTGCTACAAAGAACCATACTTCGATTCACGGCACGGTGTGCCGGGCTACAAAGAACTAAGGGAAATACGATGCTCAAGCTGCTCTTTGCGATTCTAAATGTCGTTGGAATTTTGCTTTTGTTTTGCGCAGTGTCCGGTTTACTGATTTGGTTCTTTGTGACGTATATTAGTTTCGACAATGCTTGGATGTTGATCCCCGCCTGCTTTGCGTTTTTTGCTTTGATGTTGCTGGTCGTTTATTTGGCTCGCATTCCGATTGGATACAACATTCGAAATCTGATCGTCCGTTATCGAACAACGCTTTTGACCGCGGTAGCGTTCACGATGGTGATCGGAGTTTTGACCTTCTTGATGGGCTTCATCAATGGCCTGAAAAAATTGACGCAATCGAGTGGCAACCCCGAGAACGTGATCGTCCTCTCCCAAGGGGCTACCGATGAGGGAATCAGCAATATGCCTTTCGAGAACATGGGGGACATTGCTCAGCAAGACGGAGTCGCCCGTTTTAACGATGAGCCACTTTGTAGCCGAGAAGTCTACCTTGTACTTAGTTTACCCATTGCGGAGCCACAGCCAAATAGCCCGAGCCGAAGACTTTTGCAGATGCGAGGTCTGTACGATCCCATCGCATCGGCCAAGGTGCATAATTTTGAATTGCTTCCTGGTGGCGCCTGGTTCTCGGAAGCAGGCGTTCGCCCCTCGGAGGATCCAAACAAACAGCCGATAGTCGAAGTTGTACTTGGCGAGGGAATAGCCCGTGGGCTCGGATCAGATCGATCCGAAGCTACTCGTCGGGCTGCAAAAAACCCTGAGAGTCTAGAAGTAGGCGACACGATTCAATTGGATACTCGAGAGCTCCTCGTTACCGGAATCATGAAGACTGAGGGTACAACTTTTGATTCTGAAGTATGGGCAAAGCAGAGTGTCATTGGTCCGCTGCTAGGAAAGTCCAACTACACGACGTTGGTTTTGCGAGCCACGAGCAAAGAACAAGCACAGAAGTTAGAAGATTACTTCAGCGGCAAGGACCCAGCAAACAAGTATGAAAAGTCTCAAGTCAATGCGTTGACGGAAACAAACTATTTCAAGGCGTTAGGGCAAACCAATCTGCAGCTATTGATTGGCACGATGGTTGTGGCGGGGGTCATGGGTTTTGGTGGTGTGATGGGGGTCATGAACACCATGTTTGCAGCCATCAGCCAACGGGTTCGCGACATTGGAATGCTCCGTCTGCTCGGCTTCAGCCGTTGGCGAATCTTGGTCAGTTTCTTGGTGGAATCGCTCTTGATTGCGTTGCTGGGAGGGTTAGTTGGCTGCCTCATCGGCTATATGTTCAACGGATTTCGGGTGACAAGCATTGTCAACAGCGGAAATGGACCAGCCGGTAAAGCGGTAGTGTTTCGGGTGGTCGTCGACTGGGGGGTCTTGGGAATTGGTCTGATGCTGAGCATGATGATGGGCTTGGTTGGCGGCCTCATCCCTGCCCTATCGGCAATGAGATTCAAACCGCTTGAATCGCTTCGAGGATAAAATTTTGCGACCTGTACGATTCACTTTGCATTTGCGTATGCCATTCATTGAGGCTGAAGCAATAGGAGATCTTCCCAGTTTGTAGCGAAATGTTTCGACCCTTTCGTGTGGCACGCCCAAAGCGAAGCGTGGGCGTGGGCCGGAAGTACTAGCGATTCCCACGCCCTTCGTACCTCAGAGCGTGCCACACGTACCTTGGAGCGTGCCACACACGGGCAAAAGTCCTTTGCTCCTAGCTTATTTCAATCGTACATGTCGAAAGTTTTTCTCAGCTCGACGTGCGATGCATTGCACTTCCTCGTCCCACCCGGCAGGCAGGTGCGACCTACTACACTTTCGCATTCAGATAATTGATCACCATCAGGACGTCCAGTGGATCCACAAGTCCATTTGCATTGGTGTCAAGGTGGCCAAGGAACTGAGGAGGCGTAGGGACAGGCCCCAATCCGATTGAATTGATCGCGTTGATAATGACTAATACATCAAGCGGATCGACGATTCCGTTCCCAGTTACATCCAAAGCATTCGAAGGATTCGTCGGCAAGAAATTGTTTGTCCAATACCATGCGTTTGAGCTCGGTACAATTGGCTCTTTGGAGGGAGCAGGCAATGGGATTAATGGCTGCGGCCCAACCTTCTGCGTTGTTGCGACAGGAGTTGGGCTATCCGGGTAGCAATACTGGGTCGTCGAGCCTGGACATAGGAAGAGCGGCTGCACCGCAGTGCCTCCTAACAAGGCGCCGATGGCTTGTGACGGTCGCTCCACCATGTATCTATATGCAACGTCTGACACGCTTGCACCGTTGACCACCGATGCAATTTGGAAAAAGTAAGTACCGGGGTTAAGGAACAAGCCAGGGGCGGAGCGAAGGGAATTTAAAGGGGCGATTAAGCCGGTCACCAGTCTTCGCTGGTCATCGAATACAGAAACCCAAATCTGGCCTTCGGTTAGAGGCGATGGGGTTATTCCCTCGAGCGAAAAACCGAACAGTTGGGGTCTTGCAACGTACCATTCACGCTCGACAGTTCCTTTTCCGTCAATCAAATTCCCGGATACCATCAACTCAGGTTGTACTGAAGGGCTCGAGAAAGTAGCGTTCAGTGAAAAGCTCCCTGTCTTAAACTCATCGCTAACGGAGCCAGCTCTCAACTCAATGATGAACTCTTGCTCGGATTGGACGTTGCCCCACACCAACTGCGTTTGGCCATAGCCTTGAACGCGGACCTCAGACTTTAGCTCTACCCCTCTCTTGTCAAGCAACTTGACTTGCGGAACGAGGCCACCAACCTTCAATGACTCTATGTCGACTACTAATTCATCCTTTCCATTAAGAACCTTGGGAGCAACGACGCGGTAGTGGTCGATATCCACCAAATCGCTAATCGTACCTACAACTTGGTAAACCGCCCGCGTGGTAGTCATCAACGCCAATGGCATGTCAACGCTCTTCCCAAACGTGTCGTCCGTGTGCTTGTCGTCGTTCACAGGTCCATCACTGGAGCTTGGCAGCAGTTGGTACGAAAAGCCATCTTTCAATCGATCGCTGTCATAATACCAACGATGCGCTTTTCGAGTCCACTCGGCAATTGTGTTCGCATCGGATAGTAGTCGAGTCGGAGTTGCTATGGTAATGCTATAGTCCCCCGTGGCCCAGAACGGATCGGCACCTGCGTGGACCTGTAAATAGTACTTACCGTCGGGTAAAGTTTGATTGAGAGTCAAAACAGAAGTCCCACCGAAGTCACCTGATAATTGGATTTGGCTCAGGATTTTTCCATGCACATCCGTAATTTCTGCACCAAGTTTTGCGAGACTTAACCCCGCTGTTCGCAGTTCAATCGACAACGGCCCCGAATAGTTGACCGAGGTTTTTATTTCATAGACATCGCGATCGTTAGCGTTGTGAAGATCGCCGAATTGAATCCAAACTTGGTTGCCATTGAAGCCCTCGAGAACCGATTCGTCCTCTTCACCACCTTTGATCTCAGAAGCTCGCTCAATGGAATCGTTACCATTTCCTCCTTCGTTCGGGTCCGGATTTCGAACACCGTGAATGGCTTGAAGATTAAGAATATCTTTTGGTGTCAACTTCAATGCACCGCTCGGACCATGAACGTGCATCGGCGACGCCGGATCGTCACTGTGTCCAAGCCCTAGGATATGTCCCACCTCGTGCAAAGCGGCGGCCTCGATGGCATCTACGTTCTTCCAGTCCACAGCAGTATTGAAAAAGACATCGCCCGCCCACGTACCAACGGATCGTGCATTTTCCGATACAGCTTCTGCAAACGTATCCTTTCCGTAGGCAAAGCCGGTAACTCGAATATCCCCAAAGCGTTCGTCGCCACGCGTCGGTCCATATACACCGGAGGCCGCGCCATTGTCCGCTACGTTCCCTATGTTAATATTTGCGTTAACGCTCCACTTCTGAAACGCGCGGGCTAAAGCTTGCTGCCATTGAGCGGAGGGAGCGACCTGATTGAAGTCGCCCTGCAGTGTGCTAATTTCGTGTCCAACGTGAGTACCGTCAGGTGCGATACTAAACGTCAAGCTTCCGAAGGCTGCAAACGCAATCTCATCGCGCGCGAACAAATCTCTATTTTCTAATTGTTCAATTCGCAGGTTGCGTTTCCGTTGTATGCTTCTTTTGATCATGGTTTGGGTGCTACGGCGGATTCAGCTTGAGAGTAGTGACAGCCTTTGCGATTTCTTGAAATTGGGATTGCTCACGCATCCATTTTACGTCCGGATCTGTCATGGCAATGGCTAAAATACTCGGGTCAGCTCCAACTGCCCTAGTAAACCATCCAAACGCCGCCTTGGAATAGGCCATCGCGTCTTGTCCCTGCACTGACGCGGTGCCAGCTAAAATGCTATATCCGCAGGCCACTTGGTATATTTCAATTGGCGCATGTACAAGCATTGCCTCAAGAGAACGAAGGTCGTCCGCTGCTTCTTTTGTCCGCCCAGCCCGAGCGTGCAATACAGCCCGACCGGCCAAATGCGTCGGCTGCCCGGACGCCAATTCGACGAGGCGATTCGAATGCTCGAGACCTTTTTCGGGATTATGAAGCAGTTCGGAATACACGTAGGCGAGCTTTTGGTGCGCGTCGACGGATGTTGGATTTGCTACCAACGCACTTTCGAAATCCTCTGCGGCAAGTGCAGGACTCGTATCGAGCCGTATCAAGCCACGATCGATCCACTGTTTGTCTGTTGCAGGCTGGAATTGCAATGCCTTGGCATAATCTAGTTTTGCAGCTTCCGCATCGCCCGACGCTCCCAATAGTTGCGCTCGCAACCGAAAGAGACTTACCGTGGAATAGCCCGCACCAATCGCCTTGTCCAATTCAGCAATAGCTTCACCGAAGCGGCTAAGTTTCTGTAAGGCTAGAGCTCTAGTCAAGCGAGATAAATGCAACGACGGGGCGAGCGCATATGCTTTCGCATAATCTTCCGCTGCCAATTCAAACATGGAGGCCATAAATCGAGACTCTCCACGGTTGAGGTATGCGATCGAGGACTTTGGTTGCAACGCAATACAAACCGTGAACGCTTGCTGCGAATTCAAGGCGTCTAATTTGAACTTGTAGCAGTCGCCGAGAAGCCACCAACCAACATAGTCTCGCGGGTTTTGCTCGATTCGCTTCTGGAGTAAACTGATCGCAGAGTTGTACTCTCTTGCTTGAATTAGTTTCAAAGGGCTTTGCGATTGTTCATCGAACTCTCGTTCATCGTTTAATGGTTCCTTGCCCTCCAAACCGCTGGGGATGGTTGGTGTATTCAGCCAATTCCTCTGCTTCGTAAGCCAAGCCAGTAGCCGAAGATCCGCTCGGATTTCATCGCTGACACCTTCACGTTTTTCCCAGCGCTGGTCGACTTGATTTGGAAAAGAGCTAGAGGATCCGATCAAGGCAAACGTTTGTTGGAGATCCGCTGAAACATCAGGTTCAAGCTCCGGTACTGCGGCGAGGGACGTCAACATAGCCATCGAATTTGGGATCCTATCCCTAAGCAAATCTATGCGATGGACCCAATCCGCTTTATTCCGTGCTAGTTGCCCGACAACCATACCCACTACTAAGAACGCAATCAGGATTGTCGCTAGGGATCCGATCGAAATGGATGAGGATAACCTAGGATGGCGATGACACCATTTTAACAATCGTTCCGTTACGCTAGGCTCAGACAGATGCACTAGTGGTTCATGATGGAATTGTGCGGTCAAGTCGTCTCGCAACGCATCGGCCGATTGATATCTTTCACAGGGATCCGCTTCCAAGCATTTGCGAATGATCGCTGACATTGCAGGCGAGATAGAGGCATTCCATTGCCTTGGATTAGCTCCGTCTGTGGATTGCTGGGGGAGTCTGCCTGTAAGCATTTCAAATAGCACCACCCCCAGCGAGTAAACATCACTCCTGGCGTCAACAACCGCCGGCCTATTCAATGCTTGTCGATGCTCCGGCGACATGTATGGAATCGTGCCACCCAGCGGTATTTCCGTGCTAACGATGCCGTCGCTCGTAATCTTGTACGAAACGTTGAAATCCAACAGTCGAGGTTGTCCGTCAAATGCTACAAGAACATTGGCTGGCTTTACATCGGAATGAATTAACCCGTTGCGATGCGCGTAGGAGAGTGCATCAGCCAATTGCGATCCGATCCAACAAATCGAATCGACATAGTCGCATTGACTCAAGTTTTGCGAGGCAGGTGAATGGACAGGTGCATTCGCAAGTCCAACACTCGAATGCCGTATGTCGTCGTCGCTTGAAACGGCTGCCACCGTCTTGACGATGGTTTCGATCTGACCCTGTCGTTGTTGGATGGTGCTCAATAGAGCGCCGCCCCCATCAAGACTCTTCCGCTTGGACCTCGACCACCAATTGCTCTTATCAACAGTCGCTGATCTCGGTGTGTCGTGCAACAAGTCCGCCAAAGTGGTATTGCCAAGAAATGGCATGCAGATCCCATAGACCTCATCAAAGCAATGCGTTGAGTAAATTGGCACTATTGATGAATGCTGCAGTGTGGCCAACCAATGCGATTCATGCGTTTTTCGGAAAGTCAACTTCAACGCGACCAATCGGCCAGCTAGTCCATGTTGACGAGCCAAATACACCTTCGCAAATGCGCCAACGCCAAGAATCCCAAGCAGTTCAAACTCGTCCCACGTTTCGCCAACGTTGGGTAACGCCTCGATTGACCATTCGTGCGAATTCTTCGTTGAAGTCTTCTCAACGGTCTGCCGGAGTCGTTGTTCTTCAAATCGTAGGCTTTCAAGTTCCTCGTCGGAGAACGAATCGTTCGGAAACTCGCCCAGACAGTCTAAAACAGATACAGGATGTCCAGCCCGCCAACGATGTTCCATCCAGACTCTGAGCATTTCAATCAGAATGCAAGTGCGTTCGCGATCAAGGCCACCAAAGTCTTTCTTGCCTGGTGCCATTTTCTTAAGATCGACTGCGAGCACCCCTTTGGTTGCCACCTCCTCCTCGAGCGCATCGACGAACTCATCGAGGTTCAACACGGATCCTGCTCTCCCAAGTTAAACAACGCTGATTCCATCAACTGCTTGCGAAAAGACTGCAAAATGCGTTCCACCGTGCGTTTGCTTCGACTTTCACGCTCCGCAATCGCTTGCACCTCGAGTCCATCGATTCTAAGCCGAATGATCGTGCGATGACTGGGCGGCTGTCTTTGAATCATTTCATCGACCGATATGCAAAGTATGCTCTTCGCTTCTTCGGCATTGTGCTGGTCTATTTGTTCGTGTCCCGCAGATAAGGGTCGCGTCTTGCGGATGTCCCTCTTGCCAGATCGATGAAAAGCACCTCTAGCGCGAACCTTGTTGAGCGCCATTACCAGAAGCAATTTCCAAAGCTCATCCCCTTCGGGCGCTTCGTATTGCCCTTTGGCCGCGCGACGAAAAAAAGTCCGGAAAACGGATTGGACAATGTCTTCAGGATCGAACCGAGGAGCCAATTCCGCTGGAGTATTTTTGCTCGCCAATCGCATAAGCCGATCCGCGTATCGATAGTACAACTGAAGCGCCGCATCTTCATCACCCAAACGAATTCGGTCGAGTAGTGCAACGTCGCTGCCAAGTGAAGGTTGGTCGTCTGACATAACTGAATCGGGCCGTACTTCGGAAAAACCAAGCTGGCGAGCTCGCCGTACTAGCGGTCGCTCATTTGAGTATGACTGTGCGTTAATTCTTAGTAAAGGGAAAGTCGGTTTCATTCATTGCACCTAGCGTGAAAGTCTCAGTGTCGACTCGAGGGTTCCGATCTTGACGGTAGTTCCATCCGAAACTGCTGGAAACGAAGATGGCATCAACTGTGCGTTAGCATCCTTTGGGTTAGTCGTTAACCGTAATTTTCCTTTCCCCTTAGAATCGGTGGCAATGCTACCCACGACGATTCCACCAACGCTGACCTCGAAACTTGTATTAGGTGTCGCTTTCTCGATCTCCGCTTCGAATTGGCGTTTGGTAACGCCTCGCTCGGTCTCTTGTTCAAACTCTGCCGAACGACTAACGCCCAAAACAATGCCAAATTTGGCAGCAAAATGCTGCTCTTGGCTCCCGACAACGGGCGGGGTAGTCGTTCCGGAACCATGGCTTTCGACTTTAGAAACTTGCGATAATTTCCCCTTCACGATGTCCCCTATAACAAGCTCCATTTCGGGCGAAAGGGTAGACAGTCCCGCTGGAAGCGGTATTTGATCGCGATTGTCGTCACCTTGACCAAGAACGATTTTTCCTCGGCCTTTTGCGTCGGTCATCAGCTGTCCCAAGGCAATATCGTTCAATGAAACTGGAAACGAACTGGACACCGGTGCATTGTCAATGCGGATTTTCAGTTCAGATTCCGCCCCTTCGGTTTCCAATTCAACGCGAACTCGAACGCTGGAACTTGGTACGCTCAACACAGACGATTGCGAAACCAGCGGGTTACTGCCGTTGGGCGAGGTCGACTTCGAGTTCAAATCATTGATGAGAATCAAAGCATCCAACGGAGTAACTTGCGAATCATCGTCGACATCATGAAATTGACGTTCGGCGGACGAGGAATCATCACCGTCTCGGTTTAGATGGTTAATGACGACCAGTGCATCGAGCGGCGTCACGCTGCCATCATCATCGACGTCGTGCGGAAACAGGAAATTATGCATTGCATCTGCAGCCATCATGGCCCTTGGTTCCAACGCTTCCGAAACGAGCTTTCTCCTTAAATTCGGTCTTGTTCGGTTTTTTGCTGTCATGGCTTGTGTCCTTGTCGCATTTGCTTTGATTCAAAATCATTCGGGAATGGATGTTCCCTACTAAGGAGAGTCGTAAACAGGGAAAGCATCCGCCAAAAAATGTAAAGCATTTGCGAAAGTCATTACCGTAGGCCGCACCTGCCGGGTGCGACTTAACAAATTATCTCAACAAATTCTTACGCAATTTCGCCGCCTTGCCAATCACGATCTCGTCGATAACCAGCTCCAAGTCCGTCGACATCGCGCTGCGGGAATTGAATTCCGAAAGGACTTCATCGTGAATTTCAACCATACTTCTTGGAAGCTGTCCTACTGTATCAATGTAGCGTGCACTATCCGTTTTCGATTCCATGCTCAAGGTCTGTCGATCGACGATATTTGTGCCTGTAGTCGGACTTTCTACTCGAACCAAAGTCATCGCAATAAACCCTGATTCTTTCGACGCAGCTCCAGATTTTATCGATATTCCCTGTGGATCCCCGTCCAGGCTGTTCAATGCGAAGCTTCGCGAAGCGGATTGCTTGCCCTCCGTGCGAGTCGCGCCAGCATCGTACTGATAAACTCGATCCGTTCCCGAATCTGCAATCCAAACATTGTTCAAATTGGACGGGTCAATTGCGAGCCCAGTTGGCGCCGAATTGGCCACATCAATTGTCCAGCTTCCTTGCAATCGGCCTTCGGACGAATATCGGAATACGCGGTCAACGTTGGACGTATCGTTGACTACCCAAAACGTGTCTCCATCGGTAGCAATGTCTCTTGGATTGCGATTGGCTCGATCCAAAGGGAACGACGAAGTTGGATTCACATTTCCGCTTCTGCGCGTTAGGGCACCGGCGAAGAGATAAACCCGATCGGTTTCATTGTCCACGATCCACAGGTTTTTTCCTGAAATTGTGATCCCCTCTGGTTTATCAATTCCATTGACCCTAAACGATCCAAGCGATGCCCCCGTCGCACCATACACGTACACGACTCCATCCCCATCGACAACCCATGAAGTACCATCGCTACTCGTCGCGATCCCCCGACCCTTTTTGTTTTCCTTGTTGAGAGCCGATTGGCTAACCGACGTTCCCGTGGTGCCATATCGAAACGTTTGCTTGGCTGTCTCATCGACAACCAAAAATTGAATGTTGTTCTCGACCGGAGACACGGCGATCGATACTTGGGCGATGTTGCTTTTGAGCGCCCCATCACTTGCAACATACGTGAACACGTCCGTGCCGACGTATCCCGGAGTAGACCGATAGGTGAACGAGCCATTCGCATTCAGCGTTACCGTTCCGTGCGATGGCGGTGAAACAATGTCGGACGTCAAAACTGCGGTATCGATGTCTGTATCGTTTTGCAGTACACCAGGTGCCGCGATTGTTTTTGCAACACCAGAGGATGCGGTGTAATTATCGTTAACGGCCACGGGTGCATCGTTTACGGCGGTTACCGTCAGTCTCACCGTCGCGATGTTCGAATTTAAAAGACCATCGTTAGCTTTGTAGGTGAAACTATCCGATCCGTTGTAGTTCGCTGTCGGAACATAGGTGAACGATCCGTTGCTATTCAATGTAACGATTCCATGCGCTGGACTGAGCACAAGCATACTTGTTAGCGAAGTGCTGTCAGGGTCCGTGTCATTAGCGAGAACCCCGGCAACTGGCACAACCAGCGTTGTGTCTTCCATAGTGGAATACGCATCATCTACGGCAACGGGTGGCAGGTTGGAAACAGTGATGGAGACTTGTGCAATGTTGGAATCAAGCGATCCGTCATTGGCTTTGTAGGTAAACGAATCTGGGCCGACGTAACCGAGCGTCGAAGTATAGCTGAACGAACCGTTTGGATTCAGAACTACCGACCCATGGGTTGGCCCGGTTACCAGAACGGACGTCAGTACAGTAGTGTCGACGTCTGTATCGTTTGTCAATACTCCAGGTGCCGCGATTAGGGTTGCGACACCCGACGTTACGGAAAAACTATCGTTTATAGCAATTGGCGCATCATTTATTGAAACCACGGTAATTCGTGCAGTCGCGACATTTGAATCCAATGCTCCATCATTCGCTTTGTAGGTAAAACTATCCGACCCGTTGTAGTTCGCGGCTGGAACATAGGTGAATGATCCATTACTGTTCAATGCAATGGTACCATGTGTTGGCCCCAGGACGAGCAGACTGGTCAGCAACGCTGAGTCGATATCAACATCATTACCAAGTACGCCCGAAACCGCTACAACAAGATTCGTATCTTCATTCGTGGAGTACGTGTCATCCGTTGCTATTGGTGCGTCATTAATAGCCCGCACAACGAGCGATACCGTCCCAATGTTGGAATCCAAAGTTCCGTCATTGACTTTGTAGGTAAAGCTATCGGCTCCGAAGTAATTCGAAGCGGGTTGGTAATTGAATGAACCATTCGCATTCACACTGACTGTTCCATGCGTTGGACCTGACACTAATACTGCCGTCAGAACGGTACTATCGATATCAGAATCGTTGGCCAATACCCCAGGCAATACGACTGCGAGGGGTGTATCTTCGTTCGTGGTATAGCTGTCATTGTTTGCTATTGGTGCGTCATTGACAGGCGTTACAGTGATGGTAAAAGTCTGCGGAGCACTGGTATCCACTCCTCCATTGGCCGTACCGCCATTGTCGTGCAGCCTCACGCTGATGATTGTGACTCCATTTGCATTCGCTGCAGACGTAAATGTGAGCGAACCAGCTGGCGAAATTGCTGGAGCACTAGAGAAGAGAGCCAAGTTGTCGCTCGAAACAATGAAATTTACGACTTGGCCGGATTCCGACGGACCTCCTGGGCTAATAGCCGTGGCCCAGCCAACGTATTGGTTTGCCCCCGCATCTTCGATGACTATCTTGTCGGTTCCTTTTACAAACGACGGAGCCATATTGGTAAGTCCGGTGTCCACAGTGTGGTCGCCGAAATCATCTTCGATTTCAATTTCGCCGTCATCTAGTTCATCGTAGTGGTATCCGTCTCCCTCGATGGGTGTGCCAAGCACGACAGGGATCGAGCCAAGGACCACATTGGTTCCAGCGCGAACAAACTGCAAATCAAATCTGCGAGGCGCTCCGTCACCAACAATTTCGATATCGAACGCTGCAGTCATTCCAGACCCTATGCCAGTCCTTATTCCGGGTACAGAGGTCAAATGGACACGAGGGTCAGACGCCCGTACCTCAATATCGACAGCGACGTTCGTGACTGCGTTCTGAATAGCACTCACCACCCCATTGGCCACGCTCGTTCCAAAGCCCGACGCGATCTGAAAATACAACGGGTCGCCTGGAGCGATTGGATCGGTGGTACCGTTGGCTATGGTGGTTGTGGTGCGATTGGTTGTTCCCGTCAGCTTAGAGATGGACTCGAGCTGTTGTCGTGGATCGACATTTGCGCCTGGATTGGTTCCCAGACCAATTACCAAAGCGCCCAAGGCATTGAGGCCCGTGATTGTCTCTTGGATTCCTGCACCCGAGTTGAAGGGTGTTGTAGGTCGCGATGTTTGGGTCAAGGCTGAAAGCGGGAGATTCAAGCCTCCTACGCCCGTGACCGAAGTCTCACCTTTGGGTTGATAGGCAAAGCCTGTATCCGTCGCGAGCAAAACAATTGGCAATGCACCGGATCGGAAGCCTGCACCACCTACATTACCCGCCGCCGGCATGACGGAGTTTGCAGGGTCCGCAGTGAAGGATGCAAACGAAGGAACGTCGCCGCTTGGCCCTGGGTTAATCTGTGTTGAGGCAAGCCCCGCGCGACCGCTGTCGAGTACCGCGCCATTGTTATTGCCATCGAAGCCTTTGCCAGTCACCAATTGAAATAGCGCTTCGATGTCGGTCTCTGGCTGGTCACCGCCGTAGCCCGGTGCCGTGCGATTGAGTGCCGCTTGAATCGACGTCAAATAGCCCGCAGTACTCGCAGCCACAATCGGCTGATTCAATACAAATGGACGACCGGAGCTGTATTCCGAAGCAAAATTTGCATACTCCTCGAAGCGACCGACACCAAAGCCCAAATTGATACCTGGCAAAGATGCATTCAATCGCGCGATGATATCAGGGAAGGCAGCCCTAACGATTGGACTGTTGTTTACAAAACTCCCTGTGTCGTCAAACAACAAGAAGACGTCGACGAGGTTGGTAAGCGCGCCGGTATTTGGAAGTGTGATCGATACGTTGGTGCGATAAACATCGCCTTGGGCAAGCGAGGTCGTGATGCTGGTGGGGGTAACTATGCCGACTGCGGGATTGCTAGTCCCTGTGGGCCAAAGTATACCACCCGTAGTCGTTGGATAAGTCTGGGTATGACCCGTAGAAACCAATTCGCGAATGACATACGTCCCCGTTGGCAAGCCAGTAAATGTATAAGTTCCATCGTCGAGGGTGTGGGTTGTCGGTTCGCCTGCATCGAGCACATTGTTTCTGTTCAAGTCGACAAAGATCGTGGCATTCGGAACCACGGGCTCTCCTGCATCGCGAACATGATTGCCGTTGAGGTCATCAAACTTGAGACCATGAATTTCGTTCGGACGATAGACGGCTGCAGTATTAACGCCAGTTCGATTTTCAGCCGCGACTATCGTGATTGTATGCGATAGTTCTGCTGCTGGCGTGGCACTGAGAACTGCGGGAACTACTGCTCGGACAATGTAGGTTCCTTGAGCCAGGTGCGTAAAGCTATAGCTTCCGGCCTCGTCAATCGTAGGTGTGTAGAATTCATCGACCGAAGTCACTGTCGATGGTTCCGCAGCATCCAAAACATTGTTGTTGTTAACATCAATATAGACAGTAATTCCGGCCAAGCCGTGTTCCGTGGCTTCACGCAATCCATTCTTGTTTGAATCGGCGAAAACCAATCCCGAGATGCTAGAATCCCTGAGTTGGGCTCTACCAAAATCAAGTGCCGTCAAATCCTGTCCGCCCCTAAGCGTAACCGTGCGGCTATTCGAAGCAGGAAATGTTGCATTCCATCCAGCAACAGCCAGGATACCAATACTCACCGTGCCAGCAGAAACGCCGGCAAAGGTATAACTACCATCGGCGGGGGTTATCACTTGGCGTTCGCCCGCCGTCAGTAGCCCGTCACTGTTTTGGTCGAGGAATACTGTCCATCCAATTAGGCCTGGTTCGGCCGCTTCATGAATGCCATTGCTGTTGAGGTCATTCCAAACGACGCCACTGACCGATCCGGGCGCAGATGCGGAGGCATCAAAGTTAGCGAAATCCGGGGCAGTCGTATTCGACCCTGAGAATACGATAACGGGGTTGCTGTCATTGAATGTTGGTGCCATCTCCCAGCCTGCGGGCAGGACTTCCTGGACCTCGTATTCCCCAACTTGGAGATCAAGGAACGAGTAAACACCATTCGAATCGGTCAAGGCTGCTGGCTCGCCAGCGTCGACGATTCGGTTGCGATTGAGGTCGATATAGACGCGCCAGCCTGCAATCGGAGGATCCGTAAACTGGCCTGTTAGCGTATTGAAATCGCGGACTCCATTGCGATTCAAGTCGTTCCAGACCTTGCCTGATATCGAACCATTAAGAACGGTGAAATTCGCAAAATCGGAGGCAACCGTAACGTTTCCACCGGTTACTGCAACGGTTTGTTTCACATCCTTGGTTGGCGAAACATCCCAGCCAGCAGGAAGTACTTCAATGACCTCGTAGTCGCCAGCGAGAAGACTGAGAAAACTATATTCGCCATCCGAATCGGTTAGTGTCGATAGATCTGACGCATCCTTGATATTGTTGAGATTCAAGTCTACATAAACGGTCCAGCCCTCAAGGCCTGGTTCTGAGAATTTGCCAGTCGCCGGATTGATGTTGCGAATCCCGTCTGCGTTCAGGTCATTGAAAACCGAGCCCTGGATTCCCCCGTTCGTGAAACTTCGATTTCCAAAGTCTTGAGTCGTTACTTGAAGGGCCGCTACCTTGGCCGTTTGCTTTGAATCATTTCGCTTGGCTGGTTCCCACCCAGTCGGCAAGACTTCAATTACTTCATAATCCCCCGGCTTTAGATCTAGGAATTGATAGCTGCCGTCAGCGGCTGTCAGCGTCGATGGCTCGCCAACATCCTTTACGAGATTGACATTCAAGTCTAGAAAAACAGTCCAGTCTGTTAGCCCAGGATCGGTACTATCTCGAGATCCATTGTCATTCAAATCGTTCCACACAGTGCCTTTGATATCACCACCAGCAAAAACAAAGAAGTCAGACCGAATCTTTTTCGTGTCGGCCACCGTCACATCATTGGAAGTTGGAGATGTTGCAGTCCAGCCCGTCTTCAACTGTTCAGCAACACGGTAACTTCCAGCCGCGATGCCAGCAAAGCTATAGTCGCCGTTGGCATCCGTTACTCGCGACGGTTCACCGGCATCCAATGCGTTGTTCTTGTTAAGGTCGAGAAAAACAGTCCAGCCAGGAAGACCGTTGTCTCCCGCAGACTTGATGCCATTTCGATCGAGATCTTCATAGACCATACCGAATATCTCAGCGGCCATCAACTTGCGGGCTTCAAGAGATTCAATGGCCAACTTTCGCGTCCTGAGCTTCGCACTGAATTTCGATTTGCTGACCCTACCTAAACGGCGAGATTCAACGTCGGAAGGAAATCGCTGTTGGCCGCGTAATGAAGACGTAAAAAATTCCTGAATATTCATGTTGATCTCGATTAAAGTACCTGGCTAATTCAAGCTAAATGGTGATGAAAACATCGGTTGGATTGTGACGAAAAGTCCGCATGTAAGCATTCCGCCACCTGTAGGAGTCGCAATATCAATCGCCATCCGCCAAGTACCTGCAAGAAAATTCCAAAATTCTTAATGACAGAGAAAAGAGTCCGGCATGCGTTTTAGTGACCTCGACTCTGGCGACGGAGACGACTTGAAGTTGTCCCGCGTGAAGTCAACTAAGACCATATGGAATAGTGGTCTATCCGGTATTAGCAAGTTAGCCCCCTGCAACTGCACCCCAAATGATGAATGGCTCGATGCCAGCTAGCACTGCATCGGGCAGCAGCGTATCGGGTGGTTCATGGGAAATGTCTTTTTCGCATGCAAAGTATCGCAGCAGTGGGCGACGCCTCCTGGTCACATGATCTCGAATCGTGCCGCAGAGCATGGGGTAGGACAATTCGATGGCGTCTACGACCGAGTCTGGG
>JANLRK010000034.1:0-17888 GCA_031361585.1 Pirellula sp. | reverse complement strand
GGCAAATGGATGGCAAGTTCAGGAATCGCCTGTTGGAGCGAATCAAAGTAATCCGTAGTTTTGAACTTGTCAATTAAAGCCAAGCCCCAAAGATCGGATTGGCGAACGGCATGCGCAAGTTCGTTTGTTCGATAGGACGGATTGATCGTGACCAAAACTGCACCAATTCTCGCTGTCGCAAATTGCAGAGTTACCCATTCGGGAACGTTGGTTGACCATACTCCAAAGTGATCTCCGCGCCGCAAGCCCAGCGCCAACAGGCTGCGTGCAACTCGATCTACTTCTGCATCAAAAGCAGACCACGACCATCGAGTACCATGATCGCAAAAAACGACAGCGTCCTGCAACGGGAACTTCTTCGCTGTCTCACGAAGTACCTGGCCAATCGTCAGACCATCGACCCAAGGTCTATCAGTACTCAAATCCTTATTGGTATGGAACGTCATTTTTGCCGCCGCGTAGATGATTCGTTCATGGGCATCGATAGTAAAGCTTGTGCGAGCGCTTTGCCCTGTGCATCATTGCGCAAGCCGCGACGCAATATCCCTTTGGCTACAAAATTAAAACCACCTATGTTTTGCATTTCATATCGTTCGACGCTGGTCACTCCGATCTGCGCGAAGAATTGCTGGACTCGTTCGGCAGTCAACCACTGCTTCATCCACTCGTAGTCTTCAAGCGATCGAACTAGTATTCCGATATTTGCACCCGTTCCTTTATCACCGCTCCGACCATGGGCGATATCCGCCAGACACTTGGCTTCCGATCGAGGGATCGCTTTCCTGATCGGTAATTCGCTCATGGGTTCCTGCGGAAATCTGCCATAGGAAGGTGGCCACTGGGTGCGGCGAACTCGACTTGTTAATGTGTCATTGGAGCAGAAAAAGTGGACGTGCGGCTGAGCACGTGCGGAGTCAATCAAACAAGGCCAATAGCGAATGACGCCATGAACGCGAGGCCGTCCTTCGGCATAACCCGTCGTGCCTTGCGGTCCAGCCGTGATAAGCGGCATCATTTCTCGAGTAAACTGCGAGACAGCAGCCCTCGACTCCGATTCCACCGAGATTCGCAAGACGGTTTCAAACGCGTTGTCGCAGTAGCTAGTCAAGTTTGCAACCGGAACGCTTTCTGCATTGCCCAAACATTCGACAATGGAATCTCGAAAAGTAAACCCAGCTTCGTTTAAACGCCGCAATACTATTTCACCACATCGACGAGCTTTTAAAACGGATAGGGGGCCGAAAACAGTCAACGTACCGGCAGCTCGAAACCCATCGCGGTACGTTGCGCTAACTTTGAGTGTACTGGGTCGCGCACGGCCTTGGGCACCGAGCACTTGAACCCGATTGATTCCAATGGATTTGACCGTAAGGCCCAAGAAAGAAACCTCGCAATCGGGACTTAGGTATCGCTGTGGGTCGCCTATTTCGTAGATGAGTTGCTCCTTGACCGTTTCTGGAGTTACGCAACCGCCCGAAAGATCGGATTTGGTGATAATGCAACTGCCATCGCTACAAATCTCAGCGATTGGAAAACCGAGATGCGCCGGATCGGGAACGTCCAACCAATCTGTTGATATACCGCCGGTGACATGGGTTCCGCATTCCAGCAAATGCCCTGCAACCGTAGCACCAGCCAAACGATCCCAGTCATTGGGATCCCAGCCGAATGCAAAAACGCACGGTGCGACGACCATCGAGGGGTCGGCAACTCGACCTGTAATGACGATGTCGGCACCTGCGGCGAGAGCTTGTACAATACCTTCGCAACCTAAATAGGCGTTAGCGGTTACCAATCGGTCCTGCACGCTTATTAATGAATCCTCCGAATCCAAATTCTGAAAATCACTGGAGGTCGGATCGCTTGTCAGCAAAGCGGCTAAGACATCGTCACCGCTAACAACACCTACTTTCATCAAACGACATCCAGCCATTTCCAATGCTGCAATACAAGCGCGCGCGCACTCAAGTGGGTTCAAACCGCCCGCATTTGCGATCAGACGACATCTTCCACCCGCCGCCCAATATTCGGCTAAGCTTCGAACGACCTCGACGAAGTCTTGCGCATATCCAAGCTTCGGATCGCGTTCTCGCTGAAGTGCCAATATCGACATCGATACTTCAGCTAGGTAGTCCATCGTGAGATAATCGAGATCGGGTTCTTGCGCGAGAATTTCCATCGCGGCGGATGGTCGATCGCCCCAAAAAGCTTGCGCATTTCCAACTCGAATCATGTTGCTCACACTTCCACCTTGGCTTGTTTGTCGCTGACACGCGGAACAACCGACAACGCCGATGCTAACCAGAGTCGTGTCTCATGTGGAGCAATAATCGCATCGACCCATCCGCGCGCAGCCCCGTACCGAATATCGGTTTGCTCCTCGTATAGCCGTCGAATGACGTCTCGCATTTCCTCGACCGCTTCCGGTGTGAGTTTGTTCCCTGACTTTTCCGCTTCGCGAATTCGCAAGGTCAGCATCGTGTCTGCCGCCTGATTGCCACCCATCACAGCATAGCGTGCATTCGGCCAAGCGAGTATTAACACTGGATCATAAGCTCGACCGCACATCGCATAGTTACCTGCTCCGTACGAGCTTCCGACGATTACGGTGAACTTGGGCACGGTTGCGGTGCTCATTGCGTGCACGAACTGGGCACCCGAGCGAATAATGCCCGACTGTTCGGCCTGCTTGCCGACCATGAATCCTTGAACGTCTTGAATGAAGATGAGCGGAATGCGAGTCTGGTTGCAGTCGAGGACAAAACGAGCTGCCTTTTCGGCTGACGTTCCATATAAAACACCGCCGATTTGCACTTCACCCTGTGCGGTCGTTGAACGCCGTCGTTGGTTCGCGACAACCCCAGCTGGAATGCCGTTGATTCTCACGTAGGCGGTGACAACAGTTCGACCAAAATCGGCTTTGAATTCTTGCAAACTACCAGCATCAACAATGCACTTGAGTAGGTCGCGGACATCGTATTCGCCTCGACCGTCCGCTTGAACGATATCGTAGACATCTTCTTGACCGCGTTCCGTTGCGAAACCGATCTCCTCAATTGGTTGAGCTGGCAGCATCGATATCAAGGATCGAAGTCGGCTCAAACAAGCAGTGTCATCCTTTTCATGGAAATCAACGGTGCCGCTGATTTGGGAGTGCATACTGGCTCCGCCAAGTTCCTCAGGATCAACCGTTTGCCCAATGGCTGCTTTCACGAGCGCAGGGCCGGCCAAACATAGTTGGCTTCCTTCCGTCATTAGTATCTTGTCGCATAGCACTGGCAGATAGGCTCCACCCGCAATGCAGTTTCCCATGACAGCTGCGTATTGGGGGATGCCGTCTGCGGACAGGACTGAGTTGTTGCGAAAGATTCTACCGAAGTCATCTTCGTCCGGAAAAATCTCGTCCTGCAAAGGCAAGAAAACACCTGCCGAATCTACTAAATAGACGATGGGCAGACGAAGTCGATGAGCAATCTTTTGTGCTCGAATCATCTTCTTCACCGACTGAGGGAACATAGAGCCGGCTTTGACTGTTGCATCGTTGGCCGCAATCATGCAGGGATGTCCGTTGATCCAGCCTATGCCTGACACGATGCCGGCAGCTGGCACATCACCCCAATCGGGATACATTTTGTGAGCGGCCCAAAGCCCTAGTTCCAAAAACGGCCGGCCAGGGTCGAGCAAAAGAGACAGACGTTCCCGGACAGGCAGTCGGCCCAGTTTGCGCTGTCGATCCGAGCCCGACTTGCCTCCTCCCTGCAATAGGACTTGCTCTTGCTGTTGGATCGATTCAGCGATTTCACGCAAACTTGCCACGGACATACCTCAGACTTACGATTCGACCGCCAAGTGATCCATCCAATGCGACACTCGCATATCCAAAAAATTTTGCTTTGCATCAAACATCTCGCATATGGAATCCACTCGCGTTTTGGAGTACCTTCTTCCGGCATTGTATCGAAACTTCGTTTCAAGCGGACCCAACGATTCGACTCGTCGCCGTCGATGTCCTAATGGATATTCCACTTCAAATGAATCGCTCGAAGTACCATCCGAAAAACGCACCTGAATTCTATTCGATATCGAGCGCAAGCCGGCGTCCAAATAGTCTTTTGAGTAACGAGGATCTTCAACGACAATCATCTTGCGACGGAGCTGATCGATTCTCGAGTCGGCGGCAGCAGTATCTTCATAATGTTCAGAGGTGAGGTCTCCATGAAGCATGGCGACAGCTACGATATACTGAAGGCAATGATCGCGATCTGCAGGATTAACCAACGGACCCTTCTTGTCAATGATGCGAATGGCGGATTCCTGAGTATGAATAATGATCTCTTGGATCGCATCCAGTTTATCGATAACGTGGGGGTGCAATTGCATCGCAGCCTCGGCCGCTGTCTGGGCGTGAAATTCGGCAGGAAAGGAAACCTTGAATAGGATGTTCTCCATCACATAGTCGTCAAATTGGCGACTGATCGTAACCGGCTTGTCCCTTAACACAACATCGTTGAAGCCCCATCGCGGTGCCGTTATTGCCGATGCATACCCCATTTCCCCGGCCATGGTCCAAAGCGCAAGCTGCACAGCCCGCTGCGTCGCGTCTCCAGCTGCCCAGCTTTTTCGAGAACCCGTATTGGGCGCATGACGATAAGTGCGAAGAGCTCCGCCGTCCAGCCAAGCATGACTCACCGCGTCTGCGATTTGTCCTTTCGAACCTCCCAGGATGGAGCAAGCGACAGCGGTTGAGGCGATACGGACGAGTAACACGTGGTCGAAACCAACGCGATTGAATCCATTTTCAAGTGCCAATATTCCTTGAATTTCGTAGGCTTGTATGGCCGAGCGTAAAACATCGCGAACAGTCCATCGGCGATTGGGTTGCCAAGGATTATTTGGATTGCGATCCAAGTAGTCGGTCAGCGCTAGGATCGCACCGAAGTTGTCTGATGGATGCCCCCACTCGGCGGCCAGCCATGTGTCGTTGTAATCTAGCCAGCGGATCATACACCCAATGTTAAAGGCTGCCTTGACAGGTTCCAATTGCCAAACGGTTCCTGGTACCCTCGCTCCATTGGTCAATGTCGCGTTTGGAACGACAGGCCCAAGCATTTTTGTGCAAGCTGGGTATTCGAGGGACAACAAGGCACAACCCAAACTGTCGAGCAAGCACCAGCCAGCGGTATCAAAAGCTTCCTGGCTGAAATCGTGCTTAGCAGCAGAATACTCCGCGATTTCTAGCAAAACAGAATCGTAAAGTCGATTTAACGGTGGCGAGGAAGATTCCATGAGACAGTTAAAATGCAACGACTCTTGTGGTTTACTACGATGTATCCAAAACAACCATTCTGAGTCTAGTCGATTTCAACGTCCGCGTGAACACGGGTAATCACATGCAACGGGTTCATCCTCTGCATTTGCGTCGCTGTTTAAATCGCATTCCAATGCGGCCAGGGGAGCCAAGGAACTGGCAGACTAACTAGTTTAAATACGGCTCCGTCATCAAATGCGGAAGTCCCGTAGCCGCTTGAATGATCCCATTCCCTACCGTTTGAATTCCTCGAGCCCACATCGTGTGTTCATTTGCGAAAACCAATTCGGGGACAGCCGGCAAGACGTGCCAGTCACCATTGATGATTTCTGTCTCAAGTTGCGAAACGGACCACATTGCATGGCCGATGAACAGCCGGCAGTGTTCTGGAGCTGACTGAGCCAGCTTTTTCAAAGTGTCGGATTGAGCCGATAAATAGACGCCTTGACTATTACCACCCTCTGCCAATTGTTGATTGTCGTGAATCGCTAAAACCGGGCCATTCTGCGGTCCACCAAAGTTGACGTAGGACACCGCATTGGATGGTCTGATCGCACCATCCAACAATTGCTCCAAAAGCGATTCCGTGTCCATGACCAAACGACGATTCAACATTATGCCTATGGTTTGCGTCTTCGAATGCTCAACAACAATGCAAACCGATCGGGCGAAAACAGGATCTTGAATGCTTGGCGCTGCCACCAATACACAACCTGCTAGTGAAATCCGGGCTTCCTCTTTGAGGGAACTTGAGGATTCTGGTAAGCGATTCATGGATTTAACGTCCACATGGAAAATGTCTGAAACAGTCCGTTTCTATCGCCTGGTAATACGCCAAGTGATAGGATTGCCACAATGACAAACGGAACTTCTTGACGACGCAAAAACGATGCCAAAAAGGAGAATTGCACTTGAGTATGCAAGATTTAAGGAGAAACTATACCTTCGGTGGTTTAGTGCGTAGTGAATTGCCAAGGGAACCGATGCAGTTTTTCCGGCAATGGTTCGCGCTTCTTCAATCGACGGATCTCCCAGAGTGGTTTGAAGTCAATGCGATGACTCTCTCAACGTCTTGTCCCGAGGGTGGATCATCCAGCCGAATCGTTTTGCTTAAAGGAATCGAAGCCGATGGATTTCTTTTTTTCACCAATTACGACTCAGCCAAGGGACGCGCGATGGCTATCGAGCCAAATGTTGCGCTTCATTTTTTTTGGCCGATGTTCGATCGACAAGTCCGAATTGAGGGGACAGCCACAAAAACGTCTGCGGAGGTCTCGGATCAGTACTTTTCGTCTAGACCTCGTTCCAGCCAGTTGGGGGCTTCCGCGTCGCCTCAATCGCAAGTCCTGTTAGACGATATTCAGCTCGAACTAGCAATTCAAGAATTGGATAACAAGTATGCAGGGCAACCAGTTCCTCGCCCAGAAAACTGGGGAGGCTACAAAGTGATTCCGTACATGATTGAATTTTGGCAGGGCAAGCCGTCCCGTTTGCACGACCGATTCCGATACCAACGCGAGGACTCGGAATCGGACTGGAACATCCATCGCTTGGCTCCATGATTGACCGTGATTTTTTTTCCGTGTATTCCGAGCCTTCCGTGGTCACTTGCACATCTAGAATCAACCACGGAAAACACAGAATACACGGAAAGTTTAGGACTGAAGTACTAGCGAACAATTCGCTCGTTTTCGACCTTAGGATAGTGGCCGAAGTTGACAAGGAGCCCAACTTTATATCCAGTGGCTTTCAGGTAGTTATGAATTTGTGCTCGATGCTTGTCGCAGAGCTGGCTGACTACTTTGATTTCTAGAATGATTTTCCAAAGCAAACGAAGCTCGAGACTTTTTTTTGCGTTTTCATCTGCGATTTTCTTTCCGTGTATTCCGTAATTTTCGCATCTTGAATCAACCACGGAAAACACTGAATACACGAAAAGATTAGGACTGAAGGACTAGCGAACAATTCGCTCGTTTTCGACCTTAGGATAGTGGCCGAAGTTGACAAGGAGCCCAACTTTATATCCAGTGGCTTTCAGGTAGTTATGAATTTGTGCTCGATGCTCGTCGCAGAGCTGGCTGACGGCTTTGATTTCTAGAATGATTTTCCCAAAGCAAATGAAGTCCGGGACGTATTTTTGTTTTAGGACACGATCTTTATACGCCAACTTAAGCTCGAGTCGAGGCTGGATTGGGAGCTGCTGAATTTCAAACTCGATCTCCAGGCACTCTTGGTATACGGCTTCCAAAAAGCCGCAACCCTTTTCTTTGTAGACCTCAAAACACGCCCCTAGAATCCTGTAGGTTTCCTCTTCATAAATCAATGACATAGTATTTTTCTTTCGTCTTAAGTTTACATCTGCGATTTTTTTTCCGTGTATTCCGAGTCTTCCGTGGTCATTTACGCATCTTGAATCAACCACGGAAAACACTGAATACACGGAAAGATTAGGACTGAAGGACTAGCGAACGATTCGTTCGTGTTCGACTTTAGGATAGATCTCGAAGCCCAATTCCTGTGTCGATTTCGGCTCTAAAATCAACACGAGACTTCATGTGGATCCAAATGTGAGTGCACATTCCAATAGTCCATTCGCCATCGTCCTTTTGACGAGGACAATCGTGTGATCGAAGTGTTTACGATTTCGCCTAGCTGTTCCTCAATGCGGTCGTCTTCCAAGAATGCTTCGACCAATCGCATCTTGAAATCTGCATGGATTACCATCGCAACTCGATCTTGGGCTGAGTGGGTTTGCGTTTCGGACTCAAACCACTTTCGCACTCGGATGGCGCGTTCGCGAGCTTCCTGTGCTGTTTCATAATGGTCTAGGTCGTACCATCCGTTCGTGTTAATTCGATCATCCAAATGCCATCCGGAATAGTTGCGTGCGAGTGACTCGCGATTCATACCAAGCTGTGCGATTCGCTGCCCCTCTAGATATCCACTGTGGCATCCGCCTTGTTCGTAAATGTCCTGACGGATGATGGGAACTGTTTCGAGCTTGTCGATGGCCCATCGCGTAGTCTCCAATGAACGAAGGAAGGGACTGCAATAGACTACCGTAGGTGCGAGTTTGGCAACCATCTTGGCCAGTTTAATGGACTGAGCTACACCGAGATCGGTAATGCCTGGATCTGGAACTCGAAATTGATCCTCGAGAGCATTGTTTTGAGACTGGGCATGTCGAATTAGCAGCAAACAAGGCAAAAGGTGCATATCTTTTTCGTGTCGTATTCGATGGTTTTATCAAGTAGAATAAAGCAATAAGGTCGTAATGTAAGTCCTCATCGAGTTTTCGTCAAAAGTGAACCATTGATTCGTTTTGCTGAATCGAGACTAATAAGAAATGAACTCAATAGAAAGTTTGGCCAACCTACCTGAAATGCTTAGACGACACATGATGAAGGTGGACTTGTCAAAGGGGCCGTGCGAAGCGCATCGCGAACTAGCACCTCAGTACGCGTACGGACGTCATCGTGGGCCGGCGCCCAAGTTTTCGCACCCTGCGGCTGTCCTGATTTGTTTGATACCGGTGTCCGGATCCGAGTGGACGATTCCATTGACGCTTCGACCAAAACAAATGGCGGATCATGGCGGCCAAGTTTCATTGCCGGGAGGGCGATCCGACTCTGGTGAAACCGTCTGGAGAACGGCTTGTCGGGAGTTCGGAGAAGAGCTTGGCTGCACTACCGAGTACATGCAGCCGATTTGCGAGCTGACCCCCTTATACGTCTTCGCGAGCCGGCATCTGGTTACGCCAGTGGTTGCCGTTAGTTCACTTCGACCATCATTTCATCCGAATCCAGATGAAGTATCGGAGTTGATTTTTTTGCCGCTTCGGGACTTGATATCGGACGACGCGGTCAGCGTCGGAACACTCAAACGTGGAACCTCGCAATTCGATGCACCTGGCTTTCGAGTTAGAGACCATTTTGTTTGGGGGGCAACAGCTATGGTTTTAGGGCAACTACGAAACATGGTTCGTGAATTATGTGCTCAACAAACCGAAGAAACATGGTTCATGTAGCCGTCGTGCAGTTGTGAAATGCAATTTGTTATTGGACGAGATTGCGAAAACGTTTATCTTGTAAACTCCAACTCCATTACACTCAAAGGCATTCGCATGATTCGTGTCGGCATTATTGGCGCTTCCGGTTATACAGCAATCGAAGCGATCGAATGGCTAATCGGGCATCCTCAGGCACAAATCCTGGCAGCCACCAGTCGCCAAGCCGACGGCAGCATGCTCTCGGATATGCATCCAAGCCTTGTGCGGCGTCTTAGGCTCCCCGTTGAGGACTTAACCCCAATACAGGTTGCAGAGCGATGTGACGTCGCTTTCTCGTGTTTGCCGCACGGAGCCTCTGCACATCATGTCATGCAGTTACTTGACGCAGGTTGCCGCGTCATCGACTTGTCCGCTGACTATCGATTGAGTACCCCCGCTCTTTATGAGAAATGGTACGGTGAAAAGCATCCAGACGCAGGCCGTTTGGGAATGACACCTTATGGATTGCCTGAGCTATTTTCAAGCGAACTCAAAGACTGTCAATTGGTTGCCAACCCCGGCTGCTATCCGACATCCGCGATTCTGCCCCTGTCACCGCTTCTCAAAGAAGGGCTCATTTCGCCGTTGGATATCATTGTAGATAGCAAGTCGGGTGTAAGCGGTGCCGGACGAACACCCAAGCTTGGTAATCTCTATTGCGAAACGAACGAAAGTATCTCGGCCTATTCGGTCGGCAACCATCGCCATCAACCTGAGATCGTCGACATTGTCACGCGATTCAGTGGGGTCGAGCCACAGATCGTTTTCACTCCGCATTTGACGCCAATGGAACGTGGTATCCTGTCCACGATTTACGTGCACCCGACTGCTGGTGCCACCCCCAATCAAATTCGCGAGTGTTTAAACACATACTATGACGCTAGCTCGTTCGTACGAGTGGTGTCTCATTTGCCCGCAACACGGTTTGTCGCTCGGTCGAACTTCGTGGACATTACGGTTCGGGAGAATGGTCCTCGAATCATATTGATTTCCGCCATCGACAATCTCGTTAAGGGTGCAAGCGGAGCCGCCATACAAAACATGAACCACATGTTTGGCTTAGAACCAACCATGGGCCTGTTGTAATACAATTGTCCTGCTCCCGAGCAACTCGGCTGAAGACGCTTTGCATTACTTCTCACTATCTCGCAATGGAATCGATCTATGACTGAATTGCTACCAACCCCTGACCCGACTCCTGGACCTGATCCGGCGGCACGGAAAGAAGAGCTACGCCTCGCGATGAAGGCTTTTCGAAAGAGGCTTAAGCTAACAAAACTTGATGACGAATCACGCATCGGTCACGGACCGATGTCGGGCGGTGGTAGGTCAGGCGTGGTCGCGATCACACCACCCAATCAATTTGCCAAAGATGTCTGGGAGGAACTGGTCGAACAAGGCAAGCTCAAGCGAGCAGGCAAGGGGATCTACGAATTGGTCGGTGAATGATCGCAAAAACATTTTGGCTTTATTGCCGACACGCCGCTACTTGAACGACGCCTATCGCATTGAGCCACCGCTCGCCAGTGCGTGGAAGGTACTATCGTTTTGACCGTCGTCCTCAAATCGGTTTCACCGATGAAAGATCAATAAAGGGACTATTCCTTAATGAACAATTCGAACACAGAAACATCTTTGATTAGCACCAAGACTGCTTGGCTGGTCGTTGCGTTATTGGTCCCTGTTGCGCTTCTGAATTATCTCGACCGACAAATGTTGGCGGCGATGCAGAGCTCGATGATGGCCGATATCCCAGACATTTATACCAATGCGCGCTGGGGTATCGTTCTCGGCTGCTTCAAGTGGGTGTATGCCGGGTTAAGTCCAGTGGGAGGCTATGTTGCGGATCGAACGAGTCGTCGACATGTGATCGCGGCCAGTCTATTTGTATGGTCTGCCGTGACACTCGCCACGGCCTACGTAACGTCCTTTCCGCAGTTGTTAGTTACACGAGCTGTGATGGGGGTTAGCGAAGCATTTTACATTCCAGCAGCCCTATCGATGATCTCGGAATTCCATTCAAGTCAAACGCGATCACGAGCTGTTGGTTTCCATCAAATGGGAATTTATTTGGGTATCATTTTGGGGGGATTCTCTGGTTATGTAGCCGATGCACCGTCATTGGGCTGGCGATGGGCCTTCGGTTTTTGCGGTCTGATCGGAGTCGTTTACGCGTTGCCTTTGTTCGCCATGCTTCGAAATCCTCCGAGGCAGTCGCAGAAAGAAGCTCCGCTCTCTCCGTTTGCATCTGCGAGGGAATTGTTGACCAATCGGAATTTTCTGCTGTTGGTGTTGTACTTTACATTACCTGCAATCGCGGGCTGGGTGGTGAAGGATTGGATGCCAAGAATTCTCAAGGAACAGTTCGGGCTTAGCCAAGGCAAAGCCGGGATGACGGCTGTGCTCTGTGTTCAAATTGCGTCTCTGATTGGCGTATTGATTGGAGGTTGGTTGGCCGACCGATGGATGCACCGAACAACTCGTGGCCGAATCTTTGCGAGTGCGATTGGGATGAGCTTCTTTCTGCCATCCTTATTTGGCATTGGAAACGCTGGGACGCTCACGGTAGCGATAGGATTCTTGATCCTGTTTGGACTTGGTTGGGGGTTCTTTGACTGCAACAACATGCCGATCCTATGTCAGATCGTTCGACCCGAACTGCGAGCCACCGGCTACGGCATCATGAACTTGGTGAGCATCGGCTGCGGTGGATTTGCTGATTGGGGATTTGGCGCGTTGCGAGATCGACAGGTGCCATTAAGCATGATTTTTGGAGTTTTCCCAAGCATTGCGTTGCTGTCGATCGTTATTGTCTTGCTAATTCGACCAAACGAAAAAACGGCGTCAGCCTGCGGATAGGCTGAAATACGTGGGAAGCTCTTGCATTCGACAGCCGCAGATTCATAACTACGACCAGCGACCTTTTAGGCGAGCGACCGGAGTTAGTTTACAGTAGCTTTGGCCCCTGGCCCGAATTTCACACGGCCCACGGGGCAACACCGTGAATGATTTGAGTCAATGAAATCATTGGAGATGCCAAGCTCTGGGATTCTAAGTCGCACCCGGCAGGCCCGGCAGGCGCGACCTACCGTAGGTCACTCTTGCCGAGAGTGACTTTGCTCTGCCCTTGCAGTGTCAACATGCTTCACCGCTCGCCTTAATGCGATTTCCTCCAATTGGGTATAGGCTTTGGCCAAGTATTCGATTTGGGAATGAAGGTTTCCATTGTCGTTTGAGGCATCTTCTTTGGTTCGCGTTTCAGCAACTTTTGCTCGTTGATCCGAAGTCAGAACCGCCGTCATGTCGTAATCTTTGGGCCAGCCAGTCACCTGCGGATTAGGCAATGCTATCAAACCAAATTTTGGCTTCAACTCCATGGGTTAACGACATAGATGATCGTAACGTCGACTTGTTGATTGACATAGACGCTGGATTTTTCAGTTTCTAGTGTATTTGCATTATCTGCATCCATGTTCTTCTACCCAGCCATGGCTAGCAACGATCGGTTGTTTTGCAGAATAAAGTTTCAACAGTCGAATGGATTGGAATTAGCAGATGGTCTATTCAAGAAAGCAGTGGTGCAAAGCTCTCGCCATGGTTTTCATCCTGTTCTCTGTTTCGAACATTGGCGCGTGCCCAACACATTTCAAGATGTAAGCCTATTTGGCATACGTTGGGCAGCCACTTTTTTATGTTTATGTTGGCCCGATATGTCACCACTGGATCCTTGCAATTTCAAAATCGAGACAAACTCTATGCCAAGACAACCAAGAGCGTACACTCCCAAACCATATTTTGGAGTCCAACGTCATCACGTGATTGGTGCAGGATTTCTGGCCAGTGTATTTGGAATCTACCAGTTTGTATCGCAGAACGTGCAGCTGCCTACTCGGTCAACCAATCCAGTCGCGAATTCAAATGGAGTAGTTCCATCAATCGTTCCGCCATCTGGCGTGCCAGTTTCCTACATTGGAACTACGACTTCGAGTGACCCGTATTCACGAAACGAGAATTACGCTCAAACTGGGAATGCGGCACAGTACCCAAATAGTGCACAGGGTGATATTCGCGTCTTCTTTTCTCCCATGGGGGGCTGCACCGCAGCTATAGTTAGCGAATTGAATCAAGCCCAAAGGCAGATATTGATTCAGGCCTATTCGTTTACTTCGGAACCGATTGCTGCAGCTTGTATCGAAGCGCACAAACGGGGCGTTGCCGTATACGCGGTACTCGATCGGAGCCAGGAGACTGAACAGTATTCTGCAGCTGATTTCTTATTCAACTCAGGAATCACTACCGTAATCGATGCGCAACATGCCATTGCACACAACAAGGTGATTTTGATCGACGGGCTAACGCTGATTACAGGAAGTTTTAATTTTACGAGTAATGCAGAAAAATCGAACGCGGAAAATCTACTTATCATTCGAAACAGGCCGGATCTCTATGCGGCTTACGAAAGCAATCTTCGACATCATTTTGACCATAGCAAGCAGTACACGGGGCGAGCGGCTCGTGTAGCCCATCCAGAACCCAACCAAAGTCAACACGGGCGATGAATCGTCTTGCGTCTATTAGATTGGCAAAAACGAATCTTGCGTATGGAGTGAATTGGCACGTCACGATACCCATGGAATGTTGTCAAAATGCGATTAGAACTGCAATCCAACTTTGGTCCTTGCGTCGCATTGAAGTATTGGCTCGCGTTCTATGCTTCAAACACGATAACTTGGCCATATACTATTTGAAAATTGCTACGATGGTCGGCGACTCTACTCTTTTGAGGCTTTTGCCAATATCGGAGGGAACTTCGTCAATTCAAATACGGCACCGTAAAAATTTCCGCTATGAGGACTTGGAATCTGAGCGCCAAGCGAAACTTGCCAGCCCTGCTTCTTGGATATGGTCCATTGAGCACCAATCACCGCGACACTTGAACTGTTCGTTCCTGAAATATAATCGGCCACAAAGCTCAAGTCGTCTCGCCAAAGTGGATACTCGATACCCAACATCCAGCCAAATTCATTACCAGAGCCGAGATAGTTTGTGTTACCGTAATACAAGCCGGAAACAAGCGTGCCCTCAAATACGTTTTCATCTGGCGTCCAACGCGTTACACCGAAAGTAAAATTCAAAAAATCGACTTTCTGCATGCCATTGTTGGCGCTCATCCCGTTCTGCGTCCCAACCTCAAAGACGATCTGTTCGAACGGCTGAAAAGACTTTTGAATATTCAGCAAGATGGCGTCTTCGTTCGACTCACCTGGTAGCGGCTTCAAATTGCCAGGATAAAGGTTGACCCTAAATATGTTCATACCGATTTCCCAATTGTTACCTAGGCCGTATTCCAACGTCGTATTCGATTCACCGAAACGAGCTAGGTTGAGCTGCTCTTGAAAAAACACCTCGTTTTTGCGCGTAACAACCCCCGAGGGAACATTGAAAAGGTTTTGCTGTGTCCATCCGGATTCACTCGCAAGCAACGAACTAAGCAATGCGCAAGCAGGACTCACCCAGGGTTTAATTGTTCGCTTGATTTTCTTTGTCAACGCTGATACTCGTCTATTCGATTTTAACGGAGGATCGCAGCCTTGAACCGCCAAAGCTTGTATCCTTGACTTACGATATACTCAGTTGTCGCCGCAAAAATAAGACAAAATTGGTGAAACAAGCAATTTAGGTAGTTTGCTAGTCAACAATCTTTTTCGAACAAAAACGGTTGCTAAAAATCGACAGCTAACACTTAGTCCAAAGTCAGCGAACAAATTGGTGTAGGTGTCGGAGTCATTCTGCATCGTTCATCGAAGCAGAAACCAGCGGCAGCGTAGGGCGTCGATCTTAAGCTGGGCCGCGAAACACTTTCGCTAGCGATCCCTAGTAGCGGAATACGTCAAGCATTTCGTTGGCGTCCAGCATTCACGAAAGCTTTGACAGCTTCCGCTACGATTTAAATCGGCCCGCCTAAAGATCAACGCCCAGTGTAGCAGCAAAAGGTTCTAAAGATTTTGTAATCAATATTTCGCTGGCTGCAAATAGGGTTTGGGCCTAAAATATAAGAGGTGCGAGATTTGTATCCCTGAGTTTGGGACAACCGAGAGACTTCATCATGCCGAGATCCTTTGGACCCGCAATCATATTCCTGGTGTTATTGTCGACAAACGTCGATGCACAGTATCGCGGGCACCACCGCAATAGCTCCTACCATCGACACGCGACTGCGATAGTCCAGGCCCAAAAATTGCAAATGATCAGCATGCTTCAGTTGCAAGTCGTATCAGCAAATCAAGTTTTGGCCAATGCGGAATCCAAGTCCGCTATGTCCCAGTCGCTGGCTTACGACGCGATGTCGAAACTCAATCAGATTCGGAAGGAAATGGAATCTGCAAATTCCGAAATGCACGAAGCCTTCCATGAACTCCAAATGATCGAAGCAGATATTTTGGCGGTGCAAGACGATCGATCGGAATTTGCAGAAGCGACCAGAGCGGTCAAGAACTCCAATCAGGACGTTCATCGCGTATTCCACCAATTGACGCAAACTCCCGAAGGAGAAAAAATTTCCACAGATGATTCGCGTTTAGTCGAAATTTCCAGGTTGCCAGAATCTCAACGAATAGAGATCAAGAGTAACCCAGATTACAAGTCTGCCATGGTAGAATTGTCGACGGCTGAACAGCATGTAGCCGACATACGAAGGAAGCTTCTCGATAACAGCAAGGAATGGAAGGATGCCAAACACACGCTTGACAAAGCCCGACAGGAATCGAGGGCTGAAATAGCAAAGTCGAAACCCGCTTCCATGACTGCCGCACATCAAAACCAAGAAACGCAGAATTTGCGAGGCGTTATTGAAAATGCAAAACTCATCGTAGCTCAAGGGGAACTGCGGTTGAGGCAACTCGGTGCCAAGCCAATGCCGTCCAACTACGGAAAACGTTAGAGTAGTGTGGCTTGGCACTCCATCGTAGATCCGCAACTCCGAGGCGGATTTCTTCGTCTCGGAGAGACGAAGCTACAACGAAATCACGGCACGGAGTGCCGTGTTACATTGGTTGGCTTCGTTCGTCCAATGAGTTGTGCAAGGTCCGCAAGGATTCGAGGTAGAGCCAATCCACCCGGCGACGCTAGGTACTTTGGCGTCCACACAGGATCAAACTTTTGCTTGTATTGCCTTAATCCCTCAAAGCTATAGAAATGATCTCCATGCTTATAAACAAGATTGATGGCTTTGTTCCAAAGTGGTGCCAAGGGACGACTGTCGAGTCCTGATAGGGGAGCCATACCCATACTGAACCGTTGGAATCCCTCGGCTTTTCCCCAAAGTAGTAGCTCGGTGAACAGGAAATCCATCAGACCATTGGGGCCATTCGATTCATGCCGCATCAAATCGATCGAAAGTTCCGACTTCTGTGCACCTTGCAAAATGTTAGCGAAAGCAATGATTTTATCGTCGTGCTTGACAACCGCAAAGGGATATCGACTCAAGTAGCCTTCCGAGAAAAAACCGAGCGAAAAGCCCTTTTCGGACGCATGCTTTTCGGACAACCAAGCATCTGAAATTTCGCGTAGACGAGGAAGCAGCGCCTGCAACTCACCTTGCGATAGCACTTCAAAGCAATAACCCGCCTTTTGAAGTTTATGTCGATTCGTTCTTAAGCCCTTGTGCTGCCATTCCAGTGAAAACTGTGAGAGAGGTACATGGGCCTCTTCGCCAATTTTCAGCAGCGTCAGCCCGTGATCTAAGTACACGGACAGGAGTTCCTTATCCACTTGATAGAAGACGGGCCAGCCGTCGTAACGGTCACAGGTTTCACGAAACTTCCAAACAAGCTCCGCAAATTGGTCGTTGCATCCAACTGGATCCCCCATTGCAATCCAAGAGCGTCTTTCGACAGCATACATGATAAAACTTCGGCGATCTTCACTTAACAAAAACTGCTTGTCTCCAAGGAAACTGAGATTGGCGCTGGTTCTAGTTGATAGGCCGACAATGCTCTTCACAGCTTGCCACTCCTCCCCTGATGGTTGGTCCAGTCGTTTGGGCGCGGTCTGCCTCGATATTCGCCAAACCATGAAGCAAAGGAAAACCGCGGCAACGCCAACGCTTGCTCGAAGGAATCGGGGAGCATCACCACGGAAAGTAAACTGCCACCACAGTTCATGTTGATACTCCACATGCCGACTAGTGGAAAATATGGACGGTAGTCCAACGAAGTCATAGTCACTTATTTCAATCCGACATGGTTTGTCTCTCCACTCGATTTGAAAATTCAAACTCGTCGAAGCTTGTCGACATCGCTTCAACAAAGTGTCCAATTCTGAGCAATTTTGCCTAGGGCTGGAATTCAGCGAGCATGTTGTGGTTTAGCATTCGATTTATTTCTAGCGAAATTAGTAAAATAATCGTCAATAAACTCAATCGGTACCGCAGTGTTTGCACTCTCACCTTCGCCCTGCCCACTATTCTGCGCGTTAAGGAAATTGATAACAACCAGCGCATCCAGAGGTGATACAAAATTATCGCTGTCTACA
>JANLRK010000033.1:0-10857 GCA_031361585.1 Pirellula sp. | reverse complement strand
GAGACACGGGTTTCTCACGAGCAAAAAGAACTAATCGAGCGCGCCGCGGCATTCAGCGGTCGTACTATCTCCGATTTCGTTCTCGCTCATATTGAGGTCGCAGCTAAGAAGATCATCGAAGAGCATGAGAAGCTCCAGCTTGACCAAGCGCAAAGTCGGATTCTTGTCGACGCGTTGTTGACGCCAAAGAAGCCGAATAAGAAATTGAAGCTTGCCATGGAGAACTATCGCAAGCAGGTCGAAAGTCGATGAAAGACTTTGTTTGCGAACCTCTTGGCAATCACCATGATCGAACACAATTCGATTGTGGCGTGTCGGTTCTCAATGATTACCTTGCCAAGTACGCGAAGCAAGATGTGAAGCGAAAAGCATCAGCCGTTTTTGTGCTTGTTGATCGCTCTGATCCTAAGCGAATCATCGGCTTCTATACGCTCTGTGCAACATCCGTTGCGCTTTCTGAATTACCTGAAGAGGTGACGAAGAAACTGCCTCGCTATCCAGAGATCCCCGCGATCCTTGTGGGAAGACTGGCTCGAGACGTTAACCATCCTGGCGTAGGCGAACTGCTTCTGTCAGATGCAATCGCACGTTGTGTTCGAGTGGCGAGTGAGATTGCGGCTAGCCTGATAGTTGTGGACTCCAAAGGTGACGCGGCAACCCGTTTCTATGCGAAGTTTGGTTTTATCTCACTACCCAAGTTAGCCGATCGGATGTTTCTGCCAATGCAGACGGCAGAGACGCTTTAAGGCGTCACATAACCTAGAGGGATCATTCGCGAACCAGCCCATGATCAGATTCTACTTTGTCCGATCTCGAAGACGCTTTTGCAAATGCGCGACCATCGATTCCAATTCCTCTATGGATCGAATACTCAAGTTACATTCGGAATTTACCGAATCACCAAGTAGTCCTTCATAAATTTGGATACTTGCTTTAAGCTTTCCGCGTTGCTCGCCTATTTCAATGCCTTCTTGTCGCGCGTCAATTAAATTGGACTGTATATCCAAACTGGCTTTTTCTCTTGCATCGTACATCTGCTTTTCCTCCGTTATCTCTCGAATCGCATTTAACTCACCGGTCGCCCGAAGAAACTCCAAACCTGGAAGCAACTCTCGTAGTTCCTCGACCGTATGTTCACTCGAATTCTTAATCCAATAGGCCCACTGCTCTAGGACGCTCGCACTGCTTACATCTCTCGCCACTCCATTGTACTTGGCAAGCTCGACCGTGTGAATCTCGATCGAATCCTCCAATACTCTCCCGGTCAACCAACTGAAACTGGTGATGAAGCTGATCGTTGTCCCACAAATTTCGCATCAGTAAACAGATTGAATACGTCGCTTTGAGATCACTGTACCCTTGGCCAACTCGGAGCTGATCGGTGTAAGCCTCACAAGCATAAAAAACAGCCCGCTTGGCAAAACTCGATTGAACCACGATCTGGACTTCAATGACAAAAACCCTGCCACGCTGGTCGGTTGCCTTTACATCCACGCATACTAGCTTGTCCGTCTCAAAATCCTTCAGTCCGAACGGATTGAGATACTCGACTGAAACAACAGGATACGGAAACTGCAGTACGGCATTGAGAAGGCTGATGAGGCAGATTTCATTTCCAGGTTTTCCGAAGATCTTGCGAAACGCAAAGTCAATCCAGGCTCGAATCCCAATCTTCATTGACATCGTTATCCATCCAGCATGCAATCCCCAGCACCAAAGCCTTAACGATAAACATTCTAGCAAAAGGAGGCGAATCGCGCTGAGCCAGTTTGCAAAAGTTTCGAGCGTCGAAGCTACCTTATGATTCGGAAATAGGATCTTCGTTGGATGGCCCCCAGAGCCCCCCCAGAGTCCTCTGTGAAAACAGGTATTCGCAGGGCAAGCTCGCGGTCGACGTGGCATTTACGTAATCTAGCACCTTCTACTGCCATACAATAAAGTCCAGCCAGCCGAGGCCGTATCCTCGTGCTTCCCGATTCAAGCTACACGCAAAGCAAATTCACAATGAACGATCAATCCGGGTTCTGTTGGATCAATTGGTGGGTTGCACATTGGATCACCCTGCAAGTTCTTTTTGTGATCTTGCTGGCGACATGCACAAATCAAAATCTAAAGGCCGCTGACCCCATTCCAGAAAAACTAGTCGTGCTGACCTTTGACGACTCGGCCAAGTCGCACTTCACCGTAGTCCGACCGTTGCTTTTGAACTATGGTTTCTCCGCAACCTTTTTTATTACCGAAGGTTTCGATTTCAAGAACAACAAACGCGACTACATGACCTGGGAGGAGATCGCTCAGTTGCACCTGGATGGATTCGAAATCGGCAATCACACCCGCGACCATTTGGGCATCAATGACAAGAATCTTGACAAGTTGACCGAACAGCTTGAGGGTATCAATCAACGCTGTGCCGAATACAAAATTCCTAAACCGGTAAGTTTTGCTTGGCCTGGCAATGCTTTAGCACCAGCCGGACTGGACGCCTTAGGGGCAGCCAATATTCGATTTGCGAGGCGCGGTGGCGCACCAGAATACGAATATGAAAAGGGACGCGGGTTTGCATACGAGCCGATGTTGGATCATCCTTTGCTCATTCCCTCGGCTGGCGATGCGAGACCGGACTGGGGGCTTGATGATTTTAAGCGAGCCGTCGAGCAGGCAAGGTATGGACGGATCGCAGTTTTGCAGTTTCACGGAGTCCCTGATACGGCGCACAGTTGGGTGAATACGCCCAAAGCCAATTTCGAGCAGTACATGCGATACTTGGCCGTTGAGGGTTACAAGGTGATTGCACTTCGCGATCTGGATAGGTATGTCGACACTACAGTCAAACCCCAAGATCCCTGGGGGCCAATCGAGGACCGCAAGGCCACGCTGGCGAATCAAGGGGACTATCAGAACTTTCGACAACCCAAAAACGATGATGAGTTGGAGTTCTGGCTGCGCAACATGTTGGTCGACCACCACTACACTGCAACAGAAGCCTCAGCCGCCACGGGATTAACCACTCAGCAGATCAAGTCGGCCTCGGAGCGACTGAAGATCGATAGCCCTACCAAGCTTCCCAAAAATCGACTGCGAGTCTTGCCGTATCCTGGAGGACGACATCCTCGTACCGGTTTTCGGGACGGCGCGATTCGGCCTCAAAGAGAAACCAAGCTGAGTGTTTTTCTACCGTGGGACTCGCAATCGTATGTTGTTGCCGATGTCCCTGAAGCGATTTGGTGGATGCAACAAGATCGCCGCGAACTGATGTATCTCGCTCATACTCACGTCAAGACCACATGGGATCGAAAAGGGCAAACCTTGGAGCCCGTCGAATGGCAGCAGACCGATTCAGGTTGGAGGGTCGTGAGGCAATTGCCCAATGGAGTTGAATTTGGTTGTATCGCCGAGCCGCAGGAACGCGACCTACTGCTCAACTTGTGGATTAAGAATGGCTCCGCTGAGCCGCTCAATGGAATGGTCGTACAAAACTGCATGATGTTAGCTCAAGCCGCAGGATTTGATCCACTGACCAACGACAACAAGCGGATCGAAAAGCCCTTTGTGGCGTGCCATGACGGAACGAAGTCGCGTTGGATTATTACTGGCTGGCAGAACTGTGTTCGTCCATGGGCGAATCAACCTTGCCCCTGCATGCACTCCGACCCACAATTTCCCGATTGCCCGCCAGGAGAGTCTCGGCAACTAAAAGGCGTTCTTTCTTTCTATGTTGGCACGGACATTCAATCGGAGTTCAATCGTCTAGAACCACTGATCGCCCAGTAAAAAGTAGAATTCTCGGCCTTCCTCGTGGTCGAAGCGTGTGCTTAAGTTGGAGTCGCGAGGCCGCTTGCGTGACCCAGCTGTCGAACCATAAGGTGTGCCCCTAACGACGCTTCGGCGAATCGCCTCCAGTTCATTTTCAAATTGTGGCTCGTTCACGTAGGCCGTCGCCCTTGATACAATTGACCGGAACGAGGTCGCGAGCCTCAACTCTAACTTGCAGAAGTTAGAGCGTGATGCGAGCGTGTCTGCTGCCCTTGCATTTTGAATATCGGAAAGAAGGAAGCGATCGACGGCAGGACAAAGAGGTTTAAGAGTGTGGAAGTGCCTAGACCACCTAAGATGACGATCGCCATGGGGCCTTCGATTTCTCGTCCCGCTTGCTGACTCCCCAATGCAATAGGTGTAAGGCCCAAGCCTGTCACCAAGGCAGTCATTAGGATTGGTCCGAGGCGTTCGCGGGCTCCCGTGAGAATTAGGGACATGCGATCGAGGTGGGGCTGCTCGTTTGCTAAATGTTGCCAATGTGTGACCATCATAATCCCGTTTCGCATCGTGATTCCGAAAAGCGTCACAAAACCAACAAGGGAACCAACATTGAGGACGCTTCCCATCCAGTAAACACTCAATACGCCACCGATCAGAGCAAATGGAACGTTGATGAGCACCATCAACGTAGACACATAGGAGCGAAGAGCCATCCATAATAGAACCATGATAGCAAGTGCGGCCGCAATTCCTGAGAACAACAATTCCGATTGAGCTTTCTGTTTGGCGCGATGCTCGCCAGTCACTTCGATGCGAATTCCTTGTGGTAACGTAAGCTGCTTGAATCGTGATTCTAGGTCGCTGACGAATGTCTCGACATCACGGCCAGTGGTATCGCAGGTAATGATGCGAGTGCGGATTCCATTCTCATGTGTTACCAAGAAGCGACCATCACTCATGAATACATCGGCGACTTGCCCCAGTTGCACTCTTCCCTCGTCGACCCAGGAAACCGGACGCAATGGATTGGAGGCTGTCGTGGTTACAATGCGACGATCCTGCGGGATCGTTAGCCATAATTGCTTGATCAACTCCGGCCTATTGCGATATTCCGAATCGAGAACAACGGCGATTGATATTACTCGATTGCGATCGTAAACCTGTCCGACAATCGCACCTTGATAGGCGGCGTGAACGGTCTCAACGATTTCTGCGGGCCGTAGTCCATACAACGCGGCATCATCATGGCGAACTCGAATAACACACTCAGGTTGCCCATCCTGTGGTTCTACGAAAACGCCTTGGCTGCCTGGAGTCGAGCGCATCATGGAAGATGCTTGTTCAATAACGCGATCGACCGCTGCGAAGTTCGTGCCTTTCACTTTTACCAACACGGGCGCAATCGATCCGGACAAACTATCGTGGATACACTCAGATAGAAAAGTAAATGCGTGAAAGTTGTTTCCTGGAAATTTCCTTGGCAAATCCTCAAGCATTTGTTCGCGGAGTTCCTCCACATTGGCAGCATCGCTTAGCGGAATCTCAATTTCGCCGTACTCGATGCCCCAAGTGTCTTCTCCTTGTTCGGCGCGCCCAGCCAAATGGCATACATTTGCCACTCCCTCCATCGCAAGCAACTCGCGTGTGACTTGCTGTCCCGTCCGAATGTTTTGAGTTAAGGAGGTACCCGCCAGGGACTGCATGTGTACGATCAAATGACTTTCTCGCAGCTCTGGTAGAAACTCGCCGCCAAATCGAACTGCCATGGCAAGGGTAAAGACAAGCGTCACAACCACGCCAAGAATTGCTACGACACGCCATCGAATCACGAATTTCAGGATTCGTTCGTAGCTTCGCTGCATGGCATGCAACAAGAATGGCTCATGTGACGGGACATGATTTCGAAGAAGTAACACCGACATAACAGGAGTCAATGTCATCGCGACGACTAACGAGGAAATGGTAGCTAAAATGTAGGCGTAACCTAGAGGTGCAAATAAACGCCCCTGAACGCCACCCATGCATAAGACCGGAACGAATACTGCGACTACAATCCAGGTCGCGTAAATGACAGCCGACCGAACCTCAAGCGAAGCACTCAACGCGATCTTGATCGCATCAAAGACACCATCGCAAGATTTGGCAATTCGAAAGCGACGATAAATGTTTTCAACGTCGATAATCGCATCATCAACAACTTCTCCAACGGCAATGGCCAGTCCGCCCAGAGTCAAGGTATTCAGGCTAATTCCGAAGAACCAAAGAATCGTAATCGCAGACAAAAGCGAAAGCGGAATCGCAACCAATGAAATGACGGCAACTCGCATATTCATAAGCAATACCGTTAGTACGATAGCCACCAATATCGCACCCAGCCATAAGGAATGAGTGACATTTCCGACTGCTTTCTCAATGAAGTCAGCTTGCCGAAACAATCCGAACTTCATTTGAATTCCTTGCGATTCAAGCGCGCCACGCATCGTCTCTAGCTCGGTTTCAATTGCACGAGTTACTGTGAGCGTATCGCTACCGAATTGCTTGTAGACCAACATCGAAACAGCCGGCGTGCCATTGACTGTGGATGCGCCGAAGCGAGGTTCATTGGATTGCTTGACAACTCCAATATCGGACAATCGAACCGGGCTCCCCATCGATCGACCGACAACCGTCTCAGCCAATTGGTGTTCTGTGCGAATCTGGCCTTCTGCGCGTAGGACAATTCTTTGCTGAGCGTTCTCTTGAAAGCCAAGTCCACGGACTTTAGAAGCTTGTTTTGTGGCCTCGACAATATCGTTAATGCCAATTTGTCTCGCTATGAGTTGCTCGGGTGCAATTTGGACTTGATACTGTCGCACGTCGCCGCCAAAGATTGTGGTCATTGCGACCCCTGACAATGAAAGGATTCGCGGGCGCACATCCCATTGAACCCGATCGCGAAGTTCGATCGCGGGAAGCTGCTCTGAGGTAAAGCCGACAACAATCAATCGACCTGTCGTTTTAGTCATCGGCCCCATGCGAGGAGCTTCGGCTGTATCAGGCAATAAGCTCTGGGCTTCTGTGAGTTTTTGGCCGACCAGTTGCCTTGCCAGATAGGGATCGATGTTATCCTTGAAAACAACCGTGATCGCCGATAGACCTTGAATGGATCGTGAACGCAACGACTCTAAACTGGGAAGTCCCACGATCGCCTGTTCAAGCGGGAGAGTAACTAGTTGCTCGACCTCTTCTGCAGAGAGTCCTACTGCTTCGGTCTGGACAGTGACTTGAGGCGGTGCAAATTCTGGAAAGGCATCTAGATCCGATCGACAGGCAGCAAAGATCCCGCCCACCATAACGACTAAAGCTGCTACCAATACAACCGGACGATTGTCTAGCGACCAACTAACTATGGTTTGCAACATCAATCATTGTCTCCGCCAGCTTGAAGGAACTGACGCGATAACAGCACCTGCGCTCCGGATACGACTACTTGCTCATCAGCCTGCACGCCTATTCGAAGTTCTCGGTCTTTATCTGCCGCCACCTTTACAAATAGGTCTTGGCTCGATTGGCCGATCAGAGAAACGCTCCGACGTTCAAATCGATCACTATCGGATTGAACGAATACGTAGGGTAGGCCCTGGTGATAGATGAGAGCGTTCGAGGGGATTTGGATCGCATCAATGTTGCTTGAGTCCGTCGTATCGGAGTTGACAGGAAACTTAGCACGGACCAACATACCAGGACGCAGTCCCCTTGAAGCGTCATTAATTGAAAACAGCAGATGACGAAATTGGCTGGAGGTATCGACGGTTGATGCCAACCCTTCGAAACGAGCTTCGTATTGATGACTTAAACACGAAACCAACAGGTCGAGACGATCGGTGATACCTGCAGTTTCCATGTCAGGCGGAATATCCAATCGAATCAAGTGTGTTGATTGATTGACGGTCCGCAACAGATGTTGGCCTGCTTCGACGTAACTACGACCGGCAATTGATACCTCAGTGACTTGCCCTTCATGCAAAGCCATAATCGGTACCAGCCAATGTTCGTTCACGGATCCCGGCGGAGTGTCGATCGCCTCGAGCACTGATTTCCAATGCTTGACGGCGGATTCATCGAGCGCGACTTGTGCGCGGGCTCTCGCCAGGTTGGAGGTTGCGATATCCAACTCAGTGCGGGACAGAACTTCCTTGGACGCAATACGTTGAAGCCCCTCGACGATCCGAGTAAGTGACTCGACAGCGTTTCGGTCGCTTGGCAATCGCGAAACCGCATCCAGCATTCGATTTTGCAAGTCCGCTCGCACTTCAGGCGAACTGCGGACCTTGATTTTACCGATGACCTGACCTCGCGACAACACCGACGCAATTTTAGGCCATTCTTTATCGACGATCAACTCGCCAGCGAATGGCGAGTTGATATCGAAAGTAGCATTGGGGTTAATAACGACGCGACCAAAGACCTGGGTCGTTGGATGATAAGCACCCGACTTGGCAGGAGTCGTTTTTATGCCGATCCGTTCGATTTGTGCATCTGTGAGTTCAACCCACAGCAATGACGCAGACTCCGGTTCTCGTGTGGGCTTTGCATCATGTACTTTGTCTTCGTCACGCTTGCATCCACAGGCCATGACGAGACAAACCCCAGTGAACATCGCAAGGAAACCCGCTTGACATTTTCGAGAAAATTTCCCGAACTTACATTGAGCGCGAATGCGGAATTGGTTCATTTCCATCATGTTAGAAATCACCTGCTTGAATGGCCCCGGGTAGATTGCGAGTTGTAGAGCCCTGTGATCCTTGAAGCTGTTGGCTCAGAATACTCCGAGCACCATTGGCGGTAGAACTCGCCGACGTTTGCAATGCCGTTCCGACTTCCGTTGGGTTCAGTCCGCCAGTCAACTGCAGACCATCGATTTCGACCAACGTCTTTTGGAGCTCGGATAGAGCCTCGATTCGAGCTAGCTTCGACTGGTAAAGCAAACGGCGTGCAGCAATAACTCGTTGAAAGTCCATACGGCCAGCTTTGAAGGCTTCCGTGGTCAGATCCAAATTCTGTGTTGCACGCGGAAGGACATCCAACTCGATCCGTTTGCTTTCGTGTTGAAGCGATTTGTATTGCCGCATTGCGAGCGCAAGTTGGTCCGCGAGCGCAAGTTTCAGTCGCTCATACTCTCGCAATTGCTGCGCATAAAACGCACGTGCTGACATTCGATTCCCTTGGTTGCGATTGAATATTGGCGCAGGTATCGCGACAAAGGTTCCGATGCTGCTGTAATTTTCCGTTGAATCACGCTGAGCCACCATTTGAGCTGTGACGTTTGGGATTCCTTGCGCGTCAGCCAACCGAATTTCTGTACGAGCGGCTTCCAGTTCAGCGGCTTGTGACTTGAGCAGCGGACTTTCACTCAGTAGTCTTTTCAAGCACTCTTCCCACTCAAGCGAAGGAGTCCCTTCGGCTAATTCGTATTGGGCTGGTAAGTTACCGATCGAAGTTCCAACGACCGCTTCGAGGCTATGACGAGCAGCTTCGAGACGCAATTTTGCATCGTATTGCGATCCTTGTGCTGTTGATAACTGCATTTCGGCTTGCAAGACATCTGGCTTGGTACCGATATTGCCTTCGCGCATGACGCCGGCGATCTTCACACCATCGGCCGCAGACTTCACCATTTCCTCGCTCATTGATACAGCCTCTTGAGCGGCGACCAGTTCGATAAATCGTATTCGGACATCGTTAATGACTCGCTGTTCTTGTGCAGTAACTTGCCAATCGCGAAGCGTGACGTCATATCGGCTGGCTAATTGCGCTAGACGCAGCTTTCCTGCCGTGACAAATTCTTGACTGAGAAACGCACCGCTCGTGCGGCTCTTATCGGATTTGTCAGGGTCGGAACGAAGATAGCCGACCTGTGGATTCGGATAGAGACCTGCTTGAATGGTCACGCCGTTTTGATGCTGCACCAAAGAACGAGCCTGTGGGATGGTGGGGTTGTTTGCCAACGCCAAAGCCACGATTTGTTCAATAGACAAAATTTGTTCTTCGCGAAGGATTTGTTCCGAAATGGTATCCATTGACCAAAAATCAACTGCTCGAACTGTCGGCTGTAAACTATTCGAATTACCAAACTTGCAATCAGTGATACCAGATACTGCGGACGCAGTTTGAACAATTCCGATAGGCAAGGATGCATTAGTTTTTGAGTCGACAAGTAATTCTTCTTGGTTTCTCGAAGTGACAGACCTTGCAGAGACATTATTCTTTGCGAATGGCGTGGCGGTGCGGCATGCTGGCACAAACATCAGAACGACCAGCAAAAATAGCCTAATCATCAAAGTTTGCCGAGTGAACACAATAAGATTGATCCTTCGTGTCTACTCTCGGCCACGATCAATCGGGCAATTCAGTGCATTTGTTACCGACGATACAATGAGAGCATTCGGAACAGCTTATTCACAAGTACTCGCTTGACTCAAACTTGTCCAAGTCGGCGAAGAAATCGAATTATTGTTATTACAGAGAAACAGTCTGCTGTCCTCAACGAATTTGCAGGGTCTCGAACGGTATCCGTCTCTCTTGCTTTGCGTTCCAAAATTATTTTGATGGCATTCGAACGAGTACACAACGACGAAATCGCAGAGTCGGTTGGCTTGAATCGAAACCAAGTTGGAGTCTGGCGGCATCGATGGAAAGATGCGTTCACGATTTGGTGGCTGTCGAATGCACCGAAGGAATTCCGGCGCTTAAGCAAGCAATTACGAAACTCTTGAGCGACGCTCCACGCAGCGGAAGACGTCCATCAACTACTAGCGAGCAATTGACCCAAGTTGCATCGCTGTCTCGTGAGAACCCCAGTGATTCAGGCTTGCCCATCTCTCATTGGACTTCGCTTGAGCTGGCCAATGATGTCCACAGTGATGGGCGTTCTGGAAGATTCTACAAATACCGGGAGATTTGATACCACTTCACTACCCATTTATCGCCGCTCTTCTCTAATACTGCGGTAATTATTGCGCCGTGAGCCGATGGTCCGACTCCCGCGCGTACTATAGCCAGGTTGCCTTCCTTGGAATATCCGGGCAGATACGATGCCAACCAACCTCGTGCTTTAGGGTA
>JANLRK010000288.1:0-9621 GCA_031361585.1 Pirellula sp. | reverse complement strand
CTAACCGCTGTAGCGAGCCAACTCGATCCCCATGAAAATACAGGCCAGGAACATAAAGATGGCCGAAAGGATCATCATCATCGTGTAAATGGAAATCGGATGCTTTGCGGCTGCCATACTATTTCAATCGATACTTAAGATAAGAATAAGTTCACGAGGAGGGACAAAAGGTTTGCTACTAATGGATCTTGGCTGCAACCTTATCGCCTTTTTGGATATATCCCTTACTAATCGAAATCTGACCAATCGCCTTGTCGTCTTCAATTTTCATAATCAAGATTTGACCTAGGTATTGCCCAGAGCGATAAACTTCGAGAGTATGCCCAACGCGAAGTCCGTCATCGCGACCGACTGAAACAACAACTTGTTTGTTGCTGTTGATGGCTTGGATTTCGCCTTTTAAGTCTGCTGGCGGAACATCACCCCAGTCTCGAATTCCAGCTTTCTTCAACGCAGCTTCAGCGGTTTCAGCTCGCGCCTGATTGATTGTCGTGTCGTTTTGGAGACGAGCCTTTTCCGCAAGTAAGTCCGCTTCAACACTCCGTAGACCATTCAATTTGTCAGTCAACGCGATGACTCGATTTCGTTGACCGTTGCGGTCCGTAATGACTTTGTCAATTTCAATCTTTAGGGTTTCGTTCTGTTTGGTAATCGAAGCAACACGGTCGATGGTTTCCGAAAGTTTTTGTGTTTGCTGCGTTAGCGTCGCGCCTTTTTGGTTCAGTTCCGTATTCGCTTGTGCGAGTTCATTGCGAGCAAAATCAAGCTGGGTTTGGAGGGCGGCGAGAGCTGTTTTTCGGGACAATTGTTCCTGGGCCAAATTGTTCTTCAATTGCTCGATCATTTTCTTGAGTTGATCGACAGTTGTTTCCAACACTTTGGATTGGGCCTGAAAAGATGCAACTTTTTTCTTGTGATCCAAATGCGATGAATTCGCAATCAATGAGACAAGGAAAAAGGCCAAACTCAGGAGAAGGACCAATAAAGTAAAGATTTTGCCGAGGAGTGTCATTTGGCATCCGCTGGTATTGAAGCGACAGACTGGTAGAACAAGCGAGCTCACCCAACCTAGTTCCCTAAGCAAAAGTGTCAACTCGGGTGAAAGGGAGACGGCAATTCACCAGCGATTGAGTATAGTTCGGCAAAATCTAGCCTGTCAACGAAAGCAGAAATTTTGACATGTTTGCTGACTCGTTTCCGTTGCCGAACGCTCCCGACGAAAGGCTTCGGTGCGGTTGGAGGGTGTGAGGATGATGATAATAACGATGTTGCAGGCCCGAGTGGCTCCAGATTCCGGTCCCCGTAATAGCCTCCGGCTCCTTGATAGCCCTTGGTTCCCAGTTAAAACTGGGATATCTTCTACAGTTAGCAGTGGCGAGGCAATTTTTTCGCCCAGGTTCTCCAGGTTCTACCGTTAACTTAACTCGCCGACCGACCAAGAAATTTCCGTATGAGTTCGCCTTCTTCACTGGCTCCTTCGCAATCTTTTCTTCTTCGCAACGATTTTCTAATCCGACGGTTGCATTCCCTAAGCGGTTTGGTTCCCGTTGGAGCCTACATGTGTGTTCATCTACTGACGAACGCGAGTTTGATCGGTGGAGCGTCGGTATTCCAAAACAATGTGTTTACCATTCACAGCTTGCCACTTTTGCCCCTTATTGAATGGACGTTCATTTTTCTCCCGATCCTTTTTCACGCGGTAGCGGGCGTCTGGATTTCGCGAAATGCAAAGGCGAATTTGCAACAGTATCGATTATCCGGAAACCGACGTTACACTTGGCAAAGAATTACAGCTTATATTGCGATTGTATTCATCTTCACGCACGTTTTTCATTTGCATGGCTGGTTTCAAAACCAGTGGTGGCTGAAGAACATTGCTGAACCTTTAGGAATGGCCAATTTTCGTCCTTATAACGCGGCTAGTTCGTTGGCAATGGCCTTGGGTGGTTTCGTTTGGCCAGTCTTTTATGCGATCGGAGTTTTGGCGTGCACCTTTCATCTGGCCAATGGTATCTGGACGGCTGGAATCACTTGGGGGGTATGGCTAACACCCAAATCGCAGCAACGCGCGAGCATCGTCTGTACGTTTTTTGGTCTCTTCATTGGGGCAGCAGGCCTAAGTTCTTTGGTCGCAGCAAAAACCATCAAGATCGACGAAGCAGCCAAAACGGAGAATGAAATGTACGACGCGAGAATTCGGGCACACACAATTACTCCGGACGACCACAAGCGTTCCGGAGGACATGCTCAGGACGAGCTAAAACCTGAGCCTGTAAAATAGAGCTCTCGCAAATAGAAGTCCCTAAAACGTAACAGAACACGCATTTTGCGATTGGTAAAACCAGATGGGTAGTAATCGAGTATTGGTGGTTGGCGGCGGATTGGCGGGCTTGGCAGCCACCATGAAGCTGGCAGAGTTGGGCATTGCTGTCGATTTGCTTAGCCTCACACCAGTGAAGAGATCACATAGTGTTTGTGCTCAGGGCGGAATCAACAGCGTCAGCGATATGACTCGCCAAGAGGGTGACGACGAATGGAAACATTTTGATGACACAATCTACGGAGGCGACTTCCTTCAGAATCAACCGCCGGTAAAGGAAATGGCCTATTGGGCTCCTAAAGTAATCGATCTGATGGATCGATTGGGTGTGACATTCAATCGAACGCCTGAGGGCTTCATTGATCGGCGTCGATTCGGTGGAACGCTATACAAACGGACAGCATTTGCCGGAGCGACCACAGGGCAACAACTCCTCTATGCGTTGGATGAACAGGTTCGACGCCGTGAAAGCGAGGGGCTTGTTAAAAAGTATGAATTTTGGGATTTCCTAGGACCCATACTGGACGACAACGGACGCTGCGTTGGAGCGACTGCTCAGGACATGGTCAGCATGCAGATTCGGGCTTTCCCTGCAGATGCAGTTGTGGTCGCGACAGGAGGCAATGGCCTAATATATGGTCGATCTACCATGTCTGTCTTCTGTACAGGGAGTGCAGCAAGTCGATGTTTTCAAGTGGGTGCGAAAATGGGGAACCCAGAGTTCATTCAAGTGCATCCGACTGCTATTCCTGGCGCGGACAAACTGCGATTGATGAGCGAATCTGCTCGCGGTGAAGGGGGACGCGTATGGGTACCACGCAAAGCCAATGATCCTCGTTACCCTAAGGAAATCCCCGAAACGGAACGATACTATTTCCTCGAAGAGCGATTTCCAAAGTATGGAAACTTGGTACCGCGCGATATTGCTACCCGCGAGATTTTTAATATTTGCGTGAATGAGGGACTGTCTGTCGATCCAACACGAATGAGTGTGTACCTGGACCTAACTCACATTCCCCGAGCTGAACTAGATCGAAAGCTAGGAGGAATACTCGAAATTTACGAAAAGTTCCAAGGTGTAGACCCACGCGAAGAGCCGATGAAAATTTTCCCGGCTGTCCACTACAGCATGGGCGGCCTTTGGGTGAACTACGAGGCCAATGCAGACGGAGGGCTCTTGCCGGGTTCGCCCAAGAACCAATCGACTAGTGTGCCTGGCCTCTATGCAATTGGTGAATGCGACTATCAATATCACGGCGCAAATCGTTTGGGAGCAAACTCACTCTTGAGCTGCATTTTCAGTGGCCTTTTCATGGGACCTGGGATCGTCAATTGGATGAAGGGAAACAAAGCTGCAAGTGACTTGCCGAAGAGCATCTACGACAAAGCAATCGGTGCCCAGGAGGCACGACATAAGAAGCTCCTTTCCAATTCATCTGGCGACGAAAACCCTTACTTGATTCATCAGGAGCTGGGGGACGTCATGACTCGAGCCGCGACAGTGGTCCGCGAGAACAAGCAACTTGCCGAATCCTATGACAAGGTATGTCAACTGAGCGAACGAGCCGCCCAATGTGGACTTTCCGATACGGGTAGCTGGACGAATCAAAACGTTATTTTTACGAAGGCCGTTCAGGACATGTTCCCGGTTGCTAAGTGCATTCTAAAAGGAGCTTTGCAACGCGACGAGAGCCGCGGAGCTCACTTCAAGCCCGCTTACTGCATGCCCAGCTTAAGTGCGACCGAACCCAGTGAAAAACGTGCTGAAGCGGAACAGTGGTGCAATGCCTTTGAAGCGAACAATAAAAAGTTCCTTAAGTCAACTATTTGCACTTGGAACGGAACCGAACCCGATGTTACCTATGAAGAAATCGACACGCGACTTCTCGCGCCGCGCCCAAGACTTTACGGTTTGGTCGGCGCCGAAGTTATCGAACAAGTATGGAAAGAACGCACTGCGGCCAAAGGCCCTGAATCAGGAAAGAAGCAGCTTGCAGGCGCAACTTAGGCTCACCGAAGCTATTTCCATCCTTGCTAGACAAATCCAATTCACAAACTCAATCTCGAATAGTTCCAATGACTGCAACAGGAAACGAAGCCAACGCAAAACGCCGCCCATCCAAGGTAAACGTACGAATCCTACGGCAAGACGGACCAGGACTACCAGGCTATTGGGAACGGCATCAAGTCAGCTACGAACCTGATATGAATGTTATCAGCGTATTGCAAAAAGTCGCGGCTCAAGCCAAAACCAGCGACGGAAAAAAGGTCGCACCCGTTGCTTGGGATTGCGGTTGCCTTGAGGAAGTATGCGGATCATGCACCATGGTTATCAATGGTCGTGTACGACAAAGCTGCAGTGCCCTGGTAGACCGTTTACTCGAAGATGATTCAAACGAAATTGAGCTTCGACCAATGACCAAATTTCCGGTCGTTCGAGACCTTGTCATCGACCGATCCAGATTGTTTCGTGCATTGGAACGCGTTAAGGCGTGGGTGCCAGTGGATGGCTACTACGACATGGGGGCTGGGCCACGCATCTCGCGAGAAGAGCAAGAACAGAACTATCCATTAAGCCAATGCATGAGCTGCGGCTGCTGCTTGGACGCCTGCCCTCAATACACGAAGATCGAAATTCAAAGGCAGCCTGGTGAATCCGAGGAAGAGCACGCAGCGAGAAAGAACGCAGCGTTCGATGTTGGGTTCGTCGGTGCTCATGCAATTTCTCAAGCGATGCTATTCAATTCCCATCCAGTTGGTAAGAACATGGCCAGAGAACGCATGGAAGCGTTGACATCTCCAGGCGGTATTCAGGCATGTGGCAACGCTCAAAACTGCGTTGCGGTTTGTCCCAAGGAAATCCCGCTAACGACCTCTATCGCTAGAGCTGGACGCGCTGCTACTGTTTATGCGATCAAGAAGATCTTCGATCGATGATGTTGCCCCTCTGGGCTTTTTCGGGCGCACCGTTTTTTCGAGGAAAATTATCCCGCACTCTCCAAAGTGATGTGCGTTTGGTGTCAACTATATCGGGTCAATTATTTCAGCGGGATACAAATACGTTACTCAGTCAGCTTTTGCGTGAGGATGTTATGTGTTGGATAAAAAAAATTTCGAGGCGCACGGCGAAGTGTAAAAACTTCATTTGTCTAGTTGCATTAGGGTTACTCCTTCCTAATGTTTGCCTTGCCGATGAATTCGATAAAGTCGTCGAAATCGATAATGGAGTGGTAACGTACTCCAGCGGCAAAACCATCCCAATCGATCATCTTCCTAAAGACGCACGCGAAGCGGCACGCAACGAATTCTCTCGATACCTCGCAAAAAATCCCGATGTTATGGCCAGGTTCACCGCGCATGACGTGGAGATAAATGCAAGCAAGCAAAAGATTCAAGAGGCAAGACGCATTAGCGGTACCGGATACAGCGTTGTTAGTGATACCGAGAAGTCGAACAATATGGCACGTGAGATGAAATACCGATCGCAGGAACTATCCAGGGCCGCAGCCAGTCAAGCAATGGCTTGGGCTATGATCAATGATGGAGTGTCTCGCGCGTCGGTTAGTGCTCCATTTGGATTGCACGGCAGCTATTACGGTCGCGTTCATCATGCAAACGGTTACTATCGATCCGGAGCGTTTGTTCGCGGTTACTACCGTCGCTAACATCGGACATTGCGCGAGTCGTCCAGCCATCGCTTACACAATCAAGAATTTCTTCGATTGGCCATTCCGTTGGTTAGCGATTCGCTGCCGCATTGAGTCATCGCAACAGAAGGCGCAGTGGTTGAAGGTGTTCTAGCCCGACTCTTTTGCATCATCAAAGCACCGAGCGTTACGGCTAGCAACATCTCTGAGACAAAAATGAGAGCCCAAGCCTTAAGCGTGAAGGCCGGAAAGTCTCGCCAGTTTTTGGCAGGATTACGACCTGCCTGGATAATCCCGTAAAGAATGCAAGTCAATACGGCAAGTAGCAAAGTCCAATAGAAGGGGGTATTAGGATGCAATCCCCATGCGACCTTCGAATTCAATTGATGGGATTCGGCACCGGCAGCATTTTTTACAGCTCTTTTTTCATCCGAGATTTGAAACGAAATCCATTTTTCTGGGCTACCTATTGCGAACAAATAGTTTTGTCCTTTCTCGTCTGAGGATGAATATTGGCTGCTGAACGAGAATAACAGCAACATACAAAAAAGATGAACGAGAATCAAAACTCCCTGAATTGCGCGAACCATGGATTCGCTTAAACTTTGCAGCAATTTCGATCCAGCTTGTAGAAAAGATGTAAGCTTTAATCGGATTCCACCCAACTTCGTCGAATCGTACGGTAGCGTTGCATTCACAGGTGAGGCTTGCGTGAGGCTATTCTTTATACGATTTGCGAATAGTGATCTTACCTCTTCTTTGACGAGCATTGAAAGCGCGATAATTCCGAGCAGAATCGAGAGCGGATTGCCAGAAATCATACAGAGGACGCTGGCAGCGATTGAGAAGGAATAGAATTTAGCATTGGACATCACTATGGCGCCGACAAGAACGCAGGGCCCCGAAAGAGCCACCAAGAGACCTCCTGGACCCAAACCATCTTGTGAGTTCCAGGTTTTTGCCGAAAACAAAGTCAGAATTCGAAAAAAGCCGACCAAGCCGACGAAAAACGCGACTACGGAAAGCGATTCTTTTGTTTCCTTTTCCCTGTTCATTCGCTTGCGTTCCGCTTTTTCAAAGACGGAAAGTCCTGCATATTGTCTTAAGCTCCTACCCAGGAGCGAGACACTCAATCCTGTGGCAAAAAGGACGATGACAAGTACTGAAACGCCAATCACCTTCGCTGGAATCGACAATTCTGACTGCCAAGTTGCAGCTGATAATAATAGCACGGCTGCAATGGCATTTGCGGTTGCAAGCATCGCAATCGTTCGAATTCCAATGCAGTTCTTAAAACGGGCAATCCAAAAGGAAATGAAAGCACAGGGGCACGGTCAACGCGGTAATCACCCACTCGGATCCGGTTAGCCAATATCCGATGGCTATGGATGCGACAATTGATAGCGAAATCGCCATCGGAAGGAGGTCCTTATCCCTCGTCCTTTCGCGCTGGGGAGCGACCACTTCTATGGTTGCAGGACTGCTTCGAATACCCTCAATATCGGAAAAGATCTCGATAACTTGCTGGTACCTGCGGGAGGGTTCACGGGCAAGCGAACGCATGACGACGTCATCGATTCGGCGATCAACGTCGACTTGTTTTGACGGGAGTTCAAAATTGCCAACAGGAACGTTGCCTGTCAACAACTCATAGAACACTTCACCCAACGAATAAATATCGGCACGATGATCTACTGATTTAGTATTGCTCCACTGTTCTGGCGCCATGTACCGGAGTGTTCCTAAAACTTGATTTGTTCCCGATAGCGCGGAATCACTTTCGCTTTCCGTCAATTTGGCCAATCCGAAATCAGCAATCTTCACCCGTATCGTTTTGGCGTGTTCGACGGTTTGTTGATAGACATGTGGAATGAGCAGATTCTCCGGCTTAATGTCACGATGAATGACCCCGGCACTATGCGCATATTGGAGCGCTTCGCAGATCTGGGCGACAATCGCAAGAGTATGGTTTGGTTGCAATATCCCGGCGGACATTCGCTGTCGCAGGTTTATGCCGTCCACATACTCCATCACCAAATAGTATGTAACTGCGGAAGGTTGATCGATCTCATCGCCCGTTGAACTCGGCGAGACTTGCCCAAAATCATAGACTGCAATGATGTTGGGATGACTTAGTTTCGCAAGTGTCTTCGCCTCTCTTGAGAAACGTTCCGCAAATCCCGCTACTTCTGCTGATTCCGGCATAATTATCTTGATCGCAACCAGACGGTCTAGACTGCGTTGTTTCGCTTTGTATACGGCCCCCATCCCGCCATGACCAATCAACGACAGTATTTCATATTGAGGAAACCATTTTGCCAACTTGGAAGGATCCGGTGGAGCTGCACGTTCCATATCGGATTTTCCATGCTCGTCGCTGGTTTTAGATTCCAATGGCCTATACCCCCGCGAATTTTTGTCTATGGCCTCACCGCAGAAAACGGAGACAGCGAATAGAATTCGATACAGCCTATCAAATCATTAATGCCAAAGCAACGCTCGGGCACGGATTCCAGCGTGCTCAACCAATGAGCTAAACTGACTCAAAAAGGAATTGGTCGCACAGCTCGGAAATCCTTTCCTGTACGCGTTGAACCTTTCCCGCGTTGCTGAAATCCATGATTCGCTGGTTGATCCAAATTGTCCACTGCACGATGGAAAGCCCGATCGATACGCAATGCAACATTCTACACTCGTCGAGAGAATCAATCGCGTGATGCGGATGCTCGTTTGTGTATGCACAGTAAGCATCCTGCCAAAGATCGTTGGATACGTCCGTCTGCGAATTCAATTGGTATCGTTTCTTCCCGTAATTTAAACTTCCAAATAGCCGGATGAAATCCAAGCCTGGCCAGTCGAATCGGGCTGCTCCCAAATCGACAATGGACGAGAACCGCATTGAGTCATCAACCAGAACATTTTCTCGCCAAAGATCTCGAACAATCCAGTGGCAGGCCCGCGGTTGACTCGCACAAATCGATAGGAACCGCAGCCAATCTGGTTTTCTTTCCAAAACAATTGCCAAGCAATGCTTGACCTTATCTGACAAGTTGTTGCTGGAAAAAACAGAAGCATTGTCTGCCGCGGTAAACAATCGCATGTCAACCAATTGCATCGACTCGAATCGCTCGCGAATGGAGTTGGATTGCAGGACTTGTTGACGTGCGTGCTCATTCTTGGAATCCATGGCTACAACGGAACGCTTATGCAACCGGCCAAGCACTGTCGCCAAATGATGAACCAGCGTTTTGTCCACGTTGCCGATATCATTTTGTCCTTCAGGGATCGGTTTGCCTTGCACCCAATCGCAAAGGGTCCAAAGTTGATCGTTGAATTGCAGTAAAGAAGCGACCGGTACTCCGGGCGGATACCAGTTGTGGATGCAAGGGAACGGCGTTGGGTTGCAACCGCCTGCGGCTACCAAATTTTCTTCCAAGGCAGCGAAGGAATCGTTGACACCTGACCAAAAGGCAATCTTGGAAGGCGTATCGAATCGATTTGGCCAACTGCGAATCGAGTAGCTGCCCAAAGCATCGGTTAACCGATATATGTTTGAATCACTGAATCCATTGGAACGCCAGAGTTTGCATTCGAAACTGGGAATACAGTCGATTGGAATCGAATCCTGTTGCATTCGCGATTTCTCGACTGAAC
>JANLRK010000274.1:0-37492 GCA_031361585.1 Pirellula sp. | reverse complement strand
GCAATTCCAAGTACTCGGCTACCGACATCGCTAAGAAGCCTTTGTCGCTACAGCGGTTACCAGTAACGCTTGCATGCGGACCAATTGGATCGATTCTTTCATCTATGGACAATGGGGACAGCATGCAAACGCATTAAAGGGGACGCAGTTCAATTTGGAAAAAGAGCTGCGTCCCCTTCTTGCCTTCTAAAGAGAATACTATTCTCAGGAAAGAAGATCTTGAACGACATGGCCGTGGACATCGGTTAGCCGACGGTCGATTCCATTTTGGCGAACGGTCAGTTTTTCATGATCGATTCCAAGCAAGTGCAAAATGGTTGCATGGAGATCATAGCAGTACGCTTTGTTCTCTACAGCTTGGTAGCCCCAATCGTCGCTTTTTCCGTATGCAATTCCAGCCTTAATACCTGCCCCCCAAAGCCAACTGACGAATGTTCCTCCATTGTGGTCTCTACCAAGGCTTCCTTGTGCGAATGGCGTCCGTCCGAATTCGGTTGTCCAGATGACAAGCGTATCTTCGGCAAGCCCTCGTGCTTTCAAATCGCGGAGCAATGCTGTAATCGGTCGGTCAACGCTGATCGCCATCGGTGGCAATTCCGTTTGGATGTTCCCATGATTGTCCCAGTTTCCAGTAGCACCCTGGGGGCCGCTCCATACCTGCACGAACCGAGTGCCGCGTTCCACAAGTCTCGCAGCCAGAAGACAGCGTCGCCCGAAGTCTTCCGTTGCGGGGGCATCAAGACCGTAACTTTTCCGGATGTACTCGGGCTCGGATGCGATATCAAAGGCTTCTGGCGCAGACAGTTGCATCTTCGCAGCCAACTCATAACTGGACATTCGTGCTTCCAACCGTGAGTCGTCCGGACGCAACATTGCATGGCTTGCATTGAGCCGACTCAAGAGTGCCAGACTATCGGATTTTTCATGACGATTGGCGAACTCAAATTTTGAACTGGCTACCAAATCCGGCAACTGCTGGGAAGTGGACGTGACAGGAATGACGGTTCCTTGGTGTACTGCAGGTAGGAAGCCTGAACTGAAGCATGCCTTTTGGTTGTACGGCAGCCCTTTTGGATCAGGTAGCACGATAAACGTCGGTAAGTTATCCGCAATGTTCCCTAATGCGTAGGAGATCCATGCACCCATGCAGGGAAAACCTGGCAGCAAAAAACCGCTGTTCATCATAAAGGTCCCTGGGCCATGCACATTTGTCTTCGTCGTCATAGCCATTAAGAATGCCATTTCGTCGACAAGCTTTGCCTGCTCGGGAAACAACTCGCTCACCCATCGACCACATTGGCCATGTTGAGCGAACGCGAAAGGGCTTTTCATGATCGCTCCGGCTGGCGCCGTAAACCCTTCTGGCTTGTCCTTGGGACCAAGCATTTGTCCATGCAATCTTTCCAGTTCGGGTTTATAGTCAAACAAATCCATTGGGCTTGCACCCCCAGTCATGAACAACTGAATGACTCGCTTCACTTTCGCATGGTGATGTTGCAAGCTGCTCGCAATCCCATCTCTCACTAGCATTTGTGAAAGTGCAAGGCTCCCGAAGCTGCTGCCAGCGTTACATAGCATTTGGCGTCGATTAAGCCGCGAAAAAAAGGCCTTGTCGATTGCAGGATTGGGTGAATGATTGGATGTCATGCATTAGTCCACAAAAAGAAATTCGTTGCTATTCATGAGGACTCTACATATCTCCGCAAGACTGTGTGTATGAACAAAGTCACTCAATTCCTGCAACTCAAGGGGGTTCGGTTGGCGTCCCCACAGAAGCCAAATACACTCTTGAACGCGACTGCTTACGTCAGGCAGGGAAACCTCAAGTTGCGTTGCCATAGATTGGCAATGGTGAAGAATGAAGTCGTTGTTAAGAAGTGACAACGCTTGTAGTGAGGATGCTGAGAAACCTCTCACAGGAGAGAGCAATCCGAGATCTGGAAAATCGAGGGCTTCCGTAAACGGGTCGGCGATGCCGCGCCAAACGTAGCGATAAATGCTGCGTCTTCGACCTGCTGCGCTATTCCAGTCAAAGGCTTGATAATCCAGCACGGGAGTACCTTGCGGGCCTTTGCTTTGGCGAAAATGTTGTACTCCTGGCCCTCTCATCTTAAGATCTAATTGACCACTCGCAAACAGGACATAGTCTCGAATCGCATCAGCGTCCAAGCGTTGTCGATTTTGTCGCCATAGCAATCGATTGTCCGAGTCGATTTGAATTCCCAACTGGGAACCCTCGGAGACTTGGCAATACGTTTCACTGGTCACAATCAAACGATGAAGGGCTTTTATTGATTCCTCCGCGTCGTCACGAAACCAAACTGCGAGCCAATCGAGCAATTCGGGATGCGAAGGCACGCCACCCATCCGCCCGAAATCACTGGGTGTATCACAAAGTCCGCGTCCAAAATGATGATGCCAAACACGATTTACAACACTTCGCCAAGTCAGCACGTTGTTCTTGTCGGCGATCCATTGAGCAAGCTGGGCTCGCCTAGCTGATTCCCCTTCCAGTTCCGTCGTATCAAAACGGCTCTTCAGTTCATTCAAGACGCTCAATCCACCTGGCCCGACTGCATCGCGCGGTTTATCGAAGTCCCCGCGATGTAACACATGAACGGTTTTCGGAGAATTGATGCTCATGGCCTGATACGCGCCGTTTCCCTGTGGAATCTCAACCTTGCCGCCTGCGGCATAGACTCGCGAAGGCGAGGGGAGTTTCGACATCTGCTGCAATGCCCGGGCCTTCAAGATGTGCGATGCAATTTCAATACGCTCTTCTTGGTTGAGCCTCTCCCAATTGCTGGGGGTAAGATCGGGATTCTTCTGAAGAACTAGCTCCACCGCGATCGGTTTTGCATGAATCAGCTTCGGGTCGTTTGCAGTGACCGATAATCGGAGGGAACCGATTAAATGGGAGCCTCCATGAAGCTGTTTTAGAACAATCGAAACTCTAGCACTCGGCGAAATCGAAACGGGCTCTTCCAATTCAAAGACGGCGTAGTGCGATTTTCCAACCGATGGATGGATTCCCCAAGCCGTTTTGGGATCTCCATCGATCGCTCGCTCAATTCCCCAACTATCTTGGTTGAAATCCGCAGTCGCATGCTTTAGCTTGACTGGAGTCGCCTTGGGATTGGTCGGTTCGAATACAAAGACTTCGATTTCCGAGAGGTGCAGATTTCCATTATGGCATCGTCCGGGGCCATTCATAGGAAGCGCTGGGTTGGCTAATACGTCTAAACGCAGCGCGCTGACTTGTTCCAAAGAACATGAGGATGTCAAAACATAGGTGTCTCGCTCTGGATTGTTTCCGGACGCAAGCAAGCTACCGTCTTGCTCACGTGTCAAAGTACTTCCGTCGGTTGATACGTAACTAGCGATCTCTAGCGTTTGCCACTTTGCTTGTTGCATTAGGTTCGCAAGACTTTCCATGATTTGCGGTTCATTCACGGGCGAAAGCAAGATCTCGCCGTTGCGGGCGGTGGCTGCATTCCACAAGTTTTGAAGCTCGCGTCGACGCGCTGCAACATCCGCCGATGCATCATAAGAAACATCGCCCTTAATGATCCCGGAGAAAACCGCCTGCAAACTATAGTAGTCCTCCTGCGAAATAGGGTCGAATTTGTGTTCATGGCATCGAGCGCAGTTGGCCGTCGTACTGGTGAACGCCGCCATCGTCTGAGTCACTAAGTCATCGCGATCCAAGTAATCAAAGGTAACCGGAGCGGTGCTGAAGGTACTAAGATCAAATGTACCTGCGCCCAGAAAACCCAATGCCGGAACAAGCTGCGTCTGATCGGGGAAAAAGTAATCGGCTGCTAGCTGTTCCCGAATCATACGAGACCATGGTTTATCTTGATTGAGCGCATCGATCAGGTAGTCGCGATAAGGCCACGCATGGTCGCGTCCAATGTCATGCTCATATCCATGCGAGTCGGCAAAATGAATCGCGTCAAGCCAATGCCGAGTCCAACGTTCGCCATATCGTTCTGATGCGAGCAGTCGGTCGACTAACCGTTCGTAGGCTCGGTCGTCCGTGTCGGATTCAAAAGCACGTACTTCTTCGGGAGAGGGAGGAAGTCCAGTGAGATCGAAAGAGAGTCGACGAATGAGTGTACGTCGGTTGGCTCTCCCCGATAGAGTCCATTTGCTTTCCTTCAGCCTAGCTGAGATGAAAGCATCAATCGGATTTGAGAATTCGCCGGGCGGCGGGTCTGTCTTGGAAAGTGGTTTTAATGACCACCAATCCCGAGGTTTAGTCAGCTCTTGAGTTGGTATTGCAACTCGATCATCAAAAGCACCCTGGGCTATCCACGTCTCGATTTGAAGGACTTCCGTCTCAGGCAACGGCTCTTCCGGCATCTTAAGATCCGGCAGCTCATGTCGAATCGCCTTGAGAAGCAAACTTTGAGCTGGGACTCCTGGTTCAATAGCGGGGCCGCGCGAGCCGCCATTCGCCCAACCAGATTTCCAGTCCAATGCCAGCTCGCTCTCAATAACGCCCGATGAATGGCTATGGCAGCCGTAACAGCGTCGCTGCAAAATCGGCAAAACCTTCTGTCGGAAAGTGGCCTCCCCTGAATCATTGAGCGTATCCCCTTGAGCACGCAGAGCACGCAACGCTACGGCAGTCAAAATGACAAGGATGCTGCCCACCAAAGCAATACGATACATCACATGACACAAGTCTGATAAGAATCCATCGAAAACGGTTTTCAGTCGAAGTGACATGCTGAACATGCGCCGAGACCCGAGCAGTAGTTGGGTAGGTTTGCAAGGATGGCTTCCAAGCGATTCGTTACGATCTGGATCGAACCCGCTTAAAAGAGGTTACCGCACTGGGTGCCTAGATTCGTTATAAACACATTCTCGGCGAAAAGCTATGAATTATACCCGATTAAAAACCTCATGGTCTGGTAGGTATTTCAGGCCTAACGATATTTTTCTTGCGTAGTGTTGCTTAGACACCACGAAGTTACGACGGGGGAGTTGGAAGCATCTGTAACCAGATTGGGACAAACAACGCCCGTTGCGTTGTCGTGCTCGAAACTCTTGACGAGTTTCGCTACGTTTCCACATGCTAAATCAACGGCTAGCCTGCGAACTTAATCCTTGTCGAGTTTGAGCTGTGCTTTCACTGTACCGATCGCCACGGTTGTCGACTCGACCACTGTTGGAAGAGTTGTCGGAATCAAGCTTTCGCCATCTTTTAGAATTGACGATAGCCGCAAAACTCCCTTACCATGTGAGTCGGTAACGATTTTGCCCACGACAATATTGGCGACGCTAACATCAAATGATGTGTTCGGTTTCGCCCTTTCGATGCTCGCCACAAGCTTGCGTTTCGAAACACCATTTTCAATTTCTTGCTCGTACTCGAGCGACCGCTTTACGCCATCCACAACCTCAAACTTAGCAATCAACTGCATTTGCTGATTCGAAGGCGAAGGTGTGTTCGTTTCGATCTTAGCAACTTGAGAGAGTTTGCCTCGGACAAGGTCTCCAATGATCAACTCCATGTCTGAAGTCAGGCTCGTCAAGCCCTGAGGTAATGGCAGGTGTTGCTGGTTGTCGTCCCCTTCACCTAGTACAAGATACCCTCGACCACGGCTATCGGTCATGATCTGGCCCAAGACAAGGTCATTCAACATGACAGGAAATGAAGTCGACGTTGGTGCATTATCAATTCGGATTTGAAACTCTAATTGCTCTTCATCGATCTCCAACTCGGCACGAACTCGGGCTCCAGTGACCGCGTCTTTCAACGTCGAGGACTGAGACAACGTTTGAGTTGGTGATGAAATCTTGGCATTGAGCGCATTGATCAGAATCAGGGCATCCAGAGGTGTGACAAGCGAGTCGTCGTCTACATCCTGGAAGACAGAATCAGTCGATGCCGTGTCGTCGTCTCCTCGATTAATTTTGTTAATTACGGCAAGCGCGTCGAGCGGCGATAGCTCTCCATCGTCATTGACATCGTTGGGGAGCAAAAAGTTATGAGAGACACCCCTCGATTTTGAGCCACTTGGCGAAGAACCGTCCGTTGGGTCGGCGATGCCTTGCGGGTTGGTGTCAGTCGCAGCCAAGGCAAACGATGTGCTTGGCTCTAGGCTTCCTGACAAAACTGCGGTGCCACCGTTGTACTGGTAAACGCTACGTGTACTAGCATCCACTACCCAAATGTGATTTACATTGTTTGGATCGACGGTGATGCCGGAGGGGCTCGGATCTGTATTCGATAGCGCCCAGCTCCCTTCGACTGTTCCGCCCACTGTGTAGCGGAATACTTTGTCCACTCCGACGATATCATTGACGACCCACAAATGTGCTCCGTCCGTGACGATGTCGGTTGAATTCAAATTCCCGCTGTTGAGCGCGAAATTCGAGGTTGCGTTGATTTTACCGGTGCGTAGTAGTGCTCCACCGGTGAACTTAAATACCTTGTCTTGGATTGGATCGACCAGCCAGAGGTCGTTGCCCCATACGGTAACCCCTTCTGGTTTGCCAACGTTTTGCGGTTGCCAAGATCCGAGCAAGGTACCTGAGTTGTCGTAGACGAATACGAATCCACTGGAGTCGATGACCCATTGTGTCGTCCCGGTTGCGTTAGACGCAATTCCACGCGGTTTGTTTCCTGAACGATTCAACGCAAAGTTAGAAATCGCGGTTCCATCGGCTGCGTACTTAAACGTAGAGCCGAGCGTCGCATCCGTAACAAAGAACTTGGTTGGTGGAATGACCGGAACAACCGTCACACTTACCGTTGCAATCGCCGAGGCTGAGACCGCGTCCGAAGCTCGATAGGTAAATGTATCCGTGCCGGTGAAATTGAGATTAGGCGTGTAACGGAATGATCCGTCCGCATTCAATGTCAACGTTCCGCTGGTTGGTGCCGTTGCAACGGCTGAAGTGAGCACATCGCCGTCTGCATCTGTGTCATTTAGCAATACGCCGCGTGCAGCGACATTGAATGCAGTGTTTTGATTGGTCGAAAAAGTGTCGTTGTTGGCTACCGGTACATCATTCACTGCGGCAACCGAGATTGCCACCACTACCACATTCGAGTCAACCGATCCATCGTTTGCTTTGTATGAAAAACCATCTGCCCCATTGAAGTTGGCAGCCGGGGTATAAGTAATCGAGCCAGTTGATCCCAAAGTCAATGTTCCATGTGATGGCCCAGTGACAACCAATGCACTCAAGACATCGCCATCGACATCCGTGTCGTTGGCCAAGACTCCAGGAGCAGCAATGTTGAGCACCGTATCTTCAGTGGCGTTGAAACTTTCAGCAACTGCTACTGGAGCATCGTTGACTGGAGAGACATTGATGACAACATTAGCCACATTGGAGTTCAGGGTTCCGTCGTTCACCTTGTAGGAAAAGCCATCGACTCCATTGAAATTCGGAGCAGGCACGTAGCTAAATGTACCGTTGGCGTTGAGAGACAACGTACCGTGGGTGGTCGTGGTTACACCGATGACACTCAATGGATCGCCGTCCGCATCAGTATCATTGTTTAGTACGCCGGGTGCAGCTGCGGTCAGCGTAGCATCTTCCGCAGTCGTGAACACATCATTGACCGCAACCGGTGCGCTATTCGCACCAGTTACCTTGATGGCAACTGTGGCGACGTTGGATGCGAGCAATCCATCGAATGCATTGTACGTGAAACTATCGTTGCCTGTGTAACCAGGGGTCGGCGTGTAAGAGAATGATCCGTCCGGTTGGAGCGAGACCGTCCCGTGTGCCGGGGCCGCCACAAGTTGTGCAGTCAATGAAGCGCTATCGACGTCCGAATCGTTGGCAAGCACACCGCTAGCCGCAACGTTCATCGTGCTATTGGAAAGAGCACCGTAGTTGTCGTTGGTTGCAACCGGCGCATCGTTGATGGCAGTCACTGAAATCATCAGAGTCTGTGGAGCACTTGAATCGACACCACTGAATCCCACACCGCCATTGTCGTGCAATTGGACGAGCACTGTGGCGATGCCGTTGGCATTCGGTGCAGGTGTAAATGTAAGAGTTCCATCAGCAGAAATCGCTGGTGGTGTACTGAAGAGAGCTGCGTTGTCATTGCTGACGATGAAGTTGACGGTTTGGCGAGACTCGATAGCAGGTCCAGCGCTAATGCTGGTCGCCCAGGAAACAACCGATTGCGTACCCGCGTCCTCAAGAACAGTTACGTTGGAGCCACTCACAAAGCTTGGAGCCACGTTGGCGACGTAGTTGCCGAAGTGCGATGACTGATGAATTTCACCGTCCTCTAGTTCGTCATAGCTGTATCCTTCTCCAACAACTGGCGTACCGAGCACTACAGGAATGGAGCCGAGGACAACATTCGTACCAGCCCGAATGAACTCCAAATCAAAGCGGTGAGGCTTGCCATCCCCAATAAACTCCAAGTCGAAAGATGCGGTTTGGCCAGCCCCAACGCCGATTCGCGTTCCGGAGTGGTTGATGACTTGCACCCTCGGGTCCGATGCTCGAACAGTGATATCCATGGCTACATTGGTGACTGCATTCTGAATTGCATTGATCACTCCGTCAGCAACGGTTGATCCGAAACCAGCACCGATCTGGAAGTAGAACGGATCTCCAGGCGAGACGGGGTCTGGTGTTCCGTTAGCAATGGTGGTGGTCGATCGGTTGACAGCACCAGTCAATTTGGACAGTGACTCGAGGCCTTGTCGTGGATCGATGGTGGCTAACGGATTGGTTCCAAGGCCGATGACCAAAGCTCCCAAAGCATTGAGCCCGGTCACCGTTTCCTGGATCCCAGCACCTGAATTAAATGGTGTCGTCGGTCGCGATGTTTGAGTCAATGAGCTCAATGGCAAGGTGACTCCACCGGTACCGACGATGCTTGTCTCACCCTTGGGTTGATAAGCGAAGCCCGTATCGGTCGCCAACAAAACGATGGGCAAAGCTCCTGCTCGGAATCCACCACCGCCAACGTTGCCGCTCGGTGCGATTCCACCATTTGCAGTATCGACTGTAAAGGATGCAAAGCTTGGGACGTCCCCGCTAATTCCTGGATTGACTTGCGTCGAAGATAGGCCTGCTGGTCCGCTATCCGACACTGTGCCGTTTCCATTTCCATCGAAGCCGGATCCGGTAACAAGTTGATAGAGAGCTTCGATATCGGTCTCAGGTTGATCTCCACCATAGCCAGGCGCAACGCGATTCAAGGCTGATTGGATTGCGGCCAACGAACCGGTGGTGCTCGAAGCGACGATAGGTTGATTCAAAATGAATGGACGTCCTGTTCCGAACTCCGCAGCAAAGTTGCCGTACTCCTCAAATCGACCGACGCCGAAGCCCAAATCGATACCGGGCAGAGAGGTCTGCAATGAGCTGATGATGGTTGGAAATGCAGCTCGAACAATGGGACTGTTTGCTGTAAAGCTGCCGGTATCATCAAACAACAGGAATACATCGACCAAATTCGTTAGGGTTCCAGTGCCCGGCAAGGTAAGCGTTACTGTCTGCAAGTAGCTTTGACCATATTCGAGCGATGTGGTAATGCTCGTCGGTGTCACGTTCCCGATCATTGGGTGGCTTACACCGGCGGGCCACAGAATCCCACCTCCAGTGGTCGGATACGTGTGTGGACCGCTGGGTGAACTGTGGTCTTCGCGGACAATGTAAGCGCCAGGTGTCAGGCCAGTGAACGAATACGAACCGTCTGCGCCAGTGACGGTCGTAGGCTCATCGGCTTGATAAATATCATCGCGGTTTAAGTCGATAAAGACGGTAACGCCTGGACGAGCGTATTCGTTGGCATCATACACATGGTTTGCGTTTGTGTCGTCGTAAACAACGCCATGGATTTCATTGGGGCGGTATTGGTCAGCGAAATTGACATCTGCCGGACTATTGGGACCAATCGTTACTGTTTTGGTTCGAGCTGCAGCGGGAGTCCCAGATAAAAGGGCGGGTACTATTTCAACGATGTTGTAGGTGCCGCGTGCCAAGTGCGTAAATGCATAAGTGCCGATCTCGTTAACGGTTGGAGTAAAAAACAAATCCACCGACGATACGATGGAGGGCTCGCCCGTATCGAGGATGCCATTGGCGTTTGCATCAATGAAGACAGTAACACCGCTCACTCCAATTTCGCTCGGGTCTCGCAAGCCATCTTTGTTGGAGTCATTGAAAACGATACCGCTTAAGGAGAAGTCGAACGGTTCGTGATTCCCGAAATTGACCCCCACACGATTCTCGCCGTTTAGCAACAAAGTGCTGATAGATGCTGGCGACGTGGAAGTATATCCGGCATGGGTTACCAATCGAATCGATGCCGTACCGTAAGGAACACCAGTAATCCCGTAATTGCCAACAGCGTCCGTTGTGGCTTGCGGGTCTGTTACATCCAGTACACCATTTGCATTGGAATCGACGAAGACTTTCCAGCCCGCTAGGCCCGGCTCAGGTGCAGTCAATACGCCATCCGAATTCACATCGTTGAAAACGTTGCCGCGAATGGAACCGGTGACCGGAACGAGGTTAAAGAAGTCGATCGTACTTGTGCTTCCGGAGGAAACAAAGACGCTTGTCGACGATGGATGGCCAATCGATGCTATGAATCCAACCGGGAGCACTTCGACGATGCTATAGCTGCCAGACTGGATATTGACAAACGAGTAAGCCCCGTTGGCATCGGAAGTGCGCAAAGGGTCACCGACATCCTGGATACCGTTTCCATTCAAGTCCACGAATACAGGCCGTCCTGCAAGGGCCGCCTCAGTGGCTTGGTGGATACCATCTCCATTTGCGTCATTCCATACGTTTCCTTGAATCGTCCCAACCGAAACGACCACGTTTGCAAAGTCGGAATTCACTGGAGCACCCGAGGGCACAATCACCTGATGGAACTTGACAGCGGTGTCGAGTGGAAACAAACCTGCTGTGGTTGGTCCATAGCCACCTTGTGGAATCTCATAGACGGTCGCAGGTCCAGACGGCACGTTTGACAGCGTAAAACTACCGTCGACCGCGGTGATTGTAGAAATTTCACCTACATTTAGGAGTCCGTCGGCGTTGGAGTCGACGAACATGGTCCAGCCAGCAAGCCCGTGCTCGCCAGGTTCCTTGATTCCATTTGCGTTGTTGTCAATGAAGGTTGTTCCAGTGACCTGGCCAATCGGCGCAGTTGCATTTAGGAAGTCCCCTTTTTCGACTCTATTGTCGCGTATGGTAATAGTCTGATGGTTTGTGAAGCCAGTCGCTGGCTTGTACCCGGTTTGCACTTGTTCGTACACTGTTATCGTGCCAGCTGGAAGACCGACGATTGCATACTTTCCTTTTACATCTGATGTCGTTGACCGCTCGCCGGCAGTTAAGAGGCCGTCGTTGTTGGTGTCGACGAAAACTGTCCAACCAGCCAATCCCGGATCTGTTTTGTCGACAATACCATTAGAGTTTGCGTCATTGACTATTACACCAGCCAGATCCCCGGCCATCAAACTGCGATTCTCCAATTGTTCAGGAGCAAAGAGAGTTCGCTTTCGCCTTTGCTTCATCTTTGAAACCCGCGGGGACTTTGTAGTCGAGAGTTTGTGAAATAAGCGTTGAAATTGGGTGAAAACGGAGTTACTCATGGAAAGGATCCTAAGAACGGGGAACAAAAAAATAAATGGATCTAGTGCGTCTACCTATACAGAGCCGAAATAACCATTCCCACCCGCCACTCAAGTTCAAAAATATCGGAAAACAACCCGGTGGACATCCATCGGGATGTATTGATAGCAGGACTCGCAAAAGTGTAGAATCATCACGCAAGCAATCGTCATGGAGTACCTTCGTAGATGGGTTGTATCTAAACCGTTGCTCATCAAAAATTGGGAGACAACGACCGAATCGGCTTGCGAAATGACGACCAAAGATGTGCGAATTCGAGCTAGTTCCATAGCTTCTAGTAACGCTCTCGGCAAGCATCGGAGTAGATGTCAATAGAAGTTTTGTCGAACCGACCTAATGTAGAGACAGGTTGGGGTAGAGACAGGTTGGGGTCAAACCCGGGGGGTAGAGACAGGTTGGGGTCAAACCCGGGATTCGGGATTCGCGATTGAATTGTTGTGAGTCTTCAGCCACTGTCGCCCATCATCGCTCCTGCTTTCACATTGAACAGGCGGCGAATTTATGCTTCTAACGAATCGATAACCGCCTTCGCCGCCGCATGTTTCGCCAACTGCCGTGACGCAGCAAAGGGGACGCAGCTGCGTCCCCTTTCTGCCTTTCCGTCCCCTTTCTGTAGTTCCGTCTCCGTCACTTATCTGCGTCTCCCCCTATGCCCCTATGGAAGATGCCCGGTAAAGGTTGTTTCAGTCTTTTGGACTAATTCGTCGAGAGTGAAATTCATGATCGGTTCAACGGAAACCACCTTCGCGGAAAATACATCTGTGCCCAATCGACGTGAGCAAATACAATCGATTGTTTGGCAAGCATTGCCTTCGCAATTTCTGCACCGGAATCGCGGGCAAACTCGATGTTCACTGAGGCATGGTTAAATATCGCTCGCCCATCAAAGTGAACATTAGGCACAATGTGTCATTGGTTAGCGACCAGATTGGATTCAAGGAAGGTGTTGTTTTATTCGTCAATCGATCACTAACGTTTACCAACATAACACGATAGGCTAGGTGATTCATTTGAGTAATGTCTCGGAACGCATCAAAGGGGAAACAGCTCAATTTGGAAAAAGCGATGCGTCCCCATTCTGCCTTCGCCGTCTCGTCGTCGCCAACGATTTGCGCGTCGTGCTATTGGACGCGATGGCTGTAACTGTCCCACCAAAGCAAGGCAGCACCCGCGATAACGCGATAGATCGCAAATGGTGTAAATCCATGTTTGCGAACCCAGTTCATAAACCACGCAATCACGACAAAGGCAACTAGAAAGCTGGTAATGAAGCCTGCAGAAAGAGCTGTCCATTGTCCACCGGACGGCATTCCATCGCTGAGTATGTGCTTGAGCAGTTTGTAGCTGGCGGCCGCTATCATGACCGGGATCGAAAGAAAGAAACTAAACTCCAACGCAGTGCTTCGCGAAAGCCCCATGAGCTGACCGCCTGCTATGGTTGACATCGAGCGGCTGGTGCCAGGAAACGCTGCCGCCAAGATCTGAGCCAGACCGATCACAATCGCCTGCTTCAAGTTCACTTCATCGATTTTTTCAGTCGTCGTTCGTTTGCTGCAATAGAGATCGATGAAGTACATTGCGAATCCACCAACGATTAGAGCAATGGCGATCATTCTGAGACTTTCCAAGTTTTCGCCGATCATCTTGTCGATCAAAAAGCAAGGTACTGCAGTTACTACAAAACTGATCAGAACCAATGACAAAGGGTGTTTGAACCACTTCGACTTGGCCGAAGCGCCATCCTCGCCCCTCAATCCAGCACCAGCAAACGAAGCGACAAAACCTGCCAGTCGCTGCCAAAAATAGGCGACAACAGCCAGGATCGCACCGAGTTGAATGAACACGGTAAACATTTTCCAAAAATGGTCCGTCCGATCCATGCCGAGGAATTCTTGGGCGATGACGATGTGTGCCGTCGAACTGATCGGTAAGAACTCAGTCAATCCCTCGACGATACCCTGAATGATGGCTTTGACTAAATCTGTCATGGAATAGTTCGAATCGAAAGTAGCATGGCCCCCTGGGCGGTGTGACGCGCAGGACCGCGCCCAGACCAGAATAATCACTCCGTATAACGCTAACTTCGACAAAGTGCAAACGGCATTGTAACGACACTATTGACATCGATTTTGGTAGAAGACAACGCGAATTGCAATGATCGTAGCGGTCGTAGCAGTTGCAACCTGGCACGGATTGAGAGGAGCCCAAATCGCCCTTGATCCAATGCGTCTAACTGATCGGGCTTCGAAAGGGGTGCACACGGCTTTCCAGTTCGCTAAAATGCAACTAGTCTGGGGATGACCTCGAGGATTTCCTAATTCAAGCGTGTGCATACTGATGTTCCACTTTTTTAAAAACTTGCTCATCGCATGGTTCGTATTATTGCCGGCAGTTGCTGCGCTTGCGGATGGACCTAGTTTGGCAAGCCGTAACGATGCCTTGCAGATCCGCGATAGCTTGCAAAAGCAATATCAATCACTTTGGGTAAGCATGTCCGCGGATGCCAAAGCTGGTTATCACAATTTGGTTGAAAAAACGTATCTCCCCGCTGACTTCGATGAAGCTGTTCTCGCGAAACTGGATGGGCTCGACCATGCATGGAGTCTTTCGGACGCACCTTTAGTATCCAAATCCCGAATCGACACGTGGACCGCGTATGGACTTTCACCGCGCCCTGACGATCCGACCAAACCGCTTCAGTACGTCGTGTCAAAAGACAAGCAGTATGTGATGAACTGCTTTTCTTGCCATGGCGGCAATCTCTTCGGTGCAACTTACCCAGGTGCTCCAAATACAACTTATGCACTCGAGACGCTGACCGAGCAGGTTCGAAAAATCAAACTGTCTAACAAAATGCCACTAGGGAATATGGATATTGGTTCCGTGTTCATGCCACTTGGAAAGACGGTAGGCTCCAGCAACGCGGTCATGTTCGGTGTGGCGCTGATGAATTTTAGAGACAAAGACCTAAACATACATGTCAAACGTTCGCCGGCTGAGATGGTCCACCACGACATGGATGCTCCTCCGTGGTGGCACTTCCATCGAAAGCATCACATTTACATTGATGGTTTTGCCGAAAAAGGTCACCGAGGCCTTATGCAGTTCATGCTCGTTCGGCAGAATGGCCCAGAGCAATTCAAAAGCTGGGAAAACGACTTCCGCCAAGTCTATGAATTCATTTCCGAGTTACGACCTCCAAAGTACCCACTACCTATAGACAATGCTAAATCCCATCGTGGCGAACACGTCTTTTTAAATAACTGTGCCTCCTGCCACGGAACCTATGGCGAGAAAGCGAATTACCCAGAGTTGCGTATTCCAATCGAGGAGTTAGGAACCGATCGAGTCCGGCTGGACGCACTCAGCCCACTACATCGCGAACACTATGGAAAGAGTTGGTTTGCTAACTTCGGCGGGCAGGATACTATTTCCGTTGTGGACGGCTATGTCGCCCCACCTCTCGATGGCGTATGGGCCTCTGCCCCCTATTTGCATAATGGAAGTGTTCCGACGCTCTGGCACATGTTGCATCCGGACGAGCGTCCCATTCTTTGGCGTCGAACCGAGTTAGGACTAGATACCGAAAAGATGGGGCTCAGCATTGATTCAACGAGTGAAATGCCAAAACGGTTGCGGCCAGCGGAACGACGATGGTATTTCGACACGACTCAATTTGGGAAATCGGCTGCTGGCCATGACTATCCGAATGCGTTGACTGAGAACGAAAAGAGCGACTTGCTCGAGTATTTGAAGTCGCTGTAATCGCAGAGTAGATCAATTGTCGGACAATTGGATGAGTCGAACTGGTACTCCGTTCGGAACAGTCGCACCCGGCAGTTGCGGCCTACGGTAGGTCGCACCTGCCGGGTGCGACTTTGAGCGACGAGCCAGCCGGGTGCGACACTGGGCGGGAGCAGTTGAGGACAACTGTTCTACAATCCCTTTTTCCCAAACGCCTTCTCAAACAGTTGCAGCTGCAGGGCAGCATTAGCAAGCTCCGCTTCGCTTTGTTGCATTTGATCGCGAATCGCGTTTTCTGCTTGTTGCTTCGAAGTCAATTCGGATTGGAACGTGATTCGTTTTGACTTCTCGGCTTCGATCATCGCTTGAAGCCCAGCCAACTGCTGTTCGAGTTTTGCGATCTCACCACTCACGGTTTCAAGTTGCGATTTAGCCGCAGCGACGTTGTCTTCTGCGGGCTTAACTTGAGTAAGAGCAGTCGCAATCGCTTGTTCGATAGAAATTTTCGTGGAAGCCATTTGAGCGGGTAATGCTAAAAAGCGTTTAATATCCGATTGCAGACCGTCAACCATTCGTTGTGCGGCAACAACTGCGAGATTGGCTGCATCGAACTTGGCTTGAGCCGGAGGCATCGCTTCCTTTACCGTTTGCAATGCAGCCGAAGCCGGTCCAACTTTTTGTTCTGCAGCTGCTTTGGTTGCAATTACTTCCTGGAAGGTTGCTGTAGCCGCTGCAAACTCCTTGTTCTTGGCATCAAAGGCGGTGTTCCATTCGGAATTCTGCCTTTCGCGAGCACTGTAGTCGTCACTGATGGCTTGCAATTCGGTTTGAAATCTAATGATTGCCTCGGCTTGTGCCTGCGAGTGAACGGTTCGCTTTTCGAGCTGCAGGTCGATACCTACTAGATCTGCACCTGGAGCCGATCGTTGCGATTGCAATGAGGCTATGGCATCGTCAGCCAACTTCTTTGCTTCGGCCGCTGCTTTGAGTTGATTGGCCCTTCCCGCTTTTGATGCTTGAATAATTGCAAACTCAGACGCCTTCGCAGCAATTTGGGAAACGATCGAATCGGATTGTGATTTGAGCTGGGCCGATTGTTCTGAAACTAACTGCAGCTCCGTTGTAGAGGATGCGATTTGCATTTGGATATCGCTCAGTAGTTTTTGCGTCAACGTTTGTTGTGACTGAATTGTTGTAAATTCAGAATGGGCCAATTGAGCCGCCGTTTGCGATTGATGGAGGCGTTCCTTTGCCAACGCCAACGACTGTTCCAACGGAACTGGGTTTGCAAACAAAATTTTTTCATCGGTGGGAGATGCGCGTTGCCAAAGGCGAACATTTCCGGCCCAGTCTCCGGCCGCGATCTGCTTGCTATCGGCGGTGATCGCGATCTCATGTCCGGCCTCAACGAGCGATGGCATTTCGCCAGCCGCGTTGCCCGATCCATCCCAAACTCTGACTTTGTTGTCGCGACCCGTGGACGCAATGGTCCCGTCGTTGCAGATGGCTACGGCGCCTACACCACCGACATGAGCGTCCCATGACTTGATCAACTTTCCCTCGTTCATATCCCACATTTTCAGGGTGCCGTCTAATGATCCGCTGACAAGTGCCTGGGAATCTGGACGCCACGCAATGGAGCGTACCTCACCTTTATGCCCAGGCAATTCCTGAAACAACCGGCCGGTTTGCGATTCCCAAACCACTAATCCGCTCGCACGATCAGCAGTTGCCAAAAGCAATCCGTCAGGGCTAAACCGTACGCAGTAGATCCAGTCCGTATGCTTCTTTTGTTCGTATTTCAAATTGCCCGTTAGAGTCTCAAAGACGCGAACCATTTTTTGGGGGCCCGCTATCGCAATCAATCGATTGTCATCGCTGATATCTGCCCCAAAAACGATGTCCAGTTCATCACCCACTCGGGTCAATCGGTTGCCCGAAGCTATCTCGTGGAGAGCGGCATATCCAGCAGCGCTATGTCGTCCGCCAGCGATCAGAATGAGTCGTCCATCGCGGGAAAAAGTGATGGACTGTGGCTCGCCCTCAGGGAATGGAATGATTCCCTGCAACTGTCCTGATTCACTATGGTAAAGGGCAACTTGAAATTGCCCACCGACAGCCACGAGGGGTGACCATGGGCTAGCTGCTAGCGCGGAGATTGTTGCGGCACGTGACGTATAAAATGGCGTCTGCTTGATCATGGAGACCGGCATGGGCAACGCTCCCTCGGGCCTGGCTGAAGACACGATTCCCAAGGCCGCTGAGTTGGCCTTTGGTTTCTGTGTGACCGACCCGCTGTTTTCAGGCATGCCTTGTTCGATCCAGGACTTCAGTAAAACCACCTTCGCGAGTGGAATCATGTCTTGGTTAGGCGGCATGTACGGCTGCTCTTTGTGTGCAGTCAAGCCAAACAATCGCGATGAGTCCAGATCGCCAGCCGCGACTACTTCTCCGCCGCTACCGCCAGTCAGAACCGCCTGGTAAGTATCAAGAGCGAGCCCGCTCTTCTTGTCGTTCGCATTGTGACAGGAGGTACAATGCTCGCGAAAGATAGTTTTGATATGGTCTTCGTAAGTGATTTTGACAGGTTCGTCCATTGCGAAAATTGGGCCGATCGTGGACGCAAACGCAAGAACGACTTTCGAACAACGTACAACAGTCTGCACAAGTTGGAGCAGACTGTTCAATGGGAAATGGCCTGAATTCATTGAAGGTGGTTCTTCTCTGCTAACTCTAATGATTGAATATAAACTCGCGGCTATTCAAAATGGCCCAGAAGACGTCGTGCAATCCCTGGTCTTCGTTGGCGGAATCGACAATGAGCCTCATTAAATTCGCTTGCTCGGACTCCGTTGGCTTTCGGCTCAGGCAGCGAATGTATATTTTCTCAATGACCGCTTCCTTATTGAGGCCGGACTCTTTCCACTTTTTTAAGAGTGCGCCTTGATTTATTTTCCCACTCGTTGCGTTACCATTGATCAAATGCAGGGCTTGTGACAAAGAGGGATCCGTCGTAGCCTCATCGGCGCAAACAGTTGTTCGCTGGCTGCGTCCAAACGATCTTAGAAAATAGTTACTTGTCGCCCCGTCGGCAATCTGGACCGCTCGTGCACCGATCGGAAGCCCACGAAATTTCTCCTTGGTCTCCGTTACTTGCGAAATACAGTCGAGCATGCTCTCGGATGGAATTCTTCGTACGATTGCATGAGAGTAGTTTCGTTCGTCTTGCTGGTTTTGCTCGTTCGGCGTGCACGAACGTTGATACGTCTTCGAATTGCAAATGTCTCGAACCAAGCGTTTGGTATCGAATTGGTATTCGACAAGATGCATGGCGAGTTCATCGAGCAATTCAGGATTGCTTGGTGGATTGCTGGCTCGGAAATCATCGACCGGATTGACAATTCCGACCCCCGTAAAGTGAGCCCAAATGCGGTTCGCAATGCTCTTGGAAAAGTAGGGATTTTCTGTGCTTGTAATCCAGCTGGCCAAGATCTCTCGTCGGTCCTTGCCGTTTACATCAGGAGTGATACCGCCTAAGAATTTTGGCTGAACGATAGCCCCACTCACGGGATGATTGACTTCGCCGCTTCCGCTGTTGAAGATCAAAAGTTGGCGGTAGTCCTCACCTTGCTTGCGACCAACTTGGGAAAAAAAGGCAGCGAAACCATAATAATCATTCATCGTCCATCGATCGAACGGATGGTTATGGCATTGAGCGCATTGCGTTCGTATTCCCATGAATGTTTGGGCCACGTTTTCTGCGAGCTTCAAGCGAGCGAGTTCAACTTGATAAAAATTGGTGGCAGGGTTTTCAAAAGTCCCGCCTGTGGCTGTCAACAGCTCTCGAACAATTTGATCGATGGGTGTATTCGAGGCTATCTTGTTTGTGAGCCAGTTGTTGTAAAGATATGCGGCTTTGTAGCTGACATCATTCTTGCTCTTGATCATGAGCAAGTCCGCCCACTTCATTGCCCAGATCTCGCTGAACTCTTTTCGTTCCAGCAAGATATCGACCCACCGAGCACGCTTGTCCGACTCCGCGCTACCAAGGAAAGCCGATGTCTCTTCTTCCGTTGGGAGCAGACCAGTAATATCGATTGTAGATCTTCGCAAGAACTCATCGTCGGAACAAATGCCGCTCGAGGGAAGGCGAAGCTTCTGCAATTTTGCGTTTACCAATTGGTCCACGTAGTCGGCTTCCGTCCTGGAATTTTCAAACTGAAGTTGGGCGGGCAATGCAAGCACTTGAGAACCCACAGTGAAGGTATCAAATCTCGCCATCACGAACGCTTCACCCCGAACCCCACTGGTGATTTGACCATCGAAACCGACGGCTGCGGTTCTTTCGTTGTTGGTTGTAAACGAAGCCAGATCCCTCACGTCGCGCTGAGAACCGTCCGCATAAATTGCGACCGAAACTAGTTTTTGTTTCCCTTCTTCGCCTTCCATTACGGATTGTTTGGGGTAGACGTCCAACGCTACCACCGACGAAGGTTTACTGGCATCGATCGGAGCCCCGGCTTGCAACCAAGCGAGCAACGTTTCGTGGTGTTTGCTACCTGGATCGATTCGTTTGCCACCCGTATGTTGCACGGAGCCAGTTGCTTTCAACAAAATCAAGCTTTGATCGGGCACAGCCAGATTGATTCGACGAATACCTATTTCGCGAGTGATTCGCTGGTAATCTCCCGCTGGATCGTAGCCAAACAGACTGAGCCGAAACCCATCTTTACCGCGGGCCGCTCCATGGCACGAACCTGTGTTGCAACCTACTTTGGTAAAGATCGGCATTACATCGCGTTCAAAACTTACGGTACGTACCAATTGAGAGTTGGTTATTTGTAGATCCGCGTTCGCAGATAGACCTTGCCATTGCGCTATGATTTGCGAACTGCCGTCGGCCTTAGGCATAAGCAACATGCTTTCCATCTGAGCCATTTCAGGGTTTGAAAGCTTCCAAACGGCTTGCTCCGTAACATCCTCAGTAATACCATCGGATCGCGTTGCAACGGCAATAACGTTTTGGCTATCGGACTTCGCGCTGAGCTTTATCGCCGGCGGGTAAATGGCTAAGGACTGCCACTTCGTTGGCTCGGCCGTCGTATTGGAGGTAGGTGCTGTGGTTTCGTCCAAGCCACACGCGATCGCTACCTCAAACACGCAAATTGCAGCGACGGAGAATGTAGCCATCGAAGAAAGTGATCTCACGGTTTGCCTCTTTGTTGCTTAAGCATTTCTAGTCGTGTTAATGGCTTAGCAGCAACCTCAGCCGTAATTGGGATAACAGTGGAGGGTGCAACCGCCACTGCTGGTTGCGTTGCAACCGGCGGCGTTATTGGGACATCGATTTGTACTTCGCCGTTTCCATTGGTTTGCGTGATCACGCCCTTGTCGCTGGTGACCGTGGCTCGGCACACAATGGTTTTGTAATTACCAGCTCTCGTCTCCGCTGGAATTTGCAATGCATAAGCAACTTGTGTGCCGTCGCTTGCGAATGCAACTTTCGGTGTCGCAACTTGGGTGCCAGGCGGAATGCCTAGCAACTCCACTTCTACGCTACCCTGAACTGGGCGCTTTAGTTTTGCATTCACAATTAGATTGGTGGTTTTGCCGAGTTCACCCATCGTTTTAGGGAATTTGAATTCAAAGAGTGAATCCGTCACATCCACATGGACAAATTCCGAGGATAGTTCGATTGGGCCAAACCCATTGTCCGTGGTGGCCATCACGAGCAGTGGCCAGTTTCGTATTGCTGCACCATTATTTGCGGTCAAAGGGAGCCCAATGGTCGACTGGTCCCCAGCCATGGTCACGGCCGAGAATCCAATCCCCGGTGGTGCACTCAACAATCGTAGGTTGATAGGTTTGTCGAAGCCTGCCATTCGTTTTGCATTGACGGTCAAGGTCATCGATCCATTTCGGACCAAGGGAACTTGTGGTTGGACCACTTCGATATCGAAGGGGGCTGGCTCTACGATTGCCACGGCCAATTTGTTATCGATTCGGCCCCAAACATCAACGTTGTTCTGCCCACGAACAAGTTGCGTTCGTTGGCTTAGTGGTCCGGAAACTTTGGTTTGGGGCGATGTCGCAATGGATGCGATCAAATCGACCAACTTGCCGGCGTTGGCAGCATTTGCTTCCGCGCGGAAAATCATCGGAATACTCCCGAGATCTGCTGGGCAAATGGCATCGGATTGTGTCATTCCGCTCGGTAGCTCATAAGCGACAACGTGGGCATCACCGCCAAGGAATTTGCGTACGACTTTGGTTTCAATCGCCATCCGAGAACCGCGAGGCACGTTGACCACCTGCGAAACATATCTTGCTTGTTCATTTACCGTAGTCCCGACTTCAGGCGTTTGTAGAAGCACTTCAACGCGATAGACAAAGTGCTTACCAAATCGGCCTAGATGATCAGAAACACATACAGCATACTTGGCGTCCTCTGGCACCTTGAATGGGAGGTAACTATCGGGACCATTACTATCATCGTTTCCAGCCAGTACCCCACCCCCTACTTTTAGGATTTGCAAAACTGGGTCCACGTTGGACCTCATGGGTTTGCGTGCATGGATACGAATCTCGAGTTGTTGGTCCTTTTTTGCTTCAAAAACCCAACAATCTCGATCCTTTTCCCTTTCGAGTATGCCATTGAATGCAACGGGGACAGTACTAGCAATCGCAATCGCATTGTGATCCTCGTTCGGCTCCGTTTCCAAAACGTTTGGTATTGCATCGACGCATAGATAGTTTGGTGACGGTGCCGATTGTCCGTCGCGATTAGACCAAATCCGATGCACCGCAGTTGGCTCTGCCGGCATTTCGAAGGTCTCTTGCCACTGATTGCCCAACAGGTCAATGCAGGTCGCAACAAGTGGTTGCCCCGGAGGACCGCCACTTGGCATAATTGCGACAGGTCTAGGAAAAGTACCTACATGCAAACGATATCGAGCTCGTTCGTTGCCACCAAAACTACTCTCCCGTACTTCGATAATATATCGGCCATCCGAGGGAGCAACCATCGAGCAAAGGCAGTCCTGTTGCAGGAAGACCGAGTCGTCACTTGCCTTGATTTCAAAGCGCTTTGCGTCGTAGATCGCGATGTACGGGTCAAAAAAATCGTTCATGTACGAATGGCGAAGGCCCTCGAGCTCGACGTTCATCTGCTGTCCTTGCTTGAGGTCGACAGCATAGTAGTCGACGTCTTCATTGAGCACGACGCCATCAATGGTGGAGTTGAGTGAGATCAACTGGGCCTTTTGAAATTCGTTGTTGGGCTCCGCCTCGGCAATCGATGGCAGGTCAGACACGTTCAGCAGACGCATGTTACTTATGCCAGTGTTAGTAACAACTCGAAAGGGATGAAGATCGCAAGCCGCATCTTGAGTGGCGGTTACCGTTGCTTTGATACTATTGTCGTCAATTTTGGTGACGTTGTTCGCAGAAAGTCCTGGCGAGTAAAACAACAAGGAGTGTGCGTCCCCAAGTCTCGCGCCAGAGATGGTTATCTCGACGGAAGTACCTCGCTGCAATCCGACCAAGGACAACGAATTTGCTTCAGGGGATGATGCGAGGAGCGTTGGGGTGGTGAGAGCATTCAGTATTGTTGTGAACAAGCAGATGCACCTAAGAGTATATTTAGCAATCATCGATTGAGTTGACTTGGTTTCCGTTTTAGGGAAATGCTTAAAAAAGGAAGTGAGCTTTTTTGCCCCAAGAGGTGCCGTTCGAAACAAGAAAAAAGAGCGTTGCAACGTGACGAATGCTGCTGGGATCATTGCCGACGCTAGCAGCGTCGGCCACGTGCAATCAAACCAAAATATCCTTGATCAATTTGCCTCCATCGCATATTTCGATGGGCCGATCGCCGGGCGACATCAATTCCTTGTCGGCGACAATGCCGAGCAAGTGATACATGGTGGTCGCTAGATCCTCTGGGGAAACGGCATCGAATTCTGGCTCCGTCGCGGTTGCATCCGAGGCTCCATAGACCAAGCCACCTTTAACACCTCCTCCAGCCAACATCACCGAGAAGACCTTGGGCCAGTGGTCCCGACCAGCGTCGTTATTTATTTTCGGCGTGCGACCGAATTCACTACTAACCATGATCAGCGTTTTCGACAACAATCCGCGAGATTCGAGATCCTCGATCAACGTAGCGAGGGCTTGATCGAGAGGTGGCATATCGCGTCGCATTGCGCCTGCAATTCCTGCATGCATGTCCCATCCGCCATAGGTTACCGTCACAAAGCGAACGCCGGCCTCGACAAGACGTCTGGCCATGAGCAATCGCTGCCCAGCAGGGTTCCGTCCATACTTGTCTCGAAGTCCATTATCTTCGGCGTCGATGTTGAATGCCTCACGAGCTTTGTCGCTGCTGATCAGTGAATAGGCTCGCTGATAGAACGTATCCATGGCCGCAATATTGTCCGATTTTTGCTTATCAGCAAAGTATGCATTCACCGCCTCCAAAGCGGAACGGCGTCGCTCAAAGCGAACAGCATCGACGCCACCGCCCAAGTTAAGGTCTTGTACTTTGAAGCCTTTGTTCGCAGGGTCCGATCCCAAACTGAAGGGACCGAAGGATGAACTCAAATAGCCTGTCCCAGCAAATTCGTTGGGCGAATTGGGGACGGCGACGTAGGGAGGTAAATTGTTGCGAGGACCATATTCATGGCTGACTACCGAACCAAAACTTGGAAACACAAGTGCTGGTGAGGGTTTGTAGCCTGTGAACATATTGTGCGTGCCGCGTTCGTGGGCCGCTTCGCCATGTGTCATCGCGCGCAGAATCGTCAGTCGGTCGGAAATGGCCGCTAGCTTTGGCACCGTTTCGGAGAAGACGTCTCCAGTCTTTGTCTTGATGGTCCGGAGCTCTCCACGATACTCAAGTGGACTATAAGGCTTTGGATCGAAGGTCTCCTGGTGGGCAATTCCACCTGGCAAGAAGATGTGAATGACGCTTTCCGCTTTGGCCTCAATGAAATCATATTTTTTTTGATCGGCCAGGACTTGCTGCGATCGGAAAAGGTCCCCCATGGAAAGACCAAGACCACCGATGGCCCCAACGGTCAAAAAACCACGACGACCAAGCGGGTTACCAAGACATCTCATACTGGATGGACTCCTACAATTGAAAACGACAAAGCCTACCTTTTGGGAAAACTCTGTTAATAGGCGGGAAAGTTTGTTTAGCGCACCAGGAACAGGTGTGCCGGGAGGGGAATCACAAGTATAGTGCAGCCTTGGTCCAGTTAGTACCCAGAACTTCCTTTGTTTTCCTGTTCCGACCACACATTGACCGTGTGAAAAGCGACACACATGTATTCCTTTCGAGTAAATAGGCCGTCATCAAACCGACAATGCACTTCCTTTGAACGACTGTCCATCCACATGCAGCCTACTGCCTGTCCTGGGCAAGTGAATTGGAGCGCGTAGTCAGAATGGACAAGAAAAAAGCTGCGATCGCCTTCATTTTAGTAACCGTCGTTCTGGATGTACTTTCGCTAGGGCTTGTGATTCCAGTATTAGCCAAGCTCATCAAAACGCTGGTTAACGGGGATCAGGATCTAGCGCTTTGGTATATTGGATTGTTTGGTACTATTTGGGCATTGATGCAGTTCTTTTGTTCCCCCATCATGGGCGCGTTGTCAGACCGTTATGGCAGGCGGCCGGTTTTATTATTGTCAGCATTTGGGCTTGGATTTGATTACATTCTTTTGGCTCTAGCACCCAACCTAAGTTGGCTCATTGTAGGCCGCATTATCACTGGAATCACTGCTTCTAGTTTCTCGACGGCTCAAGCATATCTCGCCGATATATCTACACCGGAAAATCGATCCGCAGCCTATGGCATGTTTGGGGCTGCATTTGGACTGGGTTTTGTTTTGGGCCCTGTGGTTGGCGGCTATTTGCGCGACATCGATTTAAGACTGCCGTTCTGGTTCTCAGCCGGTCTCACACTCACCAACGCAATGTACGGCTTCTTTATCCTGCCCGAGTCGTTGCCACCAGAGAAACGAATGCAATTTAGTTGGGCACGAGCGAACCCATTGGGTTCGTTGAGATTGCTGTCTTCGAAATCGGGACTGTTGCCAATGGCTATGACCCTTTTCCTGTATCAGTTGTCCCATCAAGTGTTTCCAAGCATCTTTGTAGACTACACGGACGAACGGTTTAATTGGTCAGGAAAAATGGTTGGTTCTGCTTTGGCGACTGTAGGTATCTTGAACGTCATCGTACAGGGTGGGCTGATTCGCCCAGCAATGAAACGTTACGGCGAGCGGGTACTGGTTTTTACTGGTTTACTGGGAGGGATAATGGGCTTCACATCCTATTCGATAGCGTGGACTGGATCGATGTTCTTTGCTTGCACCATTCTATTTGCGTTGATGGGTTTTTTTAATGCATCCATACAAGGAATCATGTCCAAGCAATTGGGGGCGAGCGAACAAGGCCAACTATCGGGTGCGAACAGTTCGCTCAACGGGATTGCTGGTATGATTGGGCCTTTTCTATTTACAACGGTCGCACGTTGGACCAACAAACCCAATACCAACGGATACTTTCCAGGCGCACCATTTGCCTTGGCTGCGACGGTTCTTGGTATCGCTTTGGTTTTGGCAGTCCTGTTTGTCCCTAAGTCAAATGTACTTGCAGGCCAATCAGTAGAACCTGCTTAGTTTTTTCACCGTAGCCTGGGCTTGGTCCGAATGTCACACCGACCGCCCGAAAGTCACACCGACCGTCCGAACGTAACACCGACCGCCCGAATGTCACACCGACCGCCCGAACGTAACAACAACCGAGAGTCACACGGCCCAGGGGGCCATGCTACAGGTATCATTTAAAATTCCGCATGTGACCACTCACAACGCCCTTTGAATTCGGTATGCTGCAGTCATCCCCTTCCTAACATCCTCTTAAGAATTGAAAGATATACGATGTCCATTGCTGCCGTCGAAATCCAATCGTTTACTGCGTCCGCGTTTCGTTCCCCTGTCAAGTTCGCAGATTTTTGCAAAAACAATGGTAAGCCGTTGGGTGGACTCATTGGGGGCAAAAGCGTTCGTGGGATGCTGAACGTTACCTTCGAAACGTCCGACCCCGGCTCGCTGGAAGTACTTGCAACCGTGTGTGAAATGGGACAAGCCGAGGTGGCCGACGCCGTGGAGATTGCGACACGAGCTTTCCATGGCAGTGCAAACAATGGCTGGAAGAACACCACCGTCGAAGAACGCTGTCGATTGGCCATGAAGCTCGTCGAACTCTGCGATCGCGATCGCGATGTACTGTTGGCTTGTGAAATCCGCGATGGCGGAAAGGTCTCTGAGCTTGCCGAAGGGGACTTCACCCAAATTCGTGAGTGTGCGGAGTATTTTTGCCGAGTTGCCATGCACGCGGAGCTTGGCGAGAGCGAATCGCGGCCAGTTGGCAATGGTGTAAAAGGATATTCGTTCCGTGAACCTTGGGGGGTCGTTGCCGGGATTATTCCTTGGAACTATCCAATAGTACTCACCGCCTGGTTTATGTTCCCAGCTTTGTTGTCAGGCAATTGCATTCTGATCAAGCCTGCAGAAGACACACCTCTATCGGCGCTTTACATTGGAAAACTTGCTGAAGAAGCCGGGTTCCCGCCGGGGGTCGTCAATGTACTTCCTGGCCGCGGCGAAATCACTGGTCAATGCATCGCCGAGCATCCAGGGGTACGATTTATTTCTTTCACAGGCTCGCCCAGCGTGGGGCAATCGATCATGCGTACCTGCGACCTTCACGGTACTCGTATGAAACGTGAAATGGGAGGAAACGGAGCTGCAATCGTCCTGGCCGATGCCGACCCAGAAATCGTTGCTCGTATGATTGGTCGCTACACCAACCAGCACTTTGGACAAACATGCTGCACGGTGCACCGCGTGTTCGTCGACAAGAAAATCGCCGACGATTTCATCGAAGCGCAACGAGCCTTCTTCTCCGAATTGAAAATTGGATATCAAGCCGACGCTGGAACGCAACTCGGCGCAGTCGTTAACGCTACACAACGAGCTCGCATACTCAGAGCTCAACGAGAAACCATCGATCGAGGTGGTGATGCAATCTTGTCGGGCGGCCTAGCCGAAGTGGAAGGCCGCGATGGCTATTACCTAAAGCCAGCACTCTACCGGACTCGACCAGGCATCGAATGCAATCCGGCCGAAGTCTTTCATGCATTCACAACCATTTGTCCCGTCAACTCTCCCGATCAGGCTTTGCAGCTCGCAAACAATTCACCCTACGGACTTGGGGCAAGCGTTTGGACGAAAGATATTCAGCGTGGCGTCGCATTGGCTAAGCAGTTCCGCGATGGTACTTGCCAAGTCAACTGCCACAACTCAATTGCATATGGCTTGCCCTATGGCGGACAAGGCATTTCCGGGGGGCCAGGCGGTGGAGTCAACTGCGAGGAAACGCTTTACGACTATACTCAAGTCAAAGCGATATACGTTGCTGATTATCCGGCCTAACCCAAGTTCTGTCGGTGTTGGAATTGTGGGATAGGCTTCCAGCCTGTCGATACTGTTATGACAGGCTGGAAGCCTATCCCACTCATTTCCAGCACGCTCGCTTTGTAGATTATTGTGCGCGTCGGGCTGGTCGCAGCGGTGCTTGGTCAATCTTTAAGGCCGTTCCTTTTAGCGACTCGAATTTCTTGGCTTGCGCCTCGGTCAGCAGAGCCAAAAGAGCTTTGCTTTCGCTTTCTGCCAACTTGGCCATGGCTGCTGGTCGATCTTCTTGACTAACACCCTGCATGGCTTCGCGACGGGCCGTTCGGCTGGCCTCTACTGCCGACTTTAGCTTTCCAGTTTGCTCTTCAGTAACTTCTATGGCTTTCGCAATATCTGAATCTAGTAGCGAAGAAGCACCGTTGACTTGTGCGATCAGTCCATGCATTCGCGATTTTTGAGCATCATCTAGTTTGCCAACAAATGTGGCATCCAGATCTGCGTTCAATTTCGTCATTTCCGTCATCATTGCTTGCATGGCTGCACCACCGCCACCACCACCACCGCCAGCTGGCATCAAGGACGCGCGCTTTTCACGTTGCTTTGCAAGTTGGTCCGTCGCCAATTTTTTTTGTTCATCGTTCAATTTTAGGTCTGCTTGAACTTCCGGAAGTGTGGCAAGTTCAAACCGCGCTCGTGTCTGTTGTCCGCCTCCGAATCCACCTCTACCGCCGCCACCACCGCCCTGTGCATAGCTTATCTGTGCCGTTGACGTACAGACCAGCAATCCACAAAACGCCCATGATAAATGTTTTGCAAGTAGCATAAAAATACTCCGCCTCTATTGTAGGATTTTACTCAGCACTCGCTCTCGCAGCCCGCAGTTGCCACAATGGCTACCGAATTCAAACTGAAATGAAAGTGATGAAAACATCCCCCATATGCTATCGGACATTCAATTCACCCGCAGCACATGTCGACCCGAACAAGAACTTTTTTGGCGAAGACTTTCTATGGGGAATATCGATACTCGATTGAAATGCAAAAGCGACTTAAACCCCGCTTTGCACTGCCGGTTTCGAACTTTGTTGAGAAAAGAAAAAAGGGAAATGAATTCAATTCTGTTGCCACGTCCGGTTATCTGCAAGCATCGGAAAATGCGAAGACCTCCCAGTCGCATCGTGCGGTACCAGTCAATTGCCTCGTTTTCAACTATCTCTGGCGGATTACCTGCGATTAAGGCATAATTCCTCCCGTTCCCAGAACTTGGAGAATACCGAAATGAAGGTTGGCAGCCAGGCGGCCAACGGGTTGAAATCCAATTTCCCAATACACAGCACTTGAAGGCATTTTTAATGGCAAAAATTAAAGTCAAGAATCCCGTAGTCGAAATGGACGGCGACGAGATGACACGCATTATCTGGTCGAAAATCAAGGAAAAACTGATTCACCCGTATCTCGATATCGACCTCAAGTATTTCGACCTTAGCATCCAAAGTCGGGATGCAACGAAAGATCAAATCACCATCGATTCCGCCAACGCAACCAAAAAATATGGAGTGGCGGTGAAGTGCGCTACCATTACTCACGACGAGTCACGAGTCAAAGAGTTCGGTTCGCCCGAAATGTTGAGAAGTCCTAACGGCACGATTCGAAACATATTGAATGGCACGATCTTTCGCGAACCGATCATCTGCAAGAACGTGCCTAGACTTGTCGGCCATTGGGACAAACCAGTGGTTGTAGCTCGTCATGCTTTTGGCGACCAGTACCGCGCTAGCGAGTTCCGATTCCCAGGCAAAGGTACCGTTAAACTGACTTTTGTTCCTGCCGATGGTGGGCCTGCGATCGAGAAAGAGGTCTTCAAGTCAGAAGGGTCCGGCGTCGCGATGGCCATGTACAACACCGATGAATCCATTACCGGTTTTGCGCATTCGGTATTCATTTATGGGCTCGCAAGAAAATATCCTGTTTACTTATCGACCAAGAACACCATCCTTAAAACATACGATGGTCGGTTCAAAAACCTGTTTCAAGAAATCTTCGACGCAAGCTATTCAGATAAATACAAAGCAGCTGGTCTGACGTACGAACACCGCTTGATTGACGATATGGTAGCGGCCAATCTGAAATGGAGTGGTGGTTATCTATGGGCTTGCAAGAATTACGATGGTGACGTGCAATCGGATACTGTTGCACAGGGCTACGGTTCACTTGGACTAATGACCTCGGTGCTCATGTCGCCGGACGGAACATCCTTCGAAGCCGAAGCGGCGCACGGTACCGTCACAAGGCACTATCGCGATCATCAAGCCGGCAAGCCCACGTCGACAAATCCTATTGCGTCGATCTTCGCATGGACCCGTGGACTGATTCGTCGGGGCGAAGTGGATGGCACTCCAGATGTAGTTGCTTTTGCCAATACGGTTGAACGCGTATGCATCGAGTCCGTCGAAGCGGGGCACATGACCAAAGATCTTGCGATTCTCATTGGCAAGGAACAGAAGTGGGAAACGACCGATCAGTTTTTGGATACGCTGGATGCAGAACTGAAGAGTAGGATGATCGTTTAGCCCCGAGACGATGGCGACGGCTTGGATTGTAGTTGCGATTCTAAGTCGCACCCGGCAGGTGCGACCTACTTGTTCGGCGATGACTCAGGTTCCGAATCCGTCGAACTCTTCACCTTCGACACGAAACTCTTCAATCCTTTCTCAGGTGCTGGTTCCGGTGGAACATTTGGAATCATCGTATTTGACGCAGTCGGTTGCGTGATGGGTTGTGATCTTGGGGTGATGGTCTCTGAAGTCTTAATTTGCGGAGTCGAAGACACTGGCCAACGGTTGGCAACTGACCGTATGGTTGCCTTTGGAACGATTCTTTCGAACTTGCCACCGAATATCTGATTGAAAGCATCGTTCTCTCTTGGTCTAGATTCATTTTTGGCTGAGTAGTTATCGGCGTTGTCTTCGACCGATGACTTTCGGCGTTCTTTCAAAACTTCGCGAAGCGGTTCAAAAATGGCGTTGCTTGGCTTCGGTTCGTTCGTTGCCTGCGAAACGGTAATCGCATCTTGTACAACAGGCCTTTGGAGCCCCGTAATTTTGTCGCTAGCGCTCTTCGTTGGCGAATCTGCCTTCACAACAGATTCAACCGAGGCCGGAACCGTTGGCTTGTTCTTTCGGTTGCCTTTGTTCTTTTCCTTTTTCTTCTTGTTTTTTCCCGTAGTCCGAGGACGGCTCAAATCGAACGAATCGGATTTCTCCGAAACTGCATCGGAACGGTCGCTCGACGCAGAACCCGTTCGGTGACCCTTTTGTTTCGGCGCCGGTCCCGCGTTGGCGGGCCGAGCGCGATTGGATTGGCCTTTGTTGACCCGGAAAAACCATGCGATCCATATAATCGCGACGGCCAAAGGTAACAACCACCATAAGATGGATACGGTCGAGTTGCCTTGCGAATCAATGGCGGTTGTCTGTGCAATGAGCATTGAAAAGGTTCTGAAAGAAGTTGATGGATGGGACGGCGTCTCGTTCGGCGACTTGCGAGCGTAGCAACACTCGCCAGGCAGTGGGTAACAAACTACTGGATTTCAGCCTGCCGGATTCCTTACTGACATTCTGACTAGGTCTATGGATTGGTCAAGCTCTTGTTGCAAGGTTGCAGACCTCCGCAGAGATTATCTCGAAATCGGCTTTGGGAATTGTGCTGAAGCAAGCAACTTAGGCTAAAATCGACGAAATGCCGATTGAAGAGCTGCAGTCTGCAAACAACATGTAACAATCCATCTGCGCCGCATTGGCCTCGGGCCAGGGGCCCAAGCTACTCACCGATCCAACTCCTTCCTAACTGCTGCCAACGAATGCAAGCCTGCGTCGAATCTGTTTCTGATTTGCATTTTGGATCCGCACTGACGTCAAGATCGTACGTGTTCCTTCTAGCGTGGATTTGTGGTTTCATTACAGCAGAAAGTGTGAACGCCGAGGACTCATTCGAATCGAGTATTCGTCCCTTCCTCAAGTATCACTGCATTGAATGCCATAGCGGCACGGCTCCGGAAGGAAAATTGGATTTGACAGCATTCGAAAATCGACAGTCGCTCTCTATTGGATTTAGCGTTTGGAAGGAAATCGAACAGAGGGTCGCTACCGGCAACATGCCGCCCAAGGAGGCATCCTCGCATCCAAGCGAAGACGACCGACGAGCTTTTACCCATTTGGTTCGTTCCACGCGGCGCGATGAGGCGGTTCGATTGGCAGGCGACCCAGGCATCGTAATGGTTCGCAGGCTTAGTAACGCGGAATACAACAACACCCTCAGAGACTTAACTGGAATCGATTTGCGACCCGCTCGCGAGTTCCCAGTCGATCCAGCCAATGAAGCGGGATTTGATAACTCTGGTGAATCGCTGGCAATGTCCCCGGCGCTACTCACCAAATACTTGGCTGCTGCTCGTGAGATATCAAACCATTTGATTCTTACACCCTCGGGAATTGCCTTCGCTCCCCATCCCGTCGTCACCGATACTGATCGCGACAAGTATTGCGTTCAACGCATCGTCGACTTTTATGATAAACAACCGACCGACATCGCCGACTATCTTCACGCAGCCTGGAAGGCGCGAATCGCGGTCACATCTGGAAAAGGTGTCTCCCTTGAAACCATTGCAATAAACCATCGCATCAGTTTACGTTACTTGACGTCCATCTTCGCAGTTTTGAATAATCCGGACTCCGAGTCAACCAAGAATGGTCCGCTCGCAGAGGTTCGACAACGTTGGCTTGACTTGCCTAACCAAGATGAATCGGCCGTTCGACGTGAATGCGAGTCTCTCAGAAATTTTATCGTCGCTGTTCGCAGTCAACTCGAACCCAAATTCAACATGAAGCTAAAAGGCATTCACGATGGAGCTCAAGCGTTTGTACTATGGAAGAATCGCCAATCAGCGAGCCATCGGCGATCGTTCCTATCGGAGACTCTCAAGGCCATCCCCTATGACAAGCTTCCCTCCGATATCGCCATTGCCTTAATGACTCCCTCGGACGACGATTTGCGGACAGAGTTCCATCGCGACCTCGAGCTGTTTTGCAACTTATTTCCGGACGCATTCTTCGTCGCCGAACGTGGGCGAGATTATTTGGGTGTGCCGAAAGAGAAGCAAGAAAAGGGGAGGTTACTTAGTGCTGGCTTCCATAGCATGATGGGCTATTTCCGCGACGATCAGCCACTTTGTGAACAGATCCTGAACGACAACGAACTTCTTGAACTGAATCAACTTTGGCAAGAACTCGATTTTGTAACAGCGGCCCCGATTCGACAGTACCAAGGCTTCCTCTGGTTCGAACGCACCGATCACAATTTCCTTCGCGACGCCGAATTCGATTTTGCTAGACCCGAAAATAAGGATGCGATCTCGGCAGAAATGGTCAAGAGACTTTCGGATCTATATCTTGAAAAAGCAAAGAGGATGTCTGCCACGAGTGATCACCTTCAAGCTATCACCGACTTCTTTCACGATATCGACAAACAAATTCGGTGGGTCGAACAATCGCGGATCCATGCCCAAAAAATAAACCTCGACGCCATCGAGCGGTTTGTTGTACGAGCCTATCGGGGAGGTTTAACATCGAGTCAGCTCAATGAGATCAAACAATACTACACATCGCTTCGGGAAATCGATAAGCTCTCCCATGAGGAGGCAATACAAGACCTGTTGGTGTGCGTACTCATGTCCCCAGAATTCTGCTATCGAGTCGACTTAAGTTTGCAATCTGCCGAACGACGTCCGCTAACCGATTTAGAACTCGCCAATCGCTTGAGTTACTTCCTGTGGTCTAGTATGCCCGACGAGCGCCTTCTCGCAAAAGCCTCCTCGGGGCGTTTGAGAGAGCCAAGCGTCTTGGCTGGAGAGGTGGACCGAATGATACGCGATGATCGAGTACGCGGGTTGGCAATCGAATTTGGCTCGCAATGGTTGGACTTCCAAAGATTCCTAGAGCACAACAGCGTTGATCGCCTACGATTTCCACAGTTCACGGATTCGTTGCGCGATTCCATGTACCAAGAGCCGATTCGGTTCCTCGTCGACTTGATCCAGCAGAATCGATCGGTGCTCAGTTGCATTGATGCCAAACATGCGTTTGTCAATGCAGAACTGGCTAAGCATTACGGTATCGTGACCGAAGATAGTAGAGATTCTTCAGAGTGGCAGAAAGTGTCTGAGCTCCCTAATTCTCAACGAGGTGGGCTGTTGCCGATGGCTGTGTTCATGACTCAAAACGCTCCGGGCTTAAGAACAAGTCCAGTCAAACGCGGGTATTGGGTCGTGCGCCGTCTTTTGGGCGAGCACATACCGCCTCCTCCACCTGGCGTTCCTGAGTTGCCGGTAGATGAGGCGAGATTAGGTGACCTGACTCTAAGACAGACTTTGGAAAAGCATCGGCAGCATGAGAGTTGCGCCGTTTGTCACGACCGATTCGATTCGATAGGACTGGCTTTCGAAAGTTACGGACCGATTGGAGAACATCGCATCCATGACCTGGGCGAAAAGCCGATTGATAACTCGGCAGTTTTTCCAAATGGAAATGCAGGGAACGGCGTTGACGGCCTCCGCGAGTACCTCTTGAAATGTCGACAGTCGGATTTCATTGAAAACCTTTGTCGGAAACTGTTGGCCTTTGCGCTTGGTCGGACCTTACGACTATCCGATGATTTACTTATAGAAAAGATGCGAGAAGATTTGATTGCAGAAGAGCATCGATTTGATGCAATGGTCAAGGCTATTGTACTGGCCCCGCAATTCTTGGAAAAACGTGGAACGAACGAAAAGGAAACGAAAGATGGCGAATAGCGCTAAAGTATCGAGGCGAGTTCTGCTCCAAGGGGCTGGCGTTTCAATGACATTGCCTTGGTTGCAGTCGCTTCCTGTCTGGGGCGAAGAACCAACAAATGGAATCGAAGCGCCTGAGTTTCCAAAACGTTTCTGTGTGTTGTTCATGGCATGCGGCGTCAATCCGGACCATTGGTGGGCAAAACCAAACGCCGAGGGACCGAATCACCCTATGGAGCTTGGCAAATCGCTCGCGCCACTCGAACCATTGACGTCCAAGTTGAACGTGATTAACGGCTTATTCAACAAGAACGCGACGGGAGTAGGCATTCATCCAGGTCAGACCGGAAACATACTTTCCGGCGCATCTTTGAAAAAAGGGGCCGAGCTTGGTGGCAGTATCAGCGTCGATCAATTACTGGCGAACCGGCTCGGTAGTGAGACGATTCAATCAAGCTTAGTGCTCGGATGCGAACAACCGGTTACGGGTTACCATGAAACGAACTTTTCAATGGCATACAGTTCGCATATTTCTTGGCAGAATGCGACGTCGCCTGTCCCAATGGAAGTCTATCCTGCGTTGGCGTTTGATAGCCTTTTTGAAAACCGCGGTGCACGACGCAATCAAAGCGTGCTCGACCGCGTTGGTGGGCATGCGTCGGAATTGCGTCGTAAAGCCAGTTTGGATGATCGACGAAAACTGGATGAGTATCTTTCGAGCGTGCGAGACGTAGAACAAAGAATCGAACAACAACGCAAAGCTCAGGAAAAGGCAAAGGCACGAGTCGATGGAAATCCGTACGCGATGGCCAGCATGCCTCGTCCTGACAATGGACTTCCTGAGGATATCCGCGATCACATGCGGTTGATGTGCGACATTGTTGCGCTGGCATTTCAAACGGATAAGACTCGGATTGCGACCCTGTTGTTGTGTCGCGATATCTCCGGGTTGTTCTATCCGTTTTTAGATGCGAGAAACGCTCATCATTCGGCCTCGCACAACGACCGTTCGGACGAATTCGAACGCATTTCAAGGTACTATTGTAGTCAGTTCGCTTATCTAGCGAGCAAGTTGGACGGGATGCAAGAAGGCGAGGGTACGGTCCTAGATCATTCATGCATTATGTTCATCAACAACATGTGGTCGGGTAGCGCTCACAACTCCCAGAAGGTACCTCTGATGACAGCCGGCGGACTAAATGGTCAACTTAAGACTGGCCGCGTTTTGGATTTCGAACAACGTCCAGATGGCGAACGCAAGCTCTGTAGCCTGTACATGTCACTGATGAATCGGATGGGTGTAAACGTCGAAAAGTTCGGCGACGCGGATTTTCCGTTGATGGATTTGTAGCCCATTGTGTAGTACGGCACTCCGTGCCATTTTTTTGTGTAGTACGGCACTCCGTGCCGTTTTTCTCGGCACGGAGTACCGAGCTACTCTACTTGAATTACGACAGGTAAACTCCGAACAGCCTTTCCGTTGGCCAGCTTTCGTTCCGCCTGCAGTCGGACGGGACCGTAACCTACTTGATTCGGTGTTATCGTCAACGACGACTGGCCGGCAGGAACGGTACCTACCTCTTCGAAATCATGTAATATTTTCACTTCGACGGGCTCGGACGCGTAACCAACCGAAATCACTAGCGGTTTATCATCGCTTAGTTTCCAAGTCTTAGGTGCTTCCAACCTAAGTTGTTCATTCTCTTTGCCGATGGATAGCCAAATAGCCTGTTCGTATCGCTGCTCAATCGGTTTAGCGGCCTTGGTCATGAATCGGATTTCATGCGCGCCTGGCTCGGAATTATCGAACAACAATCGGATCTGATTGTCAAAGGGTGATTGGCTACGCAGCACACCATTCACCAACAATTGCATTAATTCGGGTTCAGTGGCTTCCTTCGATTCGTCGACTTGGAGTGTAGCCATCCAAGGTTGCTTGTCTAAGACCGCATCGCTTTTGCTTTCGATCGTGAACCGAGGCGGGTTGCAATACGGTTGGCACAAAGGATCTCCGATGATAAGTAGCTGGTACGGGCAAAGTACCGAGCTATAAAACGCTTCGGCCACAGTAAGTCCGTCGACATAATGGACGTGGATCATTGGATGCGGAAACTTGTTTTGAATGGAGTATGGCTCCGTGACTGCACCGCTGCTTGCGGCCGCCCCAAATCTGAGAAACTCCGTTGCTTTGGTTTGATCGCTTGTGGTCATCGCGCCACCAAAGCTAGTTAGATTGTCGGCAATGGAACCGGGCAACAGTTTGCTGCCGCTTTGGTTCCATGAAAACTGTGGGGTGCCGACCATCACCCCGGAACACTCTTCGCCACGTGGTGGAAGCTCTTGTGTAATGATTCTGGCATTCATTCCACGTGCTTGAAGTTTACTGATTGCCATGGCAAAATTGGGCTCTCGTGTCTTGGTCCGAACATCGTCGGTTTTGGCATAGAGAAACGAACCCTTAGGATGACGGTAGTCGGCACTGATAGACGTTTTCAAATTCTTTTTCGCTTCGGTTGACGTGATCCCAAGATCACGAGTCACTGCGAGAACGGTCGACAACATATACGAAACACCTTGTTTAGGATCGCTGCTGCCGAGCGTGTTGGGCATGTAGAACGCCCGGGCGTCGAAGCCGCGCGATGCAAGGTAGTCCGAGGGCTGATCGCTACAGCGTTTCGTGATTCTTTTGAAGTCTTTGTCGTCCACCAAACCCGCGAAAGCGGGATCATTAAGGATATGGTCCCGATATGCCCAACCTGCTTGAATGGATTGCTCGATATGACGGATAGCT
>JANLRK010000021.1:0-5811 GCA_031361585.1 Pirellula sp. | reverse complement strand
TTAGTTACACTATACGATTGCAATCGAATTGACCAGTATCGCTCCATCACCTCCGGAATGTATTTCGAGTTAAGCATGCTCACGGATTACCGCTCGCAAACGATCGACGCCGCGCTACTCGACGATTTATCGCATCTCGTGCGGTTGGCCATCCGAGAAGATATCGATCGCATTGCGGATTTAACGACGTTGGCTATCGTTCCGCAGGGAATACACGGTTCCGCGGTAATCTTGCCACGCGTGGCTGGCGTTGCGGCTGGAGTGGATTTGATCGAAGCCATCTTGCAGGAGTTGGATTCCAAGATCACTTGGACCCAGCATGTCGGGGACGGAGAGCGCTTTAATCCTAAGCAGCCGATAGCGACACTGTCCGGCGAGACTCGGGATTTGTTGACCTGCGAACGGACCATCCTCAATTTCCTCGGTCGGCTTTGTGGCATCGCGACTCTGACAAGTCGCTACGTTTTAAAGGTCGAGGGGACCAAAGCCCGCGTCTACGATACTCGCAAGACAACACCGGGATGGCGAAGATTGGAAAAGTATGCGGTCCGGTGTGGAGGTGGTCGCAACCATCGCTTAGGCCTATTTGATGGGATCCTCATCAAAGACAATCACCTAGCTTGTCGGGCTTCCAAAGATGGTAAATTACTCGACCCGGGAACTGCTGTTCAAATCGCGAAAAAATTTGTATCAAGCGGCGCCTACCGATTCGAGCATCCGCCGATGATTGAGATCGAAATCGATCGCATTGACCAATTGCAGTCCGCATTAAGCGCATTGCCCGATATCGTCTTGCTCGACAATATGAATTGCGATCAGCTCAAAGAATGTGTTTTGATTCGAGATCGATCGGCACTCTCGGTCGAACTGGAAGCGTCTGGCGGAGTCAATTTGGAAACCATTGGCAACATTGCTCTAACTGGTATCGACCGAATTAGTGTGGGAGCCCTCACGCATTCGGCAATTAACTTGGATCTTGGGCTCGATTGGATATTAAATAATGGGTAAGCACAGCTTTGAAGCAAAAACGTTTAGAGTCAAAGAAGGGGATCCGTTCAAGCTGAGCAAGATCTCTACCAAGGCTGGGAACGAACTGTCCAAAAAAGCCGATGGGATCGAAACGCTCAAGGTGGACAATGCTGCACTACAAGAAGCTCAAAATCGACTCTTCGCCAGTGGGCAACGTTCATTGCTTGTCATTTTGCAAGGTATGGATGCGTCTGGTAAAGACGGAACGGTTCGGCATGTGATCAGTGGCATCAATCCTCAAGGTTGCCGCATTTACAGTTTTCGTGCTCCGAATACAGAAGAAGTGCAACATCATTTTCTGTGGCGTCCGATGCGATATTTGCCTGCACACGGCATGATTTCGATTTTCAATCGCTCTTACTACGAGGAAGTCATGGTAGTTCGAGTGCACCCAGAATTTCTAGGGCCGCAGAATTTGCCCCCCTACAAAAAGCAGATGGACGTTTGGAAGCAACGCTTCGAAGAAATTCGCACGTTCGAACAGACGCTGGTCAATAGTGGAACCAGCGTACTAAAGTTCTATTTGCACATTTCAAGGGAGGAGCAAAAGGTACGCTTGTTGGAGCGGCTAACTCAACCAGAAAAGCGTTGGAAATTCAATGAGCGAGATCTGGAGGAACGCAAGCTTTGGGAAAAATACGATGAAGCGACCCAAGACGTATTGTCAGCGACTAGTACCAAATCCACTCCATGGTACATCATCCCGGCTGACGACAAATGGTACGCTCGAGCGGCCGTTGCCGACATCATCGCTAACCATCTCGATTCGCTGGATTTGGAATACCCTAAGCTTTCGCCGGAAGATGAGGCCAAGTATGCTTTTCTTGCAAAACAGCTCCAAGAACAATCTTAAATTGAGTAAAAGACGCCGACCTGAAACGCATGGCAGAACGCATTCGACAGAAGTAACAGAGCTAGCCATGCGGCTGGCAGATTACACCTAACAGTATCTAAGTTCTAAGTCAAAAGCCGATATAGAGCAAATACACCGCTTCTTTGATTTACCTTCGAAAGCGTATCTGCTGTTATAGGATTTGCTAAAATTGAGTCTACTAGCACATTGATCTTGCTCACAATCGCTGCCCGCTCTGCAGAACCTACCGTCGTGTGTAAACGATAGTCAATCGCAAGACTGATCAATTGAAATCTCTGCAGCGTAATGGCGAACCATTCGTACTCACTACTCAGCCGCTCTCTCGCGGCATTAGAGATCGTCGTGCTATCAATCAATCTACTTACCGTTGTCGCCAACGTTGTCAATCGAGCAACCGAATCTGCAACACCAACAAACTCCGCTAGGAAGACATTTTCGAATGGCAGGTCTCGCAAGCTCTGCCTGCCTCCCTGAACACACGCGTTTAGCAGTCTTTCCGACTCGCTAGTGGTCAGAGGAGGAGGTGTCCAAACCAAGTCCTGGAAAATCGTAAAGTTGCAAGAATTAGCAATCTCCGCGACATTGGAAGTTGCAGCTGCCAATTCCATATAGACTCTTTTTACCTCTGCCGCTTTGTCGCCATAAGAAATTGCGAAATACTCATCGGTTTTCAATTCTGCGGATTTCTGTTTGTACTGAAAGCGAGAAGGATCATACTCTTTCCACGACAGCTGCGCGATAAGCTTGTTCGTCACTTTTCTGGGGCCAATGTTGTTCCTATTCGCATGCGTGTAGGCAAAAAACGTGCCAGCATTCTCTGAGTAATAGGCAAAGTCGCTAGCAAAGCTTTGAAGGGCGGTATTGGCGACGCCCGAATAAATACTGTAGTTCAGGTACTCCACTACGCCATAGTCAAGATTAGCACTCTGGTGCCACGATGCGATACGATTAACAATTTCTCGGTTTCTATCTGAATCGTGTACTGGATCATTGATAGTTCCTGAATAGCTTCTTTCATTCAGATAAAAAATCTGAATGAAATTCCGCAAGTGCTCCAGCCTAGCCACTATAGATTTGTTGGTCGGTGCATCCCATGTCGTGAAATACGCGATTCCCGCAATTGAGACCAGCCGATTTATTTGATTCTGCTCAAATGCAATTGTTAAGCGCTCTGCAATTCCGGCATAAAAATTCAGTAAATTGTCGGTTCTATTGCCGATGGCTAGGGCATCGGCACTCCCGTCCCAATTATAAGTAGATCGTGCATCAGAAGGCCATAGACTTATTATTTCGATTTCTCGCATGTCTCCATGGACTAACCGCCCAATAAGAACTTGGGAAAAATAGTTGATCATCTGCTCGTTGGCAAAATTCGGGTTTACATAAAAGTCGGAATCGGTCGATCGGATTGGAACGCGAGTGCCTGAAAGTTGGCCGTACCACTCTGGGTGTTGATCGAACAACTCTGGCAAGCCGAGAATGTCACGAATTACATGGTGCCCGCCACCCCAGTTGTATATGCCAAGCTTGTGATTGTAAGGTGTAGCAACGCTGCCAGCGATGTTCAGCCGGTTTCTAGCCATCCAGAGGAGGTACTGCTGATCAACGACTACATCAGACTCGGAACGATCTTCCGTATCTCCAAACGTCCAAAAACCACGATATCGTTGTTGGGGTTCCTCGATTATTGGAAGCAGCGGAACCGTAACAGTTGGAAGATTCGGAATCACCGAATCTGTAGGAGTTAGCCATTTGAAACCTAGTTCGTCCAGAAGCGCGTAGGCAGCATACAGACAACCGATACGCGTTTTGCCGACTAGAAACAGCGAGCCGCCGCTGTCTACGATGACGAATCCCTGATCCTGCATCTTTTCAAACTGAATCGTGATCCCGCGCGATCGCAGTTCGGAAAGGATTACGTCGTCCTCTTGGGTAAGCAGGTAAATCCCATTACCCTCAGACTGATAGTTCCGGATGACATTGAGCGAAATATTAGCTCCTGCTGCATTGAGGTGGTCAAGAAGCTCCTTTGCCGCGAAGGCAAGTGTAATGGTTTTTGCTTCCGTTGTCTGAGTTCGCCAATCAATTCGTGTTTCTGCAGCAAATACTTGGTTCAAATTGGCGTAACTACCAACATTGACAAACAATCTATTTGGCAAGCGAAAATTTGCCGTGCTATGGTAAGTGAGCAGGGGACCTTGATTGTCCTCAATTGTTATAGCCGCCCTGTCATCGACTATAACCAAATTGTTGGGCGCGAATAGATAGACAAAAAACAACTCTTTGTTTTCGCGTACGTTATCATCAATGATGTCGATTCGTACGGTAGCGGCAGTCTGCCCAGCCGCGAATGTGACCGTCTGAATATGCGACACATAATCTTGGCCAAGTACCGCCGTGCCGTCGATCACTGAAACTTGAACGCTTTCTCCGCCAATCGCGACTTGGTCTAAAGTTAGCCGCACATCAACCGTTCTCGCAAATTCATTGACAGTCGTTGGATGAACGGTGACCAGTCTTGGCTGAAATTCACCATCATCATCATTGATCGTAATTTTGGCCGTGCTGGTGCCAATCGTCAAGTTGTTTGGCTGGAGCAGGTAGCCGTAAAATTCCTCAACGTTTTCTGGACGGTCATCATTTAGGATGCTGAATCGAATGGTACTCGAAGTCTGGCCACGCACGAAAGTGGCTGTCTGTATATGCGACATGTAGTCTAGGCCAAGAACCGCCGTTCCGTCGATCACCGAAACCCGAACACTTTCACTTCCAAACGCGGCTTGGTCCAAAGTTATCAGAACATCTACCGTTCCAGCTGATTCATTGACAATCGTCGGATGGATAGAGACAACTCTTGGCTGAAAAGCACCATCGTCATCATTGATTGTGATTTTGGCAGTGCCTGTACCGATGGCCACGTTGCTTGGCTGGATCAAATAACCGAAAAACGCTTCGGCGTTTTCTGGGATGTTGTCGTCTAATATATCAAAGCGTACAGTGGCGGCGGTTTGACCAGTCGAAAAGGCAACTGGCTGGATATAAGCCATGTAGTCCGAACCGAGTATCGCTGTATTGTCTATTACTGAAACCCATACAAGTTCATTGCCAAATGCGGGCTTGTCCAACGTCAGAGTCGCCGCCACAAATCCAGCAGATTCATCGACAGTCGCAGGTTCAATGGAGACAACTCGATTGGATGGTCCTTCACCGGACGCCAGCGTGTTCGCAAACAATTCCGATTTATATTGGGTTCGCGATTCTTGATAGTCGGACAACACTTGGCTAAAATCCATCGCCAGTAGTTTGCGTTCCTCGAGCGCTTCGAAGGCAATTTTAGTGCGTGGATACTGCACGGATTGATCCTTGAATTGGAAAACACAAATACATTAGAGAATGCAGAATGAGACACAGGATTGTATCTCTAATGTTCAAGGGTACAAGTGGAGTAGCTGTCCATCGAACTTAAACTGGGGCTGAATTGGTCAGGTAAACATGCCCTCACTGCGGGACTGTGGGATAGCACCACCCGGCGATTGAGTTGAGCATATAAATTTCGATTCACTATTGTTCCAAATCTCGAAACATCAATGCCAACTTGATCAGGTCGTTTCGAATGAATCAACGTTTTGCGATAAGTTCTGCAAATTTGCTTGAAACCGGTTAAACTTGGGAATGCAAAATCGTTTTTGCAGGGCAAATTACTGGATTTTTGGAACCAAGAAAATGCAAAACCAATGGATGGGTTCGTCGGTTCGATTCTTTGCGATCTTGGCAATGGCAAACCTGGTGTTTGTTACCGTGCCAGGATTTGGCATCTCCATCGCCAACGCGCAGCGCAGACCGAAGACTCTGCAGATCAATATGGCAGTGGTGTTGATGGCTGCGCCTCGCGAAGTTCTCGTTCTCCT
>JANLRK010000183.1:0-2493 GCA_031361585.1 Pirellula sp. | reverse complement strand
GGACAACGCGTTGATCACTCGACCCATCGTTGGCGAGAACTACAAAGGCGATCACCCGCATCACAAGGGGATCTGGGTTTCCGTCGATGAAGTCAATAAAATTAAGTTTTGGGCCGAACGAGGCAAAATAGAAAATCGCGGTATCGAGCTTGTTGTTCCCGAGGGAAATCCGGCCATCATGCGAGTTACCAATCACTGGCTAGATGAAAAAGGTGGCGACTTGATGATCGAATCCACGACCATTTCGATCTTCGCGAATCGAATGCTTGCCTACGACATCCAATTCAAGATGGTTGGCGGAGACGTGAATTTTCAAGATACGAAAGAAGGGTTGTTCGGCTTTCGCCTGGCCGAATCACAACGCGAAGATAAGGGAGCAGGCAAGGTGACCAACGCCGATGGAAAACAAGGAACAAAGGAATGTTGGGGGCAGCGATCCGCCTGGGTTGACTATACTGGACCAGTTGACGGCAAGGCATTTGGAGTGACCATTTTTGATCACCCTGGGAATTTTCGCCCAAGCCGGTACCATGTTCGTGACTATGGGCTTTTCTCGATAAGTCCCTTCGGTGAGTCCGCCTACACAAACGGCAAGGAGCCAGCCGTCAATGACATCTTCAAAAAGGACAGCACACTGCGACTGCGTTATGCGATCTACTTTCATGACGGCCCCGCAGCAGCCAGTGAGCTCAACGCACTGGCCACAAGTTTTTCGAATCGCTAAGTTAAAACCGTGACGTTTCGCCATCGGGGCGCTGTAACGAAATACAATGCAATTGTGTCCTACCGTAGGTCACTCTTGGCGAGAGTGACATTGCACTGCCTTTGAATCGCCAAAATGCATTTATATGACAGCTCAATGACCATAAAAAACTCTGATGATGAAATCTATCGACCTGTACGATTCAATTTGAATTTGCTTTTCGCATCAATAATTTAGGTGACAGCTCTTGCGCTAACTCCGTGGGTAGCCAAAAAGCCCGAACGATCCACCGGTGCCGGTGGGATTTAGAAATACCGCAGGCTTGTCCTACTGGATCGTTCTGTTTCCAAGCCAAATAAGGCGAACGGCCCCACGTTTTTGCAAACATCGGAAAGTGGGCCGCCTGAGCTTGGTTTGGACTAAGCCTTTACGCCTTCTTCGACCTTCCAGCCGTAGGAGACGTCGCCCTTCTTGGCACCCTTTTCGTCCATCTCGGTATAGGTCACTTTGATTTCTTCGAAGTTCAAGCTAAAGCTCTCATGTGGCTTGTCTTGGCTTCCACCAGAAACCGAATAAGAGCATACCATTACGTTTTTCAATTCGTACTTGTAGAACGTTTCGCGACCGGAGTTGACTGCGGTCGTCTTGCAGTGGATTTCCACCTTCGGAAATACCTTGCCCAGGCAAACTGCTTCAGCGATTTTAGGGCCGGATTTGTCCAAGAGCTTGGAGCATTGCAAGTCCTCGTGCAGGATTGTGCCGCGGCGACGAGCGGCCCCGGTGGCTCCAGCCCCAGCCTTGTGAATTACCTGTGAAAAGCTTTCCAAGTCGGTCCACTTTTCATGTCCCTTTGCTTTGGATTCGCCGTCGATACCATCAAATTTAATGTAAGCTGCCATGATTTGTTCCTGATTCAAGTTAGTTGTTTAAAAACCGTTCTGTCGCTCGACACAAAGGTTCTCGTTTAATCTTTGAAGCGGTTGCGTAGGGTTCTACATTTCTTTGCAAGAATCTTGAAATCCTGCGATTCTCATTGCATGGTCGCACGACGCTGAGCGTACAAAATCCACGGCAAGATTGCTTGCTTTGGACGATTAATAATCGAAACATAGATAAAGACGGATAAGGGCCGAAGGAGTTTCCAAGTGGAATGCTCGGATTGAGTAGGAAATCAGCCTTGCAAGGCCTCAGTTTTGCATGTAAATTCCGTGATAGCAGTGCGCTTGGACAAAGCCTGAGTTACTCAGGTCGACGTCAAAGTAGATTCATAATTCAACAATAAATATTCCCTTGTAGCTCAGTTGGCAGAGCAACGGACTGTTAATCCGTGTGTCGGTGGTTCGAGCCCACCCGGGGGAGCCTCACAAATCCTCGGAATTTCCGAGGTTTTGATTTTACAAAGAAGCCGAGAGCAGTAGCCCTCGGCTTTTTTCGTGTTTATTCGAAGCTTTTAGCGATCTTCGATGGGATCCGGGCGCCGTAGAGTGCGCTCTCGGTTTGGGCGAAAATCGTATTTCCAAGACCAGACCGTGAGTCGGCGTCTACAACTCTCAGATTCTCTGTTTTACAGAGTAGTCCGATTTAACACCCATTTTAATTGCCCCAGAAACCTTAGTCACCACACCACCAACGTGTTTTTATGGACGACCGAGGGCAAAAGACGATCCACTTACCAAATGTAGGTCGAGCCCCCGATATGTCCATTGGCGAAGAAGTTCAACCTCGAAATAGACTTTTTTATGATGACGGAAAGCGCTGGGCAGCGCAAATTCAAACACGGAGCCGTCTTG
>JANLRK010000124.1:0-4059 GCA_031361585.1 Pirellula sp. | reverse complement strand
ACTTCTTCGATGTCTTTTTGCAGACGGCGCACTTTCCAGAAATCCCCGTCAAAAGGATGAAAAATGCCAGCAAGAGACAAAATCAAAGCAATAGAGCATAGCCACTTATAACGGCGTGTCCGCATGACCTGTTCGGTCTCGTTTAGTAATCGTCCCAAATCTTCACGCATGTTCATAGTTTGCTCCCGCCGAAAGAATCCATGTAAGTCCTGGGTTTGGGGTGGGAGCCATTCGAATAAAATCTGGCGACTCTGACCCGTGAATCTTACCCCGCGGTTGAGCTTCCCCGCCGACAGCCGCTTTAGTCTACCCTATGTAGCAGTCACTGAGCAAGCGATTAGCGCACAAGTCCACTTTGTTGAAATGATCCAAACTGGGGAAAGGCGAGTCGCTGACTACGGCTGCGTCCACATGTGGATAGGAAGCTGGGGGCGACGGAAGAGGCTTGATTGCTGGTAGAGCTGACAGCAATGGCAGCTAAAACCTGAAGTTGTGGTTAATTTCCGAACATATCACAACGCTCCCCATTTTGTTCTTTCCTCAGCGTTGTCGGGTGCGAAATCGGACCAAGGAGGGGTCAATGCGAACTCTGGGCAAACTGAACATGCAAACTGATAAGCTCGATGATTGATTCGCTGATCCTCCAATCGAGTTGCAACTCTTGAGATTATCGAAGCAGCATGTTTTGCTTGGGGGCCTGATAAAGCAAGAGAATAAATCAAAAGCGACGCTCTTGCTCCGGCGGCCGATTCCAAAAGAGACATGACTGTTGAAGTACAATCGTCCGAAAGTCGCATCATCTCTTCAGTTGCGAGTTGTTGAGTTTTCAATTCTTGTATAGAGCGGAGAATACGGCCGACGGAGACATACTCTCCACAGCGATTCTCGGTAGATTCGAGAACCAGGTTTCGCGAAACCATCTCCAATAGTCGCGGAAGAAGGCTGGTCGCATCGGCACCATGATTACCTGCAAACCATGCTGCTCTCGACCGTTCGACTGGATCATCGGACTCAAGTTCGATCGCCAATCTTTCAACGGCTTCGCTCATAGTTGGGTCGCAAATGTCTTTCGAGGAAAACGAATAACGATCTATTTCAACTGGAACGAAGCGGAACGGAGGAATAAATACAGTCTATCCGATCCAGCTGGCATGGTCGAATCGGCCAGCGTCAACGTCCACATTGATAATTACTAACTCGTGGAATACGCTTGACGCTAAGTCGGTTATGACCACGTGCGGATGGGAAGCTTGCGGCTAAGGAAAGGTTGCTTTTAGGCAGATCCCGCAGTCGACGCTTCCACAGTTTATGAGCCAGCATGAATCCAGCCTCAGGACGCCAACTTGACTTTGACCACATACGGGTAATAGCTCAGTCACGAACATCCTTGCTAGGCAAACCAAGTCTGTGATATCCGTTCACTCGATCTCAATAACTTTGCCATCGGCCGCCAAATCGATGTCTCGAACTTTGCCTTTCGCGTCCTTTCCTCGAATTTCGAACGAGCCGTCGCTGCGACGAATTGCCTGATCAAACTTCACATTGGGAAGTTTTTCATTAGCAATTTTAAGGAGATTCACTGGCACTTCATCGATCAGGATTGGGGTGTCCGTTACGGACTTACCACAACCAAAGGTGGCAACTATAAACAAAATCCCAGCTGCGCATTTACGCATTAGTAATCTCCGATGACTTCGTTGCCTGAACGAGTGGAAAGATAGCGAAATAATAACTTATCGGTTGAAGATGAAATGAAGTGAATGTGTCCATCTGCAAACACGACATTTGCACCACCGAGGTGCAGACTCGAAAAGTTATTGCACTCGATACCGGACGCGCTTGGCGGACCTTCAAAAGTGTGCCCAAGGATGAAACTTGAGGCCTCTTGCACAAATGGGACTGCCGGAGACCCAGGTGGCGGAAACAATTTACCATCCGACACGGCACCGACCCATGTTGCTTCGCCCCAGCGATGAGATCGTTCGCCGACAATCAATGTTTGGCTGGTTCCATCTGTAATTTCCTGAGTTGCGATTTTGCTATTGCGATAAAAAATACCCTCACCCTCGACTCCCGGTTCGGTAATTCCAAAAACACCTGTATAGTTCGCACCCGCGACTTCGCAAATAGCAGCCAACGCATTACCAAGCGAATCTCTTTTCGAAACTAAAACTACCCTATGAAACACGTCCGAGGGACAGACATACGTCGGCACCAATGTCAACCGCAGTTCTGAATTCGCCGAAGATTCGATCGGCAATTCGAAATTGAGTTTTTCGTACAGCGAGACCTGTTCGAGTTGCGGTAGCAATTGAGACGCCCACCCCCAGCCTGGACCAACATCATTGCCTCTTGTGTCAACGCGTGAGAGGTAACCGGCCGGAAAGGATCGGTGGGTATTATGATAATTGTGTAGAGCCAACCCCAATTGCTTTAAGTGATTTGCACATTTAGTGCGCCGCATGCTTTCGCGGGCCTGCTGGACTGCAGGAAGCAGCAATCCTACCAAAATTGCTATAACCGAAATGGTGACGAGCAGCTCAACGAGCGTAAATCCGCGTCGCAATTTCGGCGCATTTCTAAGAATTGCAAGTCTTTTCATGTTGGTTTTTAGCCTTGAAGCGAGAACGCTTGGGGAACACCATTAGAGCTTACTCTAAACGAACGGCAATTGGCCGTTTGCAGAATTAACGGCATTAACTGGGCTAGGCTTATGAAGTCGTCAGAATGGAGATGAATATGGAAGCGGCGTCTCGGAAGGAAGTTACGATGGAAGCGGCGTCTCGGAAGGAATCAGACGCTTGCACAACGGATGGGATCCGCAATTGCGACGGTAACTGCTATGTCGCTGGCTAGGCGGATCCTGCAGGAGTACGACGATTCCACAGTGGACGAGCCAGCCGTGAATCCTGCCGAATTCTGGAATTTTGCGAACCGCACAATCTTGTGGAAGTCGCAAGGCGTGTTGGAGGGAAGCGAAGTATTCTTTGTGGATAGCCAGGAATCCTGCCTCAGTCCTATCTGTGGACATTGTTGACGCAAACGCGCTCCGGTTCGGCGCTTCGGTTTGACGCACGTTTGACTCACCGGAGCGTCGGAGCAATTCGAATTCTTCTGGACTGGTTGGCCGGATGAATTGAAGGGAAGGTCTGTTGTCGTTTTTGCGCCGCGGTAACTGTCCACCGCGCTACGCATTTGTAGGGGACCACGGCACGCAGGGAAACTTGAGGCTGCTAAATTCTGTATGGGCAATGAGATTTATTTGTCTTCTTGAGCGAACTTTGAGTCGTCGATTTTCGATTCGTTGATCACAGGTTTGAAGATCATGGTGGTGTAAGAAGTGAATGCTGGAGTTTTGGGGATAGCTATGGCCGTAGCTGGCAGTTTTGCCGGATCGACGACTGTCTCGTTGTAGATCTTGCGAATTAGTCCTTGGCCATCAATCCAAAGTGTGACCTTTGTATCGCCGACCTTGGCCTTGCCGCTGATTTTCCAGCACTTAACTTTGTCGACTTCCTCCTGCCCCGCGTCTTCTGGCTTGAGCAAGTCGGTGGTTATGATGCCCAATGTTGGTCCGTTTTTGTCGATGTGGAGGAGCGGGATTATTGCAGTCGTAGCTCCACTTGAGATTCCTGTTGCGCTTGCCAACGGCATATCGAGCTTCTGCCCTGTTTGGTGCTTACCATTGAGCGTCCAAATGGACTCAAATGACTTGCCATCCGAAGACCAAATCGCGAAAAGTTGATTTGGCTTGGCTCCTGGACTGGCGCTATGACGAAACTGCCAACGAAATCGACCGCCACGTTCAAATGCTGTATTAAAAGGCTTCTCGCTCTTGATCTGCCGGCCTTGGACATTCATTTCTTGTGTCAATAGACCGTCATCTCGGTATGTCGTTACGCTTTTGTAAAGGGTGGTTGAAGCAGCCAAACGATCTTATGCCGTGAGCTTCGTATCCGCCGAAGTAGAATTTGCAATCGGCGTTTGCGCACGAACGGTTGCGTCAAAAGCACAGAATGCCAGCACTACAAGTAAGCTTCGCTGCATAAACATTGCATA
>JANLRK010000114.1:0-13351 GCA_031361585.1 Pirellula sp. | reverse complement strand
CGCTTCTGGGTCGAAACCATCGGCAAAAAAAATCTGATGCTCGATCGCTGGCCGGAATTGTTCGTTGACGATCTGTTGAAAGAAAAGTACGTTGGCTTCAAGCGATGCCTGGTTGCCAGCGGGTTCATATCCTCCTCCAATTGTCAAAAGGTAGTCATTCGCCGATACGCAGCTTTCACAATGAGGACATATGGCAGTCAATGCAAACAAAATGAATGCGATGAGCGATCTGTGACGACCGACTTTCTTCGAAGGTAAATTGCTTCGCGAGATTTGCATGTTCGATTGCTTGATTTAGCCTAGGTAACTATTGGGCCTTCGCAACGCAAAAAAGGTGCTTTTCGCCTCGCAGAAACAGCTCATTTCCCACCGGAGACGGGGTTGCGTCCATAGGTTCTCCTAGAGAATTTGTTGACACAATGTTTAGTTTGATTTCATCTTTAATGACCACCGTCGTGCCATCTCTATCCGTCAGAAAAATGTACCCTCCTGCGGCAATAGGGGACGCGTACGTCGTTTTTACACCGGGGATTCGCATGGCCATGAAATGAGGCTTGCCAGTTGCCGCGTCAATGCAGGAAAGTTGTCCTTCCTTGCCCTTGTAAAAGTAGAGGCGTCCGGACGAAAGCAACGGCGAACCAATATCGGGCGTATCACGATTGATCGTCCAGGCCACTTTGTCCGATCCCTTAATGTCCCCTTGGCCGTCCATCCGAAATGCGCCAAGAAACGAACCCTTATGTCCGCTACCGACGAAAGCAAGTCCGTTGTCCGCGACGGCAGAGGAAACCGGTCTTTCGGATTGACCTGCGCAGCGCCAAAGCTCCTTCCCTGTCTCCAAATCGTACGCCCGCGCGAAGTTCTGTCCGTTCATCACGACTTGTTTCCTGCCTGCATTATCGGCGACCAACGGAGTGGCCCAGCAGGTTGGTTCGGCGCGTGGAGTCTTCCAAATGTTTTTGCCAGTGAGCTTATCCAATGCGTACAACGCCGAGGGGCCATCGTGGTCCCAAGGCACCAGGATTTTATCGCCAACTAGTGTTGGGGAGCTTCCCTCGCCAAAACTATTGCGTGTTTGCATCTGCCCGAAGTCATCTCGCTTCCACACGAGTTTGCCGTCCATCGTATAGCAATATAGACCCCGCGATCCAAAATGCGCGTATACATGTTGCCCATCCGTGCATGGCGAAGCGGAGGCAAAGCCGTTGGTTGAGTGTGTATTTTCATGTGGCGTAGCGACGACTGCCGTTTGTTGCCATACTAGCTTTCCATTGTTTCTGTCGTAGCACATCAGTTTAAATTCTAAATTGGGAATCTGCCCAGTACGCTTGCCCGTTGGGACTGCGGTTACGACGAAGACCCTCTCTTCCCAGATAACTGGCGAAGCGGAGCTGCGACCTGGAATCTCGACTTTCCATTTGACGTTCTTGGCTGCGCTCCATTCGGTTGGCGGAGCAGCATTCAGCGCGATCCCGTTGCCCGTTGGCCCCCGCCAATGCCCCCAATTATCAGCTTGCAGGTAGGGGCACAGGCTCATGGACAACAAACTGAATAACGCGATTTTCTTCATGGGTGACTTTGCCATTTAAGGTTTTTGATTTAAGGTTTTAGATGCTCGTGAAAATACTCCCAACGCAGAGAACCATAAGTGCTGCCCACTCCGTGTTGAAATTCAGGGTAGATCATCATCCGAAATCGCTTGTCCGCGTCATGGAGCGACTTAGAAAGCTGCCATGTGTTGGCTGGATGCACATTATCATCGATGAGCCCATGCACAAGGAGCAGTTTCCCCCTCAGATTCCCAGCAATCTTGTTGCATGAGCCTGCGTCATAACCCTCCGCATTTTCAGCCGGTGTTTGCATGTAACGCTCCGTATAAATGGTGTCATAATTGCGAAAGTCCGTGACTGGTGCTCCGGCCACTGCCACCAGGAATACATCAGGGTATCTGAGTAGCGCCAATGCCGACATGTACCCTCCATAGGAATGGCCATAGATACCAACTCTATCTCCGTCGACATACGGACGCTGCCTAAGGAACTTCACACCCGTAGATTGATCGTCCAAGTCGGGGACTCCAAGCTTCAAATAGGTCGCGCTTTCAAAGGCCTTGCCTCGTCCCGTAGTACCGCGATTGCCAATCTTGACAACCAAGTATCCCAATTCGCAAATGGGATTGGCAGCGGAGAAACGGGTAGAGATACCCACGCTCTCTGTACCACCATACACATCAATCAAGAGCGGGTATTTTCGAGACGCATCAAAATGCGAGGGTTTATGGAGTGTTCCGTAGATTGTCGTCTTTCCATCGTTCGAAAGAAACGAAAACAGCTCGGGGGGAGATAGTTTTGCTTTGTCAGCTGCATCTCGATCGCCGCGTGCAAGCACGGCAACTTCTTTACCCGCTTCATCGTAGATCACGGTGCTCGGCGGTATTTCAAGTTGCTCGCGCGTTGATATTACAAATCGATTGTCCGGAGAAATATCGAACGAAGTGTGGTTCAGCGGCGAGGCGGTCAATCGAACAGGATGAGTACCATCGAGTCGGACGCGATGAAGCTGCGCGTTGTATGGGATCGCATCGCTAAATGCAGTGAAGTAAACGTATCCAGCCTTTTCATCGATCTTGGTGATTGCACTGCAGGCGTAGTCTCCGACGGATGATAAGGGATTGAGCAAGCGTCCGTCGATATGTCGCAATTGAAAGTGCTTCCAACCATTGGCCTCTGTCCCCCATACAAATCGTTGGTTGTCTTCTAGGAACCGGATCGTTGGACTATTCTCTTGCCAAGTCGACTGGCGTTCGGTCAACACGGTTCGAACACGGAGCGTATTGGTATCGATCGCGAGCAAGTTCAAGACATCTTGGCGACGATTGGTTCGGTTGACTAGTAACTCGTCGCCATCAGGTGAGAAGCGAATCGAATACAAATATTGAGTTGCTTCTCCGTCGATCGCTACTTTCTTTGCGGACTTTTTCGCCAGATCGTAGATCCAGATCGAGACTTTCGGGTTGGGATCGCCCGCCTTCGGGTAGCGAACCGACTGCAACTTGGTGTAGTTGGCCGTGTTATCGAGAGTCAAGTGGTAGTCCACCATCTCGCGCTCGTCGACTTCATAGTACGCAAGTTTCGAACTATCTGGAGACCACCACATTGCATCGCTTTGATTGAGTTCTTCCCCATAAACCCAGCAACCGGTTCCGAATCTCAAGCGATCGACACCATCCGATGTGACTCGAATCTTTTCGTTTTCCGATGCGGTCGATTCTAGCGTGATATTGAAGTCGCTATAGACGGATTTCCATTTGCCATCGGGCGAGGTTTCCACGGTCCGCTGTTGGGCTCGTCCAACACCGGGTTGGCCATTTCTTCGCTGACCTCGACGGCCTTCGTTTGTTTCAGGCGTGGCTGGCGCTCCGCCATCGGAGATCTCAAAGTTCTTGAGATCCAGCGATTTGCGTTTGCCAGTGAGCGTGTACTGGACCGCACTACCGTCATCCGACCATCGGATCATCTCCACTTTCCCACCTCCGCCTAACTCACCTCGAATGGCGGAAATCTCACTGTACATTTTGTAACCCGGCAATTCCTTGAACGTCGGTTGAGCTCGAACCTGATTGTGCGGGAGCAACAATATTAATGCGGTAAAGGCCAGTAATGCGTGGATTCGATATTGCATTGAGATTCAACTGTCTTCAATTTAGAAAAACTCGAACGGATGGACCCAAATTATACACGCACTAGTTGGTCGCGGGACCTTCTGAATCTCAAATCTCGATGTTGTAATTGCCAGCCAAAGCTGCGATAATGATGAAGAGGTTCGTATTTCCGTTACTTACTTGTTACTGATCGCAATTGTTGCCTGCCCGTTCAATTGCATGGGGTTTTTTCACCACTCTAGTGCGGTTGGTGAGACAGCACGCTCCTGAATTTAATTAGCGGTATCGACAGACCAGATTGCGGAACGATTCATGTCGCAAGTACTGAGATTACTCGTTTGTCTCGAGGCCAACTCGCAGACTGGCGGGCGAACAATCTTGGATACATTTTTCAGACCCACAACTTAGTTCCTGTCCATTCTGCCTACGAAAATATTAAGCTTCCGGCACTCCTACTGCGCATGACTGCTGCCGAGCGCCGCAAACGTGTCGAGCTTGCTTTAGAAGCGGTTGGACTAACCGATCGAGCGGGCCACTACCCGCGTCAACTGTCAGATGGTCAGGAACAGCGTGTTGGAATCGCCCGAGCAATTGTCGCCAACCCGAAAGTGATTGTTGCTGACGAACCGACTGGAAGTCTCGACGCCGATACGAGTCAGCAGATTCAGATCTTACTTCAACGACTTAATCGTGAGTTCAGCATGACCATGGTGATGGTGACGCATGACCCAGAGGTTGCAAAACTAGCCACGCGACAGTTGCGCATGGTTGGTGGTCGACTCAAGATTGAGCATTCTGTCCAACGAGCAGTCGCTCGCCATGGTAGTCTCAATCGCAGTCGGTCTCATTGCGGGTATTATTCCAGCCATGCAAACAGCGAGAGTCGAAATCGTTAGTAGGCTGCGAGAGTCGTAGTCATCACGCTTCTTGGCTCGCACGTCTTATAGTCTACACGTGATCGAACTGTGATGATTGCAGATTCACCGCGAGACATGCTGGTCCTACATACTCGGCTCACTTCGGTTTTACAGCATTCTTCATGTCTCTGCCAACATCCTTGGCAGCTTTTTCCATGTCTTCCCCCAAGTCTCGCAACTCTTCGTTTGGACGAGCGTCTAGCGCATCCTTAATGCCGTCTTTTTTATTTGCGTTTTTCGGTTGCTCACATGCCGGAAGCGTGATTAATGAGGCTGCCACAAGGACGAATAGTTTACGATACTTTTTCATTTTTTCGCTTTTGCTGGTTTACAGGAATGATCATCTACCGAATATCTTTGCGACAAAACGACCGGACGATTTCATCGGGTCCTGTCCACTAGGTTCGGCGTGCAAATCAGAAAGCAATGACACTGCATCATTCGTGCCAAACTGATCTTTGCGGCTTTTAACGATGTGGCTTCCGCGTTTCGATGAAAAACCCCTTATTGGCGTTTCAGTTGTTCTCCGCGGTGCCACCTTGGCCGTTATTAGACCACTGAATTATGCTTTTCTATAGCGCAAGTCAAGCAACCTCGGTTTGCTGACTGTTAACTCCGCCAGCTGGCATTCAGGAGAATCTCTCGGTTCGTGGCCGAGAAATCGGTCAGAGCTTGAAATGCAGATTGATTCACCAGGGATTATCATTCTACGAACTGAGTGCTCGCGAGTTACCTGCCAACACCATGGACTCTGAGGGTTGCCTTGATCGTAAGACAAATCCGTAACAGTCTTCCCCGCAGGATCAATAATTCGGTGGCGACCATCATCCTTCACCAACGCTCGACCATGGTGAAAGGACTCTAAACGGTTAATAGCGAAAAATTTTGGTTCTTCGATTCGTTATCTCAGAGCCAGGCTTGAGGCGGGAGGCCGGAGGAAAATGCAATTCATCGCGGATAGTTCTTCTTCCCTCCAGCCTCCCGCCTCCGGCCTGTTTCGACCAATCAAGATGCATGCATGCGAATGGATCCTTCAGAGATCATTCTTCCCAACGTCTTTAAGTTCGCTCGGACTCTGCCAGATACAGCTACCCAGCCATCCCGCTTTCTGGTTGCGAGCTTTTGGGCTGTTTCAAAAAAGATCCCTTCAGTTGATGCTCTACCGTGATTCCACAGTTATCTTTTTCAAATTATCGTCCGGCATTCTGTCGATTAAGAAATTACGAGGATCAATTCCAGCTTGGTACGGCTCTGAATCAACGGTAAACTCAAGTTGATGCTTGCCCGATTTTAGCTGGACCCGTTCGCGATGCAACAGTGCTCCATACCGCTTACCTGCCTCCGGTTTCGCAAAGGCGCCAATTTCTATCCAATCGTCCATGTCGCATTCCGTTTCGACCCCCTTTTTATCCGCCTTGAACTTACTGCACTCCACTTTGATTTGAACCAAGTACTTTCCGTCCGGCTGTTTTGTAGCCTTCGCTTCAAGAGTACGATTTGCAAAGATCGTGATATCCTCGAATAGGTCCTTGATCAAATACTGTAGCTCGTCTGGTGTTTGCTTTCGAAGCCGATCTACGAGCACGTGCGAAGTTGGATAGGGTGGTCCTTTGTATGCATACACTTCGATGATGTCCTTCAAAGCCGCATTGATGCGTTGTTCGCCGATCATCTCCGCAAGGTAGTAGAGCGCCACGCTCCCCTTTCGATAATGGATATAGCCCTGTGTCGGATCCACGGAAATCAATGGCCGCTCTTTGAGTCTCTCCGCACCACGCGATCGGAGATACGAATCCATTTCATATTTTAAGAATTTGTGCATCATGTCAGGACCATATTCTTTTCGCATGATCATTAATGCGGTGTATTGTGCCAGTGTCTCAGACAAAAGTGTCGCCCCTTGCATCCTCGCGCCGATTACTTGGTGCGCCCACCATTGATGAGCCATCTCGTGCGCAACCACGTAGTAAACCATGTCAATATCGTCAGGCTTGTCCATTCGGGCGATGAAGCCGATGCTTTCCGAATACGGCATGGTCCCTGGAAACGCCTGTGCAAACGATGCGACCCGTGGAAACTCGATGATGCGCGCCTGTTTGTGTCGGTATGGCCCAAACTCCTTGCCACAGTAGTTAAGTGCTTCCTTGATGGCCTGCGACATCCGCGGTACATTCCATTCATGTTCTGGATGGTAATAGACCTCGACATCCACGTCCCCGGACTTAGACCGCTCCACTTGATATCGAGCAGAAATGAAAGAGTAAAAGTTCAGCGACGGATGGTCCAGCTTGTACTTGAAGAAATTTCGGCCGTCCTTCGTCCATTTTTCAAGAAGCGAACCTGGCGCGACTGCAATCTGATCCCCCGACGTGCTAATTACCGTTTCCACATCCACCCAATCCGCATCTTGGCCAACATAATGTGAAATGCAAGCCACACCGCAATCGCGGCTCAAAGTAGGTACACTGTCGGCGGCCGCAAGCTTGTATTTCTTTCGTATATTCGGGTCCATGATCCTGCGATCTGGATCGTAACCGAAATGCGGGGCTAACGAATTATTGAAGAAAGTACCGTTCTGAACCAACTCTTGATTGCTGATTTGATTTTCAATGCCGCGAGTTTCACTTTGGACAATAAAACTCATCTCAAGAGATTCGCCAGGCTCTAACGCCGGTTGCAATCGATATGTTTGAAAGGACAGTTTTTTATCATCAATTTCGAGAGTCGCATGTGGAATTTTAAGGTTCGTTTTGTAAGTATTTGCCAGATTGATGTAGAGTGTGTCGATTGACACATCCGACTTGTTCTTTATCGTCTGCTTGCCAAGCATCCTCATGTTTCGTGTTTCAGGATAAATGTCGATCTCGTAGCGAACACTGGTTACTTTCGGCTGAGGGAGGTTTTCGAATTTGGAATAATCGTTCTCGTAACGGACTCGACGCGTTTCCTGGTCGACGCTTCCGACAAAAGTATTGAGGAATTGCGTGTTGTAGACCAGCCATGAGCCCTGTACCAACATCGCCAAACCAGCAACCATCGCGAAACCTTTTGAACTGCTAGATGTCGATCGAAATCCCTCTGTCAGCCTAGCCGTGATGGACATGGGAACGCCGCGATGCAATGCAATGGAGCAAATCCACAAGACCAAAGCGGCGCAAGCAAGCCAGTAAATCGAGTAGGCGATAAGCCCCGATGTGTATGGTGCAACACCAAACATATCCGAGTAGACATAGGCTGGCAAACGACCAAAACGAACTAGTAGTGAATCAATTCGCATCCATTGCCACACAAACGCATTCAAGATCAGCAGAACGATGAAGGCAAAATAGCCCACGTACTTGTTCGGCGAAAAAGTATGGGCTAGCATGGCGAGAACGATGAAGAAACCGAATCGCAGTGCTTCGATGACAATGAGCTCGAACGCATAAACTCCAGGCTGCAGACGACTAAAGTCATAGAAGATTTGGACCGAACAACTCAACAAGATGGTAACAACCAAAATCGTCATGATGACGGTCAGCAGAGATAGGAACCTAGAAACAACGAATACGCTATTCGGAGCAGGCGTCGCACCCACGATCTCCTGGATCTTGCTGTCGCGATCTCGCCAAACAACGACACCGACAAAATAAGTGATCACCGGTACCAGAAATCCAAACAATGAACCGCGAATCAAGTCGACCCGTTGTCGCTGATCTAGGGGATTTCGAAATGGTTCGGCCGATTACGCAGCCCGCGAGCTGTGCTTGATTTGGCTAAAGAATACGTCTTCGAGATTTGGTTCGACCGCAGAAAATCCTTCGCCCGGATGCCCTTCACAATAGACGTGCACGACAGGCCGCCCTTCAATCAGCTTGCTTGAAATAACATCCATTTCCAATTGGCATTTGCGAAGCTCGTCCTTGGACATCGACTTGGCCCAAATCCTTCCGATTAGGGACGCCTCTGCTTGACTCGGAGAACCTGCAAATAGTAGTCGACCATTGTGGATAATGGACATGTTGGTGCAAAGCTCTTTTACGTCGTCGACTATATGGGTCGAAAGAATGACCACGACGCTTTCACCGACTTCGGAAAGCAAATTGTAGAATCGGTTTCGCTCTCCAGGATCGAGGCCCGCCGTCGGTTCATCGACAATCAAGGACTTCGCGAGTTGCTAAATCGTTCCGGAAACCGGCATGGTAATCTGAATCGGCCTGGCCGTGAACAGGCCAACTCATCCCATGGCTGCGGAATCAATTCGCGGAATCGGTCGACATCTTGGAAAAAAACGAGCCACTATAGAGTAGTGCCCGAGTCGTCAAAAGGGTTCATTCGCTGAGCCTTGTTTGCCCGCCCAGAATGGGCAGAAGGGGCAGTCTTCGCCAACAGGAAAGTCCTCACCCTCTTCGTGCGGGCAGCCTATGTTTCCGTCAACGAAACCTGTTTGCTTAACTTGGTAGCTAGAAAAAAATTCAACGATCTCCAACTGGACTTTTGGTTGTTCTTTTACCTTGCTACCGACGAAACGACGCAGGATCGGTTCGGCAGTGGAGTGCAAGAAAACCGCCGCTACAATCTTGGTCGTTTGTTTATCGTCAGGACCATAATGGGCAATGGTCCCAAGTGGAAACTTGGTATTCGATTCATCGAAACTGGCGTCATCATCGACAAGAGGACCGTTGCGAAACTCCTCGATCTTAGACTGCCACAAATCGAGGTCCTTTTGAGAAAACGTACCCGTGTTTTCTTCAGTGACCATCAGTCCTGTCTCTTGGAATGCATGGATGATCGCCGGATCCACTCTGGCCGCTTTCATGGCCATTGATAGACTATGCTCCATTCGTTCGAAGTCCATGGATCCGAAGAGAGGCGTGTCTGGCGACGCATCAGGTCCTAACGACTCAATGTGTTTCGAAAGGAGGTTCGCTAGGTCGTCGTCCATGGGTACCAACCTATCGAAACCGCCCTCTTCGTTCTCTTGAAACGAGAACTGTTTGCGGTAGCAACACTTCTTGAATTTCTTTCCGCTGCCGCAAGGGCAAGGTTCATTGCGTGATGGCATGTTTGGAGGTAATTGCTATCGTTGAGGGTGAGTACCTTTTGGCTTCAGCCTGCCGCTCGCCTTAGTTGCGATGTCGATCCAACTATCAAGCTCGCATAAGCGCTGCCACGTCGACCATAAGGTTCGTGAGCAGCTTCCCATTCGCAATCTGTCCCGAAACAAATCGACCCTGTTCAAAATACTGCTCACCCTCTAGTACCAGAACGATGACCGCTTGGTCCCGAGGGTCAACAATCCAATACTCCGCGATTCTCGCTTTCGCGTAATCTAGTCGCTTGTCCTCGTAGTCACGTTTACGTGCCTCTGTGCCATCGCTTACGATTTCCATCGCGAGATCGATTTTAGCAGGATACTCAGCATCCTTTGGCGGTAGGTTATCAGGCGAGATGTATATCAAATCAGGTTCGCGAACCGTGCCAGGAAACAGTCTCGTGGGCAATGGAGCAAAGAGAACCAAGCTTTGAGGAGGTGCGGCAGCTTCGACTAACCCTAGCAACACTTTCAGAAGTTTTTGATGCTTCAGATTTGGCATAGGAAGTATTTCCAAACGGCCATTGACCAGCTCCGCCATCTGGGTCGAATGAAACTTGAGAAAATCTTCTTCCGACCAACGGCCCTGCGGCGGCAACAAGTAGGCTGCTTCCCAGGCGGGTTCGCCGTCTCGAGATGGAATTCGCGGAGTAGCGTTCGACATGGCTTGACGCAAAGCAAAAGGTTTCTGAGTCAGATTTCTCTATAGGTTAGGATATCCTAGAGACCAAGAAATTGCACGCATTCAATTCAGTGGTGGAGATGGTTTTTCAAAACCCACTAAAAGTTCGGGTTGGCGAACACCCGGGCTAACGCACTCGAGCAGTATTCTGGACCCAACTCAGGACAAAATTTATTGAGATAAATCACAGGTTCGGAATCATCATTGGGCATGATTATCGCGACGACATTTTGGTTTTTGAACGAACTTGAGTATGTAAAGTAAAAGCAAATGTCGTTTTGTCCGTTTTCATTGTCCGGACTTCCAATCCACTCGATACCGTACCAAGTAAACATGATCTGGTACCAAAGCACTTCCATGTCGACGCACTCTGGATTGATCCACAACAATTGAAATTCTTTATAGTCCGAAATGGTCGATCTCAGTTGCCTCGCTGCAGTGGTTATGATCGAGTCGATTCCATTTCGATAAGCGTAATCCTCCGACTCCATTACCGCCACGACGTTTCCTCGTTGGATTTCACGCTCCAATTTGGGCTTGAATGACGCCTTATCCTTGACCTCAATCAAAAACCCGAATTGATCGTGGGTCGCAAAAATGTCGGCACGTTTTTTGTTTGGTGATTCTGGAATGTGATTGGCCGTATAACCGGAATCGTTCAAGTACTTCACGATCAATTCCACAGACGCATCTCTAACCATTTCCAACTCCATCGATTTATTCTGAACTGTCAATGTGAATATACGCGATGACTCATCTGTCCGATTTTTTGAGACGTTCAGCAGCCTTTCGGAGCGTCTCAAGTTGCTCGGGCCGCAGGCCACGCATGGCGCGAAGCAGATCTGGCATTGCAGTGGGGGACTCACGGATGATCTCCGGAAGATCGTCCGCCATACGGCCTGCTAGTGCAGTCCATTCATCGACGTTCTCACCAAGCAGCTCGGCCATGCGTTTGACTCGATCTGCTGTTGGAGGGTCGATGTTATCCTGTTCGACTTGCGAGATATAGGTTGGACTTACGTCCACCAAGGCTGCGAATTTGCGAAGGCTGAACCCTTTGACAACTCGCGTCTCGCGAAGGTGTTGCCCGAAGGTCTTGTCAGGTTTCTTTTTGGACATCTTACAAAGCTCCTTTGAATGCGCTGTCGAGAATCGATGGGAGCATGACGTCAAAAATGGGAGACTGATTTTGGAGGGACTCAAGTTCGTTTTGTTGACGGCGAACAGCTCTAAGAGCCATTTGTGATTGTCGCGTCGGGAGAGGAAAGGAGTATTTCAAAAAGTCATTTGGGTTGAGTCGGCGCCTGCGAACGTTTGTGCCTGTACTGGCTCCACCCTAGCGAAGGCCAAACGGAAGGTGATCGAAAATAAACTTCCAAAACTTCTGGAAAAACACGCTCCTCGTTCATCGCAAACACTGGGAACTCAGGCGAAACAAAGTGCCCATCACATTCATTGGGAACAATACCAAGCGCCCCTTCCCATGCCATCAATTTCGGATAGATGAATTCACCCGCTCGAATTCGCGTCAACTGTTTGTATGCGAAATCCATTCCACTTCGCTGCAGGCCACCGAAAACGCCTCTACCAAAGCAATATACTCCTGCGAACTGATAGGTGTCGCTCGCAATGACTTGCGTATCTGGTTTACGCAACGTTACCAATTTGCTCATTGGTGTCAGTAATGGCTCACCAAATCGATTGTCCCGTAGAATTGAACGGCAGAGATTTTGATATTCTTGGTTAGCTCGTTCTGTAAGAGCAGAATTTAGTGAGACCAAGGTAGTGGGAAGCGTTTTGCGATTTGGCCGTACACGGTAGGGATCACGTCCCGACGTCGATCGCCGCTCGTCGATGTACTCGTATTTCTGATATCGTTGACGCATTCGCTGCGAAATCCTACGGGCTTGCTCCCGCAGATCTTACGGTTTCTGGCAGCTACACCAGCTTCCAACCCAAACCTGCTATGCTCAAATCTGTCGTGTAACAAAAAGCCGAATCATCCGCTGGGCAAGCCAGTGGGATTTGAAATTAATCAGCACAACCATTCTTTATCTTTGGTGAATCGTTTTTGCCAGCTTTCAAACAGTGGAACCTATGTTTCCAAAACGATTGAGTTTGGGAATTGGATTCGCTTGCGTTGTATTTCTTGGCTGCCTTCTCTTACTGGCAGTGCGGCAGGCTCAGATCGCAGCACGAAAGATGCAATCCAGCAACAACCTAAAGCAGATTGTGCTGGCCATGGCAACGTCTCAATCGGCAGACGATGCAAGTCGAGAATGACTTCGTTGGACGTTCAGGTCGTCTTGAAAGAATCGTAACAGGCCCGATGTCGTTGACACTTGGGCGTATGAAGAAGTCGCCTCTGCGTTCTTCGTGCCTCTGCGGTGATGTGTTCCAGCGGTGATGTGTTTCCTGGCAATCATTTTCTTACGAGGCGATTGTTTCGGAGTTGGGGACGCAGGGCGAAACAGTTTGGAAAACTGTTCTACACTGACTGGAGACGCAGCGCGGGAACAGTTGAGGACAACTGTTCTACAATAAAAAAGCCCGGTTGCATTTCTGCAATCGGGCTTTGTGGTTGCTATAAAAATCCGGCAATACCTACTTTCGCACTGGTGGGCACTATCATCGGCTCCGAAAGCTTAACTACTGTGTTCGGGATGGGAACAGGTGGGCCTTTCGGATATGGTCACCGGGAGAGAAACACAGGGGCGGTAGCCCACTGTGTCCCTTTGGTCTGTGACAACTTTTGGATTGGTAAATGAATACTTATGCAGCACAATTCAATATAGACCTGATACCACTGCTATTGAAAGCAGCCCCGTCACTTAAGACAGTCAGTGATTCAACACAGCCCTTGTCAGGGACTGCATCTTTAGTTGAAGCACAAGATACCGATGGTCAAGCGTTCGTCCATTAGTACTAGTTAGCTGAACACCTTACGGTGCTTACACATCTAGCCTATCAACCAGGTAGTCTACCTGGGGACTCTCGCTACAAGTAGCTACGAAACC
>JANLRK010000099.1:0-2700 GCA_031361585.1 Pirellula sp. | reverse complement strand
TCGTGAAGGCAAAATCGTCGTGACGCGAATCACGCCTGAAGGACCGTCCGAAAAAGCCGGACTCAAAGAGGCTGACGTAATCATCTTGTACGAGGGGAAAGCGCCCGGCCCCTACGCAGATATGGTCGCCCAAGTTCGCACACGAAGCGCCGGAGACAAAGTCAAGTTGCAAGTGACTCGTGGGACAGAGTCGATGGAATTGATTGTCTCGCTGGAGAATCGACCCGGTGGACAGGGTGGCCCTGGCGGACAGGGCGGGCCAGCCGGACCGAGCAGCGTTTACATGGGGATTCAAGGCGAAAGTTCCGACCAAGGGGGCGCGATCCTTACGGAAATCACTCCGGATGGGCCAGCCCAAAAAGCTGGGTTGGAACCAAGCGATATTGTGAAGTCATTGGATGGCAAGCCAATTGCCAACTACGAAGCCTTTGTTGCAGCAATCCGTGAATTCAAGGTAGGAGACAAAGCCAGAGTTTCCGTCCTTCGCGGCGCTGAAATGAAAGAGCTTGAAGTCACCTTGGCAGCCCGCGATGGCGCGCTTGCAAACAATCGTCCAAATACCTATTCGTATTTTGGTCAAACGCCCAACGTCCAAGACATGCAGGGCGCAAAGGGATATGAGTACGGTGGAGTTTATCGTTCCAACGATGGTGGTGAAACCTGGGAACGTGTGAACTCGCTCAACACGCGACCCATGTACTTCAGTGTGGTCAAGGTAGACCCAAGCGACGCAAATCGAATCTACGTCCTCGGAGTCTCTCAATTCAAATCGGAAGACGGCGGACTTACCTTTGATGGCAACTTTGGACGTGGAGTGCACGCCGACTGCCACGATTTATGGATCGATCCCAACGACGGTCGACATATGGTTATCGGAGGAGATGGTGGGTTTTATGCTTCGCATGATCGCGGAGTCAATTGGGACCACATCAATACCGCGGCGGTCGGCCAGTTCTATCACGTTGCAATCAGTCCCAAGCATCCGTATTGGGTTGTCGGTGGCCTCCAAGACAATGGATCCTGGGGTGGACCGGCCATCAGCAAGAATGGCGGGACGGTCAACGAGGATTGGCTGTCGATAGGCAGTGGCGATGGGTTCGTATGCCAAGTGGATCAGCAGGATCCCGATTTGATCTATTCGGAAAGCCAGAACGGTACCATCAGTCGACGGCATCTAAGAACGGGTGAACGAGCATCGATTCGCCCGCAAAGATCCCCTACTAGCGCTTCGTATCGATTCAACTGGAACACACCCTTTGTTTTGTCCCATCACAACTCGAAAATCTTTTACACCGTTGGCAATCATGTCTTCCGCTCCTTGGATCGCGGAAACAACTTGGTCCCCATCTCACCTGAAATTACTCTAACACCGCGTGGCTCAGGTACAGCGGTTTCCGAATCCTCTCGCAACTCGAATGTCATCTATGCAGGTACGGATGATGGTGCGTTGTGGGTGACTCGCAACGGTGGCTTCGAATGGAAGAATATCACTGCGAACCTTGGTATCCCCTCGCCGCGCTGGGTCGCAACCATCGAAGCGTCTCGCTTTGAAGATGGACGTGTCTTTGTTGCATTGGACGGACATCGATCGGATGACGACGAGCCCTATTTGTATGAGTCAAATGACTACGGCGACACTTGGCGATCGATCCGTTCGAATATTCCGTGGGGCTCCACTCGCTGTTTGCGAGAAGACATCTCCAATGAAAATATGCTTTATGCTGGAACCGAGTTTGCGCTATGGCTTTCGATGGACCGCGGTGCGAACTGGACCAAGCTGAATACGAACTTGCCAACCGTTGCAATCCATGAAATCGCACAACATCCCACCAACGGGGAAATCGTTGCAGCGACTCACGGTCGAAGCCTTTGGGCTTGCGACATTTCTGGCTTGCGACAATTGAAGCCGGAAAACCTTGCAACTCAAGTTGCGATTTTCAAACCCGAAGAGGTTGTGCGATGGCGGAGTGAACCGAGCCGAGGTCTGACAAATCGTCGCTTTGCCAGCGAGAATCCAATCAGTGGTGCTCAACTTTGGTATGCATTGCCGACCAAGGCAGAACGTGTTTCGCTCCGCATTGAGGACATCGAAGGGAAGATAGTTCGCGAGCTGCGGGGTGAAACCGCAGCTGGACTTCATCGACTGACTTGGGATCTAGGGCAGCAGATAGCTGCAGGCCAACGCGGTGCCCCCGGCGGCGCTGGCCCCGGCGGAGGCGGTCCAGGCGGAGGCGGTCCCGGCGGCGGCGGCAGACCGGATGGTGCAGGGCCAGGCGGTGGTACTGGCGGTGGTCGAGGACAAGGTCGCGGGCGACGAATTGCCGGCGAGAATGCCGTACAAACCGATGGAAGTGTGGCGTCAGGGACCGACGTATCGCGACCTCCTAGATTGGAGGAACCAGGTGCGATCCCTGCAACAGTTCCTGCCGCTACAACAACACCGGTAACGGATCCCGAAGGTGCGACCGCTGCTCGTCGCGGCGGTCCAGGTGGCGGTGGTGCTGGCGCTGGGAGTCCCGGCCGTGGCGGGCCAGGTGGAGGCGGTGGTGCTTTCGGTGGTGGAGGTCGAGGCGGTCAGCGTCCAGCCCCTAACGGCACGTATCGCGCGATCCTAGTGGTCGATGGAAAAGAATTGCCTCCGCAAACCATATCGCTCTTGCGAGATCCAATGGCACCCGAGGATGCAATCAGCGAAGAAGA
>JANLRK010000080.1:0-6869 GCA_031361585.1 Pirellula sp. | reverse complement strand
CTTTGGAACAACCGCAAGGGCTCGCCCGGCAAGGACCCTTCGAAGAAAATGGACAAACCCTTGGGTCAATGGAACTCTCTAAAAATCACCATGATCGGGGAACGCGTGACGGTCGTCCTCAATGGTGAAAAGGTAGTCGATCACGCAGTCCTTGAGAATTTTTTCGCCAACCAGAAGAGTGGGTACTTAGCATATGGAAAACCGGACGCTCAGAAAAAGGATGGGCAAGCGCCCAAGATACCTAACGGCACCATGCTGGATCCTGCGTTTCCAAGAGGTCCTATCCAACTACAAACGCATGGTAGCGAGATTCGCTGGCGCAACGTATTCATTCGCGAGATAGGAGCGGAGGAAGCCAACAAGTCTCTCGCCACTCGCGATGCAGAGGGCTTCGTCGAACTCAACAACGGTAAAGATCTAAGCAATTGGCTCGGGGCTGTTGACAATTATGAAGTCAAAGACGGGGCTATCGTCTGCAAACAAGGCAAAGGGGGCGACTTGCTCAGCAAGGATGAATATGAGAACTTCACTCTCCGATTCGAATTCCAATTGCCGCAGGCTGGCAACAACGGCATCGCATTGCGAACACCTGTCGGTGGCCATTCTTCGTCCGACGGCCTTGAGATACAGGTGATCGATAGCGACGGTTACAATGCGAAACACCCAGACGCCCCCTTGAAGCCGTTTCAATACCATGGTTCCCTGTACCATTGTGTCGGAGCCAAGCATGGTTATCTACGCACAGTCGGACAATGGAACTACGAAGAAATCGAAGTTCGCGGTCAAAGCATCAAAGTTACATTGAATGGCACAAAGATACTCGACGTAGACATTGACCAATTGGATCGTAGCCAAATCGAGCATGCGCCCAAAGGGCTTGATAACCGCAAAGGGCACATTGGTTTTGCCGGCCACAGTGACCCAGTGGCTTTCCGAAGCTTCCAGGTCAGAAAGATAGCTGACGGTAGATAGCTAACTTTTAACCTTTAGCCAAAGGGCTCTTGATGGAATGAAAGCCTTCGCTTGTGCTCGGGGTTAAACGAAAAAGGTTACAATCGGCATTGGACCGCCTTGATTGGAGTACAAATCTACACGGAGAATTTGCGATGAAGTGGATATTCGGAAAACAAGCTGCTTTGGCGTTCGTTACAGTATCGTTGATGGCATGCTTTGCGAATGCAGAGGATTGGTCCCAGTGGCGCGGGGCACAGCGTGATGGCAAGTCTTCCGAAAAGGGCTTGTTGGCCAAATGGCCTGAAGGTGGGCCAAAACTTTTATGGCAAGCGAAGGATCTTGGTAGTGGGTACTCAACACCGTCGGTTGTTGGCGAGCAGCTATTTGTAATCTCTAACCAAGGAAATGAAAAAGAAGAGGTCCTGGCCCTTTCAACGTCGAACGGCAAAAAGCTTTGGTCGACTCCAATTGGAAAGGTCGGGCCGAATCAGGGGCCACAGTATCCAGGAACCAGGGCCACGCCAACCGTGTCGGGTGATTCCGTCTACGCGCTGGGTTCGGATGGCGATTTAGTGTGCCTCGATGTGAAATCGGGTCAAAAAAAGTGGGCGAAGAATCTTAAAAGCGACTTCGGAGGAGTTGCCGGGATGTGGGCATATACGGAATCGCCCCTTATCGATGGCGAAGTGCTGATTTGTTCGCCCGGAGGGGCGTCCGCGACTGTCATCGCTTTACAAAAAACTACCGGTGCACTCATTTGGAAATCGCCAATGTCGGAGGCGGATGCCGCCAGTTATGCGTCACCTGTCATCACCACCGTCGATGGCGTGAAGCAATACGTCCTGTTCTTAGGGAAAGGGGTCGTCGGGCTCAAGGCCGATTCTGGCGAGTTGCTATGGCGATATTCCAAGACATCGGACGCACAAGCCAATATCGCGACTCCAGTGGTAAGCAGCAACTACGTCTATTCCGCTGCAAGCCGTGTTGGTGGCGGACTCGTGAAAGTGACAGGAACCAAAAGTGAACCTCAAGAGCTCTACTTTGCAACGTCATTGCCGGCAGGTATGGGAGGAAGTGTTTTGATCGACGGCAATCTCTTTGGCTCCATTGGAGAGACGATGGCCTGTGTCGATTACTTGACCGGAACGATCAAATGGCAGGATCGCGGAATCGGTTCCGCTGCGGTTTGTTTCGCTGATGGCCGATTGTATTTGCATAGCATCAAAAATGAGCTGGCGATGATCGAAGCGTCGCCAACGGCTTACAAGCCCTTAGGCTCATGCACGCCACCGGGCACCAAGGACCACGGCAATGCAAAAGCTTGGACGCACCCCGTGATTTCGAATGGCCGGCTTTATATTCGAGATCAAGGGGATATTTGGTGCTATGATGTGAAAGGCTAAATCTTGATGAGGTTTGGCAGACACGTTTGCTAGCTTTTCATGTCGAATGAAATCGCGCGTCTAGTTCCGAAGCTTTGGCTCCAACGAGCATTCGCAAGTGGGAAAGCCTCCGAGCACGTTTGGGCCAATATCAACTCAGGCCTGCTTCGCGGTCTTGATCGCAATTTGAAAATCCCCTATTTACCCATATATGGGAAATGAGCATGGGCACTCTGGAATCGGACTTTTGGGGTCGGCTATTCTGAAATGGCGAGCCGCACTTTGCGTATTCACGTTGGTAATCGCAAGCGCAAGTGGATTGAATGCGCAAATCAACTTGATCCCTCCGACGCAACCTCATCCACCTCAATACAGACCCGCGACGCAGTCGCCGTCCGACACTCCAACAAATTATCCGGCGAATCAGCAGCAACCTCCAGCGAACCCTCAATTCCGTTCGGCAAGTCAGCCAAACTATCGAACAGCGAAGCAGCCGCCATCCGCATCTCTTCCTGTGGTTCAAAACCCATCATCGGCCAATGGATCTGCCGTCAATGTACCGAGTCCTGCACAAGCCTCTACTCCCGTCAGCGATGCTGTTTCCATCACGCCGGAAGGGGTCAGTAGTCGCTTGCAACAAATTCAAGCCGCTGCCGATCTTGAACCTGGGCTCAAACAAACACTCATTGCGACCTACGAAGCGATCGCTGCGGAATTAAAGAGTCGGGCTGAAAGCGAAAAGGTGATCAAAGAGTTTATGATCGCTTACGAAGCAGCACCGGCTGCAACTGCCGAAGCCAAGAAGCGAAAGGAAAACCCCAGACCGAGAATTGTTTTCTCCGACGAGACTCTCACTGACACTTCGCGAATTGAAACGCTTCAAGCCTATCAGCTTGAAGTACAGGCCCTTGCACAAGCGGCGACCGATGGTCGCGTCCGCATTGAAACGGCGATTGTTTCAAGAGATACGCGACGCAAAGAACTCGTACGACTCCTTTCGGAGGACAAAAACTCTATAGCGAAGCTCAACGAGGAATTGGCTTCGCCCGCAGTGGACGGGATCGATCCAAGGATCCGCGAAGCCAACACTTTGCTCTTGCGGGCAAAACTTTTGGCCCTCACGGAACGCATCCGCAGGTTTGAACAAGAACAACGAACCTACGACGCCGAATTGGAATTGCTGCCGGTAACAAAAGAAGTCCTACAAACCGAAGAAAAATTTCAACAAGCCAAATTAAAAGCCGTAAATGACGAACTGAGCAAGCGTCGCGAAATTTTGATAGCCAACCAAAAAGCCGTCGCAGAAGGGTTGGTACTGCGAGCCTCGCCGGAACTTAAAATTCTGGCTGAAAAATTGGTCAAACGGGCTGACGATTGGCTTCAATTGGCAAAGCAAAATTCTTCGCTTCGCTTAGATGTGGAATCTGCCGGCAGTGAGTTGAAGCTCTGGACAGATCGCTACAAGATCATGTCCGAGCGCATTTCACCCAAGAATAGCAAGCATGTTTCTAACTTCAATAGTTGGGTCGGATTGATGCTCCGAAAACAGCGAAATGAGCTACCGGATATTGGCCAACTCGCTCTCAGGCAACGTGATTATCAAACGAAGATTCTTACCACACAAACCCTTACATTGGAGATCGACGAATGGAAAGCATCGAATGCTTTGTCGCCGGACGCAACACAACCAACCTCGCTGAGCGCCAATTCACTTTATGAATTTGAAAATGCTCCATTCCGGGACCAACAACGAATGCTTCTGGCGTGGGAAAATCGGCTCGTAGATGCCTTTCGTTTAGATGCCAACAACTACTTTGATAGCTTGATCAAACTGGGTGATACCAATCAGAAGACCATCGATCAAGTTCGGCTGTACCGTACTTTCATTGACGAACATGTGCTTTGGATCCGTTCGAGCGAGCCGATTAACAAGTCTGACTTCCGGCAGATTTGGCCCGCCCTTCAATGGTTGTTTAGTTTGCAGAACTGGAGGATCATTCCGATTCAATTGTGGAATGACCTGTCAGTCCATCCATGGGGATACTTCTTTGGTATTTCCATGTATGTGATGCTGCTGGCTAACCTAAAACGCTTCAAGAAGAATATTCAATATCAGGGATCGATCGCGACCAAATCCAACTGCACAACTTTTTTGCCGACTGCCAAAGTCGTTGCGAATTGCTTTCTTCTTAGTTCTCCGCTTGCGGTCATACATTTGATACTTGGGTGGCGATTGATGAGCACGTCGGAAGGGAACCCTTTTGTCGATTCGATCGCTACGGGGCTTATGGTAAGCGCTCGCTATTTTTTCCCTCTAGAAATGATTCGCCAGATAAGTCGCAGCGGGGGATTGGCTGAGAACCATTTCCAATGGCCTAGCCGTTCGACACAACTACTACGGAAGAGCCTGAGGTGGTTCATCGATCTGGCGATACCGGCCGTGACCATTGTCGGTATCATTGCACAATTTGGGGAAACGAAGTGGGAGAACTCGCTTGGACGGCTTACGTATAGTGTCCTCATGTCCCTTTGTTTCATTTATCTATTAGTATTGTTGCATCCGAACAAAGGGGTGTTCAGCGATTTTTTGAGCCGCAATGCTGGCGGGTGGATCGATCGGCTAAAGTACATCTGGTATTCGGGCTTAGCCGTCGGTCCGTTGGCATTAATGTGCATGAGCTTAATGGGATATCATTACACCGCCATTCGTCTAACGATGCTCTTGCACACGACCTTTATCACTCTCGTTGGTTTGTTGTTGCTGCACAGTTTGATCCATCGATGGCTCCTGCTACGGAGGCGCGAAATCGTCGTTTCGCAGGCAAGACAGCGATTGGAGGAAGCCAGAAGACGTGACCCAGGCACGTCAACTTCTAACAGTGCCAATGCCATTGCAAGCGCCGCCGATTCAAGATCGGATCTAGCACAGATCAACGCGCAGACTATTCGATTGATTAAGAGTACGCTCGTTTTTGCAGCAATCGGAGCAGTCGTCTTCATTTGGTCCGGCGTTTTGCCCGCGGTTGGTGTTTTGGAATCCTTTGTACTCTGGACAGTCGAGGGGACTACGCCAGACAAGACCACTCCAATCACCCTTGCGCATCTTTTCGTGGCCATTCCGATCGCCATCATGACCGCCGTTGCTGCAAGGAACCTACCTGGTCTACTCGAAATCGCATTGCTCCAACATCTGCCTATTGAGAATGCGGTTCGCTATGCCATCGCATCTCTATCTCGCTACACGCTACTGATCCTTGGCATTGCCATGACTTTCAACAGCATGGGAGTGCGGTGGGCAAGTATTCAATGGCTTGTCGCAGCCTTGGGCGTTGGTCTCGGCTTCGGCCTTCAAGAGATCTTTGCGAATTTCGTATCGGGTTTGATCTTGCTGTTCGAGCAACCCATCCGAGTCGGGGATGTTATCACGCTAGGCGATACGACCGGCAGCGTCTCGAGAATCAGGATGCGAGCTACGACTGTCACGAATTTTGATCAACAGGAGTTGATCATTCCAAACAAAGACTTGATCACGGGCCGCTTGCTCAACTGGACACTGACGGACTCCACCAATCGAGTCATCATTCAGGTCGGCATCTCGTACGATTCGGATCCAGAACTCGCTTGCTCACTACTGCGGGAGGTGTGTTCGAATCATCCAAACGTATTGAGCGAGCCACCAGCTACCGCCTACTTTGAACAGTTTGGCGACAGTACGCTCGATCTCAAAGCGCGATTCTATTTGGCAAATTTGGACCAACGGCTTCCAACTCGACACGATTTGCATGCTCAAATTCGCAAGCGATTTGCGGCGGCCGGAATTGAGATTTCATTTCCACAGCGAGACCTTCATTTGCGTAGTGTCCCGAAGGACTTGGCATCGATATTGAATAGCCAAAATAGCCGAGCGGAAACCACCAAATCCGATTCGACAACGGATGTTTCGGCGGTCCAACCCGCCAACCTTCCTTCTCAAATAAGCTCGCGAAACCTCGCTAAATTCGAAGGCGAATAGTCTTTCTCCATTCCCATGCGGGGACTTCGTTAGTAGTACCACTAGGAAGATGGGCCCAACGGGAAAAAACCACCCCAACATTGCGCGTGATTACACCCGTAAATTTCGCCAGCCAATTTCGACAAATGCTTATATTCCAACTAGATTTTGAGCAGAAACTTTTGTTAAAATTTGGTGTTGAAAAACAAATCCGACACGAACTCACTTTGCCTCGAAAATGCACTTCTTTTTTTTGTTGTAGTTTAGGAGTATGAGGAATGTCTGCTGATTGGTTTTTTATGAAGAAGAGTTTTTTTGGGAAGTCGAAGACCGTAGGTCCAATTGCAGAGTCCGACTTCTTGCACAGGATAGAGAAAGGAGAAATATCACCCGAAACGATGGTTTCTAGCACATCAAAAACGCATGGTCACTGGATGCATTTAAAAGAGATTAGGGCTGCACATCAGCACTGGAAGAAATCGCATCCATCCGCAAATGGTGCCGCCTAATCAGCATAGCATAGTAGAACAGTTGTTCTCAAC
>JANLRK010000077.1:0-6490 GCA_031361585.1 Pirellula sp. | reverse complement strand
GAGTCATTGTTTTGTGGTCGAGGGCAAAAACAATGACTCCTGACACCTTAGAGTCTGCCTGACACCTTAGATTCTGCCCAGTGCTTTCGAGTCCCACTGCAGCTCCTGTCCGGATTCGTTACAACGGAAGTTTGTCATCGTTTGTTGGGCACAACAAAAGGACCTGCCCTGACTGTTCACAAAGCAATTTGCTTTCTTTGTGATTCTGCGTGTAAAACACCTCAGCCCGTCTGCTTTCGAGCGAGATGATCGTGTCTCCAAAACAAAGGCAGGGATTGAACAACGGTGCGCATGTACTGTCCTTGCAAACTCTTGTCAAAAAGCCCAAACCGCCTTTGAGTTCGGTTGTAAGTAGTTGCTGCTTTTCCGATAGGAAGTCCTTTAGGGGTTCCGTGTCTGGATGATCCACCAGAAACTGGGATACTCCGCACTGTCCGTAAGTGCTGCATTTCGAATTTGGGAAATCATATGACTTGCATTTTTTCTTAATTCCTTGAATCGCACATCGACAGTAAATGACGCTGTACAGCCGCGACCGTTTTTCTTTTTTTGAGTTGCCCCAACAAATACTCAGCCTCTTTCAAAAGTCGCCTAGTGAATTCCTGCTGCGCGACCTGACCAGTTAGCACATTCCTGAAGGACTTAATCTTTTCGCGTATCTCAAACTTTACCCTGGGCGAATGAATAAAACTGGCGATCAAAATGGTCGTATCGAGGTAAACTTCCTGCTCGCTCATTCTGGAGACTTGCTCGTGGAGTTTAGCTCAGAAATCGCAAACCAATGGTCGAGTTTAGCATCGGCCAATAATCTCTTGGCAGACCGAATGTCGTCTCTGTCGACATGGGAGCTTGCCAACATTTCCGTTACACTTAGTACTGCGCATCCTTGCTCCACAACAAACGTGTCGTAGTCCACTGTCTTTACCGCGGACTGCAGGAAGTTCAAAAGTTTCCCCCACATATCATCTCTTCCTTTGCGGTGTTTCCACATTAGTTTAAGCTGATCGTCCAGGTTGGCTCCCAATCGAAACTGCTCCATAAAATCATTGCTTTTGCAAGCGTCGACAAGTTGCTTGGCAAGCTCTATAGCTTTCTGACTATGGGTCCGTACGAGTCGAATCGAAAGTGCCAGACTGTTACTACTACTACTCACAGAACTCTTGGATTGACGCAATCCAGTTGATCCCGTCGGCAACTCATTTTTCCTGTTGCCCGTAGTCGATAGATCGAAACCTCTCTCTAAGCCGCTGCCTGATTGCATAGGATTCGTTTCGGTATTTGTGCGTGGCTGGATCGTTTTCAATTCTTGAATTGAAGTGCCGCCGGCGTTTACCATTTGCTATACCCTCGTTCTACCTTCTGAGCTATGTCAAGAATCGTTTGGTGATTTTTTTTCGAAAAATCAGCCGCATTAATCGTATCTGGGTCTTGCACGAAACTATCTATATCAACCCTAACAAAATGAGGAACGTTCCACTGTTCGTTTTGATCCAGACGGGCGACCTTTGCAACATCCCTTGAATACCCCAACTTTGTACGTTGCTTATCTGGAAGGTCTGCCATTCGGAGCGAGTGTTTTTTATTGCCGAGTTTTACATTCTCGGGTCTTTCCATAGGAAGAATCCCAATCCGGTACGACGACTCGCCAAGATCGAACTCAATGGTCATTGCCTCCGAAGTCGTGGCTCTTCCGATGTCATTTAGAAATGACTCGCCCATTTTCCAAATGTTCTTCCCTTTAACTTCACTTACGGCGGTTTCTTTCGACTGCATTGGGATAGAAAAAATCATGCGAAAGCCAATCCTCAGCACTTGCGACACGTCCAGCCTGTCGCAAACAAACGTCGTCATTTCGTCAATTTGCTTATGAAAGTCGTTGACATTCTGTTCAGTAATTGGATCGTCGTTGAGGTCGCGTCTCAAGGAGAGGTCGATTGATGTCGAGCTAAAATTCAATTGACAACCATTTGAAATCGAAAACAACGCAGAACCCTGGGGCGAAATGCTGTTGCTAACAACCCATAGATTTTAAAGCATTGCAACGTAATGCGATTTCGTATAATTGAATAATTCGCCAACCGAGATTGGCCGAGACGCTCAAAAATGCGACTCTGCCGCAAGCTCGTCCGACTATTAAATTTCGATATGCGTAACGCCCCGGACTTCATCAAAGTGGCCGATCCTGAGAAGTACTCCTGGCATACCTGGCATCTCAGCAACGAACGCTGGGTCGCAAACCATCAAGGGAGGCGCGACTGTTACGACAATCGATGCCGCATATGCCGTCGCATAAGAAAAGCCAATCGAGAGAGCGACGAACCATGGGATGGTCTGAATTGCAGACATCTTCAACCTATCTCGCTGGGCTTTTGATAACTTTTGCTCTATTCCGAACTGTTCGATCACGTCGTCTCGCTCAGGCGGGTTGGTCAAAGCGAGCATTTCGTCGAAGGTACAACCGTCTGTCCGCAGTCGGCGATGCAAGTTGCACGCGCGTAAGGCCCCTTTTCTACGATTGAATTCCAGACGAGCTTGATACGCATCCACGGCCTTCTGCTTGCGTTGGTGATAGTCAGCACCTTTAGACGGGCAGCCTAACTCGGCAAATGGTTCCAACACTAGGTGACGGTTCAAAGACTATTGTGCCCCCTAATCCGCGGATCACGTTACGTGTCAAAAAAACTCCCAAACCCATTCCCTGTCCAACTTCCTTCGTTGTAAAGAACGGTTCACCGATACGGCGATGGACCTCTTGGGTCATACCAGAGCCTTGGTCTATAATGGTTAGTTGCCAAATCTTTTTGGACTTCTTCTCACTTGGCTGGCTTTCCACGGAAACGTGCAGATCGATAGTCTGCGCTGGATCGGATGCATCCAGCCCATTCTGCAGCAGGTTTCTCAACGCTTGCGATAGCGCTTGTTTGGGTAATATCGCCAGAGAGTCACCATCTGCATTCGACATTTGAATATTGATTCGCTGCGGCTCTCGCATCGCTTGCACCGTTTCGCGTAAGACTTCGCTAAGGGAGACGGGATGCAGATTTTCGGCCGCAGCTTCACCCGCCCCACTCTTCATCCGATGTAGAATTTCTTTGCATCGACTCAGTTCCTCGCGAATCAATTCGACGTCTCGCCGAATAGACGGCGTCGATTCGGTCTTTTCAAGAGTCCTAGAAAGTTCTTTCGCAACGACCGCGATGGTCGAAAGCGGCGAAGCCAATTCATGGCCCGCACCGGCGGCAAGTGTTGCAAGAGCCTCCAGCCGCTGCGATCGCTCGCGCTCTCTCTCGACCACAGCCAATTGCACCTCACGTTGCCGTAGTTCCATCGCTAACATGGAAACAAAATAGGTAATAACACAGCAGCATGTAGAGAATGCAATCAAGAAAGCGTACTTGGGTACTCCCCAGGCTGCACCATGCGCCAAAGGCGAACGTTCAAAAACCTCTAATGGATATGCGAGATTCAACAGGAACAATCCTCCCAATATCGATGCAATCGAAATGCACCACGCCCACGAGGAAGGCAGGATCATGCCTGCGATCGCAATGTTTGCGAAGTAAAAAAAGATAAAGGGGTTAGCAGCTCCCCCCGAAAAATAGAGCAATGCAGTCAATGTCAAGACATCAATGCCGATAAGCATACCGATCGCGCGGCTACCAATCATTTCATCGGCATGACCTCTGAATTCGCTCGAATCTTTCGATCCAACGATCAACCCAGCTTCGGAAGTTCGTTGCAGTCGTCGAGCCCATAGCCAAAGTATGGTGTTGCTGACGGCGGTGCCTGTAACCAACAAAAGCAATTCGATGATTGGAAGGGGAATAACCAACGCAAACCAAACGTATCCGATGACCAACAATTGTCCAGCGACCGCTATCCACCGCAATTGCGTTAGCCATATCGCCGTCGATACGTGCGGCTCAGAGAAAACATGCATCCGATGTTGGGCCATCGTTGAAACTATCTGGTTGGTCGAATGTGATTAGCTGCTAGCGATCATCTCCTGCTGCACAATACCGTGCACGTCTGTCAGTCTGAATCTTCGCCCTTGAAACGGATAGGTAAGTCGTTCGTGGTCGACTCCCAGCAAGTGCAGAATCGTGGCATGAAGATCGTGAACTTGTACAGGCTTTTCAATAACATTGTACCCAAACTCGTCGGTTTGTCCGTAGACCAACCCAGGTTTCGCACCACCTCCCGCCATCCAAACGGTAAAGCAACGTGGATGGTGATCTCGTCCATAGTCAGTTGCGGTCAGCTTCCCTTGGCAATAATTGGTGCGTCCAAACTCTCCACCCCAGACCACTAGGGTATCCTCCAAAAGACCGCACCTCGCCAAATCCTCAACCAGACCAGCCGAGGGTTGATCGGTCTGAAGGCATTCTTTTTTCAAACCTGCTGGCAGGCCACCGTGGTGATCCCAGTCCTGATGAAACAATTGCACAAAGCGTACTCCCCGCTCTACTAAACGGCGAGCGAGAAGACAGTTTGCGGCGAATGAACCAGGCTTCTTAACGTCAGGCCCATATAAATTCAAAACATGTTCCGGCTCGTCCGCCAAACTATTCACCTCGGGGATCGATGACTGCAGTCGATAAGCCATTTCATACTGGGCTATCCGTTCGTCAATGGCCGGGTCAAGTGTCCGCTGTCGCTGGTGCAGATCCATCTCGCGAGTCAAGTCCAACATGGATCTGCGCTGCGTTCGAGAAACACCATCGGGATCATTGAGAAAAAGAACCGGCTCGACCCCAGCCCTCAACTGAACTCCCTGGTATCGAGACTGCAAGAACCCACTTCCCCAAAGCCGTTGATACAACGGTTGCCCCCCTTTATCTTTTGTTACTAGAACGACAAACGCAGGCAAGTTCTCGTTTTCCGTTCCTAATCCATAAGACATCCACGAGCCTATGGAAGGCCTACCAGCCATCTCAGACCCAGTCTGGAAAAAAGTAATCGCAGGATCATGGTTGATCGCTTGAGTCGTCATCGAACGTACTATGCAGAGCTTGTCCGCTATCTTGGCAGTGTACGGCAACAGTTCGCTAACCCACGCGCCCGAATCGCCGTGCTGTTGAAATTGAAAAATACTTCTGGCTATGGGTAGAATGGCTTGATTGCCACTCATTCCCGTTAGTCGCTGGCCCTTGCGAATCGAATCAGGCAACGGTTGGCCATGTTGCTCATTGAGAAGCGGCTTGTAATCCAACAAATCCAGTTGCGAGGGGCCGCCGGACTGAAATAAATAGATGACGCGCTTTGCTTTCGGAGGATGATGCAGTTCGCGTATCACGCCGGGCACACCGGAGCCGGGTACATCTGAGTCCATTGCGCCCCAAGAACTTTGGGAACGGCCCGACATCATGCTAGCCAAAGCTATTGATCCCAAGCCTGCCGCGGATTGCGAAAAAAAATGCCTTCGAAATATTTGAGAATCGGATTCTGGAGTTTGCATGGTGGTCATTATCGCATCACTGTAAAGCCATCGGTGTTTAGTATTGAATTCACAATAAGTGTTAAGGCGGCAAGTTTCGATTGCAAATCGATATCCTGCGACTCAATGGCTTTCCACTGCCCAACACTTAGTAATTTCGCAGCGTGTTCCGGTTGAGCTTGAAAGATAGTAACTTGTTCGTCGAAAGCCTTAACGAGTCGCTGGAGCATTGCATCGGCGCAGTCGAGCGAAGTTAGATCTCGAGTCACTTTTTTCAATGCTCGCTCGAGATTGGCAACTTCGAATCGATCGTGGCTGACTTGAGCGCTGCTCTCAATGCCAAGTGCAGCGATCGCAATCGCTCTGGAGGCCTCGACGAACTGTGGATCGTTCATGAGCACCAGCGCTTGCAGCGAGGTCACCGTTACCTCTCGGCGAGCGGAGCAAACCTCGCGTCCTGCCGAGTCAAAAATCATCATGGACGGCGGCGGGCTAGTTCGCTTCCAAATCGTATAAAGACTTCGACGGTAGAGCCCTTCGTTTTTGCTTTGCGGGTATTTGAGCCCGGACTTTTCTTCCCAAAGGCCCGCGGGCTGATAGGGATAAACGGGTGCTCCACCCATTCTTCCCGCAAGTAGTCCCCCGGCTTGCAAAGCTCCATCACGAATTTGCTCGGCCGTCAGCCTCTGTGCGGGATAGTGACTGAGCATCGCACCTTCCACGTCGATATTGCGTGTGGCAGCATCGATCTGGCTCGATTGCATGAATGCTCGCGAGGTCGCAATCATTCGAAACATCGATTTACGGCTCCAGCCGACACGAATGAACTCACGGGAAAGATAGTCAAGTAACTCGGGATGGGTCGGTGGTTGGCCCTGGACTCCAAAATCTTCGGCCGTATGCACCAAACCACGCCCAAACATCTGCTGCCAGATGTGATTTACGGCGACCCTTGCTGTCAATGGATGGTGGTCAGTCGTCAGCCACTGCGCAAGTTCCAATCGATTCGTCGGCATCGCCTCTCCCTCGCTTAACAATGCTTGGTGAACACCC
>JANLRK010000070.1:0-3955 GCA_031361585.1 Pirellula sp. | reverse complement strand
AGCCCAAGCCCGGTTACAGCTTGATTCAATGTGTCTGGATTGTTCCATTTTTGTGACCAAGCTGGCTGATCTGAGATATCCTCAAGCAATCCGGAAACGTAGCCTGAATGATCAGAGCTATTTCCGTACTCCGTCCAGTCTGTATTCAACAAAGATCGAACTTCTAAGACTTCGAACGACATTCGTCGTTTTTTTCGGCTGCGTCGATTCTTGGCTAGAGCCATCGATGGTTGATCTCCTAATTGATGTCGCAGCGAGATCGCAGAACTCTTTATTTCGCATGCACCTACTTCAGTCGTCCAATCAGTTTAGTCAAAGCCCTAGCAATTGGAACGATTTTTTGTTTTCGAGCCAAAGTCAGATTTCCAATCTACGACCTGATACGGACTGCTTTGAACATTGCTGGAGAGCCGTCCACCCACTCAGGCTCTTTTGTAATGTCGCAGTCGACATTTATGAGACAGGAGAGAATTAGAAAATGGGCGGCCTACGGCCTCTTTGGATGGGTGATTGCTTAACTTGTCATGGGCCGGAGTCGCAGGCTCCCGAATTGCTCGCTAACCTCAACAGCCAAAACACAACAGCATGTCGCGAAACGCAAGCGACATTCGCTTGAAAGAACTACGAAAGGGTACATCGACCTCGCAGGTCACGTGAGCGGTCGTCAGGCTTAGCGGCAGGAACGTGGTTGGGAAAATTTAGGCACGTCACACTGTGGTGAGAATCACGGCACGGAGTGCCGTGCTACACTTTCACTGGGAGCTTAATTGAGCTGTTTCGATTTGCGTTTGCGATCGGTCGTACGTGCTGTGGCGTTTTCGCTCAATTTGGAAATACGCAATTGCCTGCCTACAACCCAGGCGCGTCCAAGCACCTTGAAGACTTCGCGAGGCATGCCAGCTGGCAGATCTACGGTACTGTATTCGTCGAAGATAGCGATCTGGCCTATGTTGGCTGATTCTAAGCCCGCTTCGTTGGCTATCGCACCAACAAGATTGCCTGGACGCACGCCGTGCGCACGCCCTACTTCTACGCGGAAGCGTTCCATTTCATTCGACTCAGCGGTGACCGAATGGATTGGCTTCGCCGATCGATTTTGCTCCCTGCTCAACGGATCGCGATCAAAGCTTTCGCGAGGCCCACGGTTATCGCGGCTGCGACCGTCTCGAACCTCTGTGCGACCATTGTCATCCGCGAAAACGTCTCGACGTCGAGTTCCTTTGTTTGAGTCTTCCGTCAGAAAAGGCTTTTCTCCCTGAATGATCATTGCCAGAGCCGTTGCTACCTTGGTCGCAGGAATGGAATGCTCCACCATGCATTGTTCTATCAACTGTTCAAACATCGTGAACTGACTATTCGGCACCGAATTTTCTGAGCAGGCTTTCACCAGTTGGCTCTTGAAGCGATTGATTCGCATCTCATTGATCTCCTTTGCCGTCGGCACCGCCATTGGCTCAATCATTTGGCCAGCCGCCCGATCGATCTCTCTTAAAAAACCACGTTGTCGCGGTGCGATAAAAACGATCGCTTCACCGCTGCGTCCAGCCCGACCCGTTCGACCAATCCGGTGCACATATGCTTCTGAGTCAACTGGCAGATCATAGTTGATCACATGTGTTACGCGCTGGACATCCAAACCGCGTGCTGCCACGTCGGTTGCAACTAATATGTTGAATGAACCTTGCTTGAGCTGCTCAACGGTACGTTCCCGCTGCGCCTGCGCGATATCGCCATTCAATGCGACGGCCGCGTGCCCCATTGTGTTCAAGTTGTCTGCCAACTCTACGGTTGCCAACTTGGTCTTTACAAAGATGATCATTCCCTCGTAATCAGCCGCCTCTAAAATGCGGAGCAAGGCTTCAAACTTGTGGCTATGTTCTACAATCACGAATCGCTGCCGAATGGTTTCGGCCGTCTTTTGTTGCGAATCAATCGATATAACGTGAGGGTTCTTTAAGTGTTGGTCGGCGATCTCTCGAATCGCTGACGGCATGGTGGCAGAGAACAATGCGATTTGACGGTGTTCCGGTGTTTGTTCAACGATCCACTTGACGTCGTCGACAAATCCCATTCGCAACATCTCGTCTGCTTCGTCCAAGACCAAGCACTGCAACGTATCGACACGCAGCCGGTTTTCTCGCATATGATCCATCACGCGGCCCGGTGTCCCCACCACCACGTGCACTCCTCGCTGTAGTGCATGGATTTGCGTCGAGTAGGCTTGACCTCCATAGATGGGGCAAACACGCAGCCCACGCATGTGTTGAGCATAACGCTGGAAAAATTCGGAAACTTGGATTGCCAGTTCGCGAGTGGGCGCCAGAACCAAAACCTGTGTCGCCGGATTTTGTATGTTGATGCGACTCAACAGTGGCAAGGCGAACGCAGCAGTCTTGCCTGTGCCCGTCTGAGCTTGTCCGAGGACGTCACGGCCCTCTAACATTGCAGGAATGGTGGCCGCTTGAATTGCTGTCGGGTATTCGTAGCCCGATGTTAGCAATGCGCTGCAGATCTCGGCAGGCAAGTTAAAATCGGAAAACTTGACTCGCGTGTCCACTTCCACTTCGTGCGTTGCATCGCACTGGCCCACCATGTCTTGTTCGGCGGAGTCCAATGGTGCTGGTACATCGGCTGCGACAACTTTTGCTTTCGCACCTTTGGCTTTCCTCGCCTTTGGCTGCTCGCTTTTGGTCGGAACCTCTTCAGGACATGACTCCGCAGTTTGCAAGTTGATATGGTTCGTCTGCTCGGAATCTTCGATTTGAAGCGAAGCAATAAGTTGAGAAGCTTCCACAAGGTCTGCCTCGTGAATGTCATTTGTGTGCGCAGAAATAGCGATCGCGGGCTCTTTTGAGCTCATGTGTTCCTCGTTCAAGATACAAAGGGTCGAAAACCTAAATTCCATGGCCTGCACGGCCCTCAGGCGGGGCAGGAACTCGGGAAAGTCTGGTTCGATTCAACCTTTGTCGGTGGAGTCTTTGAAGAACTCGCAGATAGCGTTGAGAGTAAGAACCCTGCTTTCCAAGCTGTTATTGAGCGAGATATTAGCGAAAACACTAGATACTCAGAAGGGGGAAAATGAAAAGATTGCCTTACAAGCGTTGCATCTATTCAATAAAACCAGTACGCCTAAGGTCCAAGATGCTTGATTTTAACCCTTCACTGGTACGATAATCAGAGGATTCATTTACCTCCCCTTTTAGCCTACTACGGATTTCGACTCCCCACTGCTCGCGTCCAAAGGTTATTTCAGATCCAATAGAGCCAAGAACGAATATGCAAAACGAGGAGTTTAGTGTCTCGCCCAAAAATCCTTTCGACCTTGAAATTAGTGAAAAGTGGATTGCACTAGAAATAAAAGATTACGATTGTCGTGAGAACAAAAATTCCTTCGAAAGTACGGTGATTTGGATTGGGAAAGATAGCGAGTCGGAATCGATCGAGTATTTGGAAGAATGCAATACGCATCAAAGCGGAGAATGATCGCCCGATCCTTTCACGGTTGATGGGGGTAGAAACGGAATACGCGATCCGCACCAAGAAAAACGTTTCTGCTGCGGAGACCATCGATTTCGATCGGCTGATAGCGAGTCTTGGATACGAAACCCCAAGCGCCCCTAGTTTTCGAAATCCTTACCGATTGTTCATCGCAAACGGGGGATGTATTTCTCTTGAAACCGGCGCCTCAAAGAGTCTGAAGCACGCGCTATTGGAGACTGCGACCCCGGAATGCTATAGCCCACGCGAACTACTGTGCTACCAAATTGCGATGGAAAGACTCCTGTCGCGCATCGTCAGCAGTACGTTTGCAGATCAAGAAGCTCAATTGCTCAAAGGGAGTGCAGATGCGCATGGACATACCTATGGTCAACACGAGTCGTACGAGATGCGTATTGCCAACGGACCGATGCTTGTTGGTTGGCGAATAGGTCTGATGATAATGCTTCCCGCAGTG
>JANLRK010000839.1:0-11533 GCA_031361585.1 Pirellula sp. | reverse complement strand
TTGAAATGATCCACCAACTAGTAGTCTGCGGGGCCATTCTTCTTATCTCCTTGAAGAAGCCGATCTAGAATGGGGCGTCCCCTTCGTCGTCTGCTGCTGTTTGCGAAAATACGTCGTTTAGTTCGTCGTCATTCGGTCCCGGCTTGCCGGCTCCAACTTTATTGAATCCCATCGCTTCCGCACTCAGAAAATACTTGACTTCGCTGGTTGGATCTTTTTGCCATTTTCGACCGCTCAATCGGTACGTTACGTCGATCTCGTCTCCAAGCTTTAACTCGTCGACAGCATCGCACGCGTCGTTGGTGAATTCCAACGGAACGTAATTGGCAAACCGGCCATTTTGTTGCTCGAGCACAACGAGCCGCTTTCGAAAACCTTTTTGGCCAAAGGATTTCGTGTCTTCGATAACATGGACGGTGCCACGGACTTTTGTATTGGACATGGTACGAAGCTAGGTTGGATTGATTTAGTGGGAGAAATCTTTGTTATCGACAAATTGTATCGAGGCGGAGGCGAATGTGGAAACCAAGCCATCGGAATTTTCCTACAAAATGGAATCCTGGACGTTCGAACCAAATTCGAGCTTAAAGTAATGGACCATCAACGTGTCGGTTGGTAAAACGAAGGAGGCTGATCGCTCCTCGATCGTCAACGCTTTTGCATTTTGCTTCGAAAAGATCGCCGAGTGATCGGCCATAACAATAAAACAACGGGACACATGGCAGTAAAGACGGCAGCGGAAAAACCAACTCCAATCGTTCCCGCATTCGAGTTCTTAGAAGCGAAAATTGCATTGCCATTGCCTACCGTCGCTGCTTGTTTTGGTACGGATGACTTCCTTCGTCGATCCGCGATCAACCACTTCATCAATGGATCGGGAATGGGCTCGGAAACAATCCGATCCTTTGACGGCGAAACAGACCTATGGCGAGATATTCATGATGAGCTGGCAACACGTTCACTATTCGACGAGGGCGGAACCAAGGTCGCTATTGTTCGCAACGGTGACAAATTTGTAACCAAGAGTCGTGAGCAACTCGAACGTTGGACCGAGCAAGCAGCCGTCGAAACCTGTCTCATCCTGGAGCTCCAGACCCTCGCTGCAAATACAACGCTCTACAAGCTAATTGCAAAATGGGGGAAACTCGTCAAGTGCACGCCACCTCAAAAATCCTCGTGGGGTAATCCTCCGGATGAAAAGGCAATTCAAAAATGGGTGGTAGCTTGGGCTAGTTCTAGGCACGCACTGACTCTCACCGAAAAACAAAGCGTCCTAATCGTTGATCGTATCGGTGGCGTTTGTGGCCTCATCGATTGTGAAATCGCCAAACTCGCGCTGTTTGCGGAAAGCAACGGCAAAGTACCCGACAAGCGTGTCTCGGAACTGGTCGGTGGCTGGCGAACTCAGACAGCCTGGGAATTGTCGGACGCGATTGCGGATGGACGAGTCGCTGTTGCTATCGAACAACTCGACAAACTACTGACAGCCGGCCAAAATGCAGTTGGACTCATGGCTCAAGTTTCTTGGTCACTGCGTCGGTATGGATTGGCCGCTAAGCTAGTTGAGCAATCGGAACGTGTTGACAGTAAAATAACTTTGGCGATCGCCCTCGAGCGAGCTGGGTTTAATCGATTCGACGTTGCGAAAGCGGAGACTCGGCTTAAGCGAATAGGTCGGCCCCGTGCGAGAGAAATGATAAATTGGCTCGTTGATCTCGAGCTCAAATTGAAGGGAAGCCACAGCAACGATCATCGTTCGAGGCTAGCCCTCGAATCATTGATAATGAAATTGGGTTAGCCCTTTCCACAAGGAATATGAATCATGTTGACTGCAATCGCTCGCAATGCAAGGTGTTTGTGTCTATTCGCTCTCATTGCGGTACCATGCAATAGATCTACCTCCCAAGATTTGCTTGAATCAGGGACCTTCGAACTCAAGGTCCAAGGGCTCACGGAACCATCCATCGCGACAGTGACCCCCAATGAGCTTGCAGTTAAGGATCCCGCAGGCACCCTGACGCTATACCAGCGTTCGCCTCGCTATGACACTGCCGATCAGCAGTTGCTAGGCTATAGCTCGCGACAAGCACAGCAAGTCATTCGCTGGCCCGTAGCCAATTCCGGTCGAATGCAAATTGGAACGTTGCAAAATGGTCAAATCCAGTTCGCGTGGAGCAAGATGACGGTTTCGAATTCACAACAACCAGGGCCAATCCATTCCAGTTCGGATGTATTGCCGCCTGGATTTGTATCACCGTTCGCGGGCCGCGTTCGTAACGAGACGGTGCAGAATGGCCAAATCGGTAACTTACAAAATTTGCCTAGCATAACGGCAATGCATTTGTCTGCGGGTAACGCAAACGACCGACAATTCCTAGGCATACGCGGCGGAAGTCAATTCGGATTCAGCAACCAAGCTTCCGGTGTTGACTCTGCATGGTACCTGACGCCGGTCTCAGACAACATCGTGCGATTGCAGCAACGCTATCAAGACAACTGGTTGGCGATCGGACTGGGCAACGCTCCGGATGGAATGGCAAGAAGCAACCGACTCAATCACCGATCAGGCGCATTCGGTGGCGGCTTTCAAACTGGCTCCTTCGGTGGAGGTCTTATGCCACGTTCGAATACGCCGTTTCCGATTTCGCTGTTACCCATCCACAATGGAGCCGATCAATTGTGGAGGATTCAAACCATGCAAGGTCTCGCGGGTTATTGCTTTGAAAGTGTTTTGTACCCTGGAATGGCGTTGACTTGCATTCCCAATCAGGGCCTAACTTTGCAGAACTTGACATTTGATCCGTGGCAAGTTTGGATGCCTCAAGTCCCGACATTTGCCTTGCCTCCGCCACAGTTTCGGACGGTCCAACATCAAGTGGTAGCCAATCCACCGTTGCGCCCTGTGTCCGCCAGGATTGTTAATTCGCATAGCGATACCTTGCTAGTGTTGGTGGCCGATCGACGGCATACTCAATCGATGCAAAAGTTACGCATACCGTCCAGAGGAAGCGAATTGGTTCAGTTGGATCGAGATTCTGGTGGAACCATCGTTGAGACCGTGGAAACGATGGACGCTTTTGGGAATTGGAATCAACAGCAATTCAAAACGCCGATTCCCCCAACGGTGTTGTACGATATAAGTGTCTACGAAGAGTTCTTGCAATCGATTGCGATTGATCGAACGGGCACCAGCCCCAATCCTATTGAAGACATCCATTATCAACCACGCAGTATCGGTTTTTTCCTAATTCCCCCTGGCGATGAACTACCTGAGGTCGCTGAGATGGATGCTTATCGAATCGCACAAGACTCACAAAATCCCGGCGGCGTTCGCAAACTCAATCCTCGCGACCTGCAACAGGGAAATACCTCGCCGGCGACGGACCCACTCAAAGATTTACTCAATAAATTCCAGAAGCGACGGGCGGCCTTTTGAACGAAATCCCATCGGAGTTGATTGAGGCGAGTTCGAGTCAAGAACAACCACAAACCGTGGCGGATGCTGCCAGCATCCGTACCGACGCTAGCAGCGTCGGCCACGCACGCACCAATTGGATGCTGGTGGCCTTGCTTGCGTGTCTTTGCGCCGTCTATCTTTTCTATGTGCTTTTGCTCCCCGTGTTAGAGCTCAGTCTGTTCCGGTATAGGAACCCTCTGAAGAAACTCTTGCCACCCGAAATGGAGATGAAGTGGCCCAATCGAACGCTTCTTCGGAGTTGTGAATTTCTGTTCATTGGGTGGTTTTTTTATTTCGGTGCTAGCATCGGCAGTTTTCTCAATGTGGTTGCCTGGCGGGTACCAGAAGGCCGAACCATCGTCTTTGGTGGATCGAAGTGCCCGTATTGCAACGCGCATCTCAGGTTCATCGACAATACACCTATCCTTGGCTGGCTTTACTTGCAAGGCAAATGTCGAACATGCAATGTGCCCATCGCTCCTCGCTATCTGCTAATTGAAATTGCCGTAGGGACCGCGTTTATGTGGCTTGCTCTTTGGCAGTTGGTTCGCGGTGGCGCTAACTTGCCTCACTGGAGGTCCATTGGACGAACTGGATTGGTCAACATTGTGCTTGATCCGCAATGGCCATTGATCGGGATCTATGTGATTCACGTATGTCTTTTTGGAATTTTGATCATGCTGGCCACCGCCAACGTTGGCAAGAATCCTTTTCCTATATTTCCGATGATACTCATTGGGTTTGCCTTGGGATCGTCCAAAATCGTTAATCCAATGCTCGATTTCGTCGCATGGCAACAGCCGTTCTCCGCGCAGGGGCTCTCCCGTTTTGGCCCGTTCACAAATCCTACTATGTCCGTGCTCATCGGCGCTCTTGTAGGTGCTACCATAGGATGGGCGTCGGCATTCACCTTTGCGAGTCGTTTTGGCGCGATCGTTGGTCGCCATTGGGTTCTTCAGTGTTTTTTGGTCGGAACGGTACTTGGCTGGCAAAGTGGTGTGACTATCGTAGTGCTTAGTTTGATCGTCTTTGGAATATTGTGGCACACTTACCGCTTGTTCCGGCCACGGGCGTCGAACAGGACATTCGCAGACCAAGCACTTGGGCTGAATGCATGTTTCATCATCACAGCTCTGGTTCACCATTCGTTTTGGTTTCAAATCGCCCACCTCATGGGTCTCACATAGTTGTGACATCACTCCGTTTCTCTCCCTCAATAGGACCTATCCACAATGAACGTTTCTTTGATTCAGTGGTCGCTTCGTTCGATCGCTCTTGGTTCCCTTGCATTGTTTTTGAATGTGGCACCGAACTGCAATGCAGACGTCAAACTACCAAACGTGTTTTCAGACCATATGGTGCTTCAACAAGGTCAAGAAAACAAAATTTGGGGAACAGCCACCGCTGGCGAAAAAGTCACCATCTCGATCGCCGACAAATCGATGGATGCGACGGCCGACGACAAAGGCAAATGGTCCGCCAAGCTTCCTTCGTTGCCGGTCGGTGGTCCGCACAAATTGCGTGTCGCAGGTTCGAGCGTTGTCGAGCTAAGCGATGTGCTGGTCGGCGAAGTTTGGATTTGTTCCGGCCAATCGAATATGCAATGGACCGTAGCCGCATCAAACAATGCCGACATGGAAAAGCTTTCGGCAAATTTCCCCAACATCCGCATGATCAACTTTCCGCAAGTCGGAACGCAAGATCCTATCTGGACCCACGATGATAGAAAGTGGATGGTTTGCTCTCCTGCAACCGTTAGCAATTTTTCTGCAGTAGGCTACTTCTTTGCCCGGCAAATCCATCAATCCACCCACGTACCAATCGGAATGATCAACAATGCCTGGGGCGGATCGGCTTGTGAAGCGTGGGTAAACCGCGATGTGCTCAAGGCCAAGCCTAGATACGAGGGACTTCTAGCTCGCTGGAAAGGCATGGAAGACAAGTTCGCAGCACTCGGTGCAAAACAAGATCGAAACGAAGCAGAAAAAAAAGAGTTCAGCGGTCTTGAAAAGCAAATGCAGGGCAATGCTCGCCCCGGCAATATCTACAACGGCGTTCTCAAATCGCACCTAGGGTATGGCATTAAAGGCGCTATATGGTATCAAGGCGAAACCAATACTAGTCGCGCATACCAATATCGCGACCTGTTTCCAGAGATGATCACTAACTGGCGCAACGAATGGGGCCAAGGTGATTTCCCATTCTATTGGGTGCAACTTGCCGACTATCTGGCCGAGCGGTCGGAACCAGGCGATAGCGACTGGGCGGAACTTCGCGAAGCCCAAACCATGTCCATGGATAAGCTTGCCAATAGTGGTCAAGCGGTTATCATCGACATCGGCGAAGGCAAAGACATTCACCCGAAGAACAAGGTCGATGTAGGAATGCGACTTGCTCGCTGGGCATTGGCCAAACAATACAACATCCCAATCGACTACCAAAGCCCTCGTTATGAATCGATGGAAAAAGCGGGGAATGGGATCGTGGTAAAATTTGCTCACCGAGGAAAGTCTTGGCGACCATTCGATGTCAACGAACCAATCGGTTTTACCATCTCGGGTGCTGACAAGAAATTTTACAATGCGGACGCCAAAATCTTGGAGGACGGACGCGTTCAAGTTTCATCGGCCAGCGTGGCCGACCCTGTTTCGGTTCGCTACGCTTGGGCGCAAAACCCGATCTGCAATATGTTTGCCGACAACGGTCTGCCATTAACGCCGTTCAGAACGGACGATTGGCCCGGCGTGACTGCGGGTAAAGAATAAAGGAATTGTGGACGCATGCCCTTGGCACGCTAGAGTTCGGAGCTACCCTTTAGAAAGAAGATAATGATCCCCCGAGATAAACTCGGGGGCATTTTTTTCTTGAGTAAGCCAAGCACCGGCAATCGATGCACTCACGCAGGCTAAGCATTTTCCCAGAGGCTTGTCCATTCTATCCAGCTAATGCGTTCAAGCTTTAGGACGCTGCCTGATTCGCTGTCTGGTTGTTGGCTTTGGTTCTCAATGGCAGTCACCAATCCGGAGGGATGAAAGATCCCTTCGCTCATGATGCTCAAGCTAAGTGCCATCGACATGAGTCCTTCTTCCTCGAGTCTCTGCTCCATGGACTGCGAAATGGATTGCAACAACCGATTATCTCGTACCTGCCTAAACCAGTACTTTGAATTCCAATAATCCCCTTCCAATCGATGGACCACACCGTGCAGATAGCTGCCCAGTGGTGTTGTTTCTGCTTGAACAATCTCGTGCGTCGGGTCGATCAGTCCAATTCTAAGCCAGAGCATGGCTGCCACTAGTGAATCCGCAGGCAAATTAGATTCGGCAATCCAATGCTCCAATCGCTTGCCCTCAATCATTGGCGAATTGGTCGTCGCCCGCATTGGCATCGTGGGTGGAAGCGACTTGAGCCAGTTTTGCAGTGGCTCGCTTAGTTCGTGATGCGATGATGTGCTCATTCGATGTCCAATTCAATTCTCTTCACTCGGCCCGATGTGCCGGTTCTAATCGAAACTTGATTCTTGTGAATTCCGAAATGGCTCGCAAGCAGTGAAATGAGCTCGGCGTTGGCCTTGCCGTCAATCGGTTGCGCTTTGACAAACGCGACCATGTTACCATCGTCATTGATTTCAATCTTAGACTGACACGAATTCGGTTTCACTTTGACTTCGATGATTTTCGCCATACTCATGAATCTTCGTCAAGGGTTTGCCTAAATGCCTTAGCCGCAAGCCCCGGTCGCTCTGCGCTCCAGATCGCTTTGCTGACTGCAACACGCTGAAAGCCGGTATCCAGCACTGGTTTCAAATTCGAAAGTTCAATTCCACCGATTGCGAAAGCGGGCAAACCGGCAGATGCGATTTTGAGGAATGCAGCAACTTCGGTGAGAAATGCCAGTCCTGCGAATGACGAGAAGCCCTTGGTGTTGGATGCGTACGTAGGCCCACATCCTATGCAGTCCACTGCCAGTTCGATGGCGCTGCGGACTTGCGTCATATCGTGTGTGGATAGCCCCAAGACACACGAAGGACGAATCAGAGATCTCGATTGCGTTACGCTTAAGTCGGATTGGCCGACATGCAGTCCATAAGCGGTCGTGCATTGCAGTACATCCGCCCGGTCATTGACAATGATACGAGTCTGTGTTGCGTCGACCGCATCGACCGCCCCTTGCGTATAACGGATCAACTCCTGTGCATCGAGTTGTTTGTCGCGAATCTGAATAAGATCTGTCCCTGCATGACTAAGTTCTCGCACCCTCAAAATAAATTCGTCGAGTGGCAATTGGCAATTTGCAAGAACATACAATCTGGCATTTTGCAAAAAAATGCGAGCCCGTGTTTGAGACAGTAGCAGTTGGGCATTGAGATCGTAAACTTGATATCGTATGACCTCGATGGCGGCGGCGGAGTTTGGGTAGAGAAATTTCGAACCTTCCTCGAGGCAACGCAGCGACTGTTGGCTTCTCTGAGACGCGGCCTCTGCAATCTCCGACAATCCACCAGCCCGCGAGGATTCGGCGGCTGTCTTTGTTTCTCGGCCAACATCGTGGCCAGCATCGCGACTCGCGTAAAGTTGTTCGTGATCCCAATCTTGGGTAGCTGCTCGAAGCTGATGCCGTAGAGCCTTGAATTTTGCCTGGAATGCAGCTTGGTCTTGAAAGCGAGCGACGTCTTCCAATGTACGTAGAGCTTCGAATGCTCGGTTTAGATTGGCATCCAACAAGCGATGAGTGGCCAAAGTCTCGTGGTAGTTCATCATTTATTCACCTGGGGTTGGATCAAGCGTTCTCGGATAAATTACCTACGGCATTCTGAGACACGCGATATCTTAAGAATCCCGCATGCCTTGTGCTACAGTTCGTTCGGGTTTCTTGGCTAAAGGAGGGCATTCGCACTTTGCTTTGTAGCCTGGAAGCAGAACGATCCACAGGGCATTCCTGTGGTATTCGGTGGATTTCAGATTGCCGTTCTGCTAAGTGAAGTCAATATGAATCACTGCCTTCATGACCCCTGCATTCGGATCCAGCCAATTCGGAAACACTTGCGGAACATCAGCAAAACTGGCGTGATGCGTGATCCATGGATCTGTATCGATTTTACCGGCTTCGATGAGATTGATGATCCGAGTGAAGTCACGCGAGAGCGCATTGCGACTCGCCATCAGCGTAATCTCGCGGCGGTGAAAGAAAGGGGCATGCGCAAACTCGATGTTCTGCTGCGTGATGCCGACGTACACGACTCGCCCAGCAAAAGCAGAGAACTCAAACGCTCGGACCATCGATCTGTTGTTGCCGGTAGCATCGACCACAACATCGGCCCGTTGGCCTTGGGTCATCGATTCCAATTGGGAGATATCGCTCTCATCGTTACGAATCAAAAGCGTATCCGGTACTCCCATGGTGTTTCGCGCGAATGCCAAACGGCTTTCGCTGATATCCGCTACGATTGGACGTGCTCCTGAGAGTTTCACAAACTCGAGCGCTGATAGGCCGATAGGCCCTGCACCGATCACCAAGACGTTTTCTCCCGACTTGCATCCGCTGCGATCGACCGCGTGGCAACCGATAGCCAACGTCTCGACCAGGGCCGCTTGCTCCATCGACAGCCTACCTGCCAAATGCAGTTTGCGAGCAGGCAACAGAATTCGCTCCGTCAGTCCACCGTCGCACATCACCCCGAGGGTCTTGTGATGCTCGCAACAGTTGGTGAACCCACGGCGGCATGAATAGCATTGCTGGCAATTGAGATAGGGCTCGACCGAACAGCGATCGCCGGGTTTGACATTGGTGACACCTTCTCCAATTTCAAGAACTTCGACCCCCAGTTCGTGGCCCGGAATTCTTGGATACGAAAAGAATGGGAATTTTCCTAGGTAACCACCGAGGTCTGTTCCGCAAACTCCAACGCGATGGACCCGGACCAAGACTTCTCCCGACGCAGGCGATGGTGGTTCCGGGATGTCGATGATCCGCCACGATTCGGGCTTATCGAGCTGTAGGGCTTTCATTAAGTGTCTTTCGGTTCTCAATATTGTTCGGTTGAGGACAGCCGAACCTTCGTGAATTCAATTGTTTTCGGGCAAACCTTCGCGGTGCCCAACGTTTTTGACCGGGGCAAGAATCGAAATAACCTCTGACATCAATGCCGTATCGACGGGCGACTCCAACCATTGAACCCACTTGCGAATATTGTTCGGGTTGGCGCTACCTGCAATCGTGGTGACCATGTCCGGATTGGCGCAGGAGAACTGCAATGCGAGTTGAGCGATATCCACCCCATGTTTTTTACAATGTTCAGCTGCCTTTCGAGCGGCCGCTTGCACGTCTTTTGGATCGCGAAACCAAACAGGCAAAGTTGCGTTGGTTAGCAATCTCGCGGCAAACGGCCCAGCGTTCATGATGCCGATGTTTTTTGCCTGCATCTTCGGAACAAGTTCGTCGGCCAGCAACGTGTTTTGAAGCGTGTACTGATTGTACGAAAGGATGCAATCCAACTCGGCTTGCGAACTGACCACATCGAATATCTTCATCGGGTAGCCGCTGATACCGACGAACCGCACCTTGCCCGATTGCTGGATGCGACGAAGGGCCGGCAACGTCTCGTCGATGATTTGCTGAAGCGGTACGAACTCGATGTCATGGCACAAAATGATGTCCAAATAGTCGGTCCCTAAACGGTGCAAACTGATATCCACACTTTCCGCTACTCGCTTGGCGGAAAAATCGAAATGCCCAACATCATAGCGACCTAATTTCGAACAAAGTGTGTATTGGTCCCTTGGAACCTCGCGAAGTGCAATGCCTAACAACACTTCGGACATGCCACGACCGTAAAACGGAGAGGTGTCAATGAAGTTGAGCCCAAGCTCCAATGCTACGCGTACGCTTTCAAAAATTTCGTCGAGTTGTACGCTTCGAAATTCAGCTCCGAGAGATGAGGCCCCGAAGCTCAAGATCGGTAACTCAAGGCCTGTTTTACCCAGAATTCTCTTTTCCATGTCGGTTGTTTTGGTTGGGGGGAGGGTACCAGACTCTGACGCTAGCAGCGTCAGCCACGTACTCTAGCCGAGGAACAGCGGTTTGAGATGACGATCAAAAATATTCGTGGTCACTTGCTGACCAACTATTGCTGCGTTCGACTTGAGCAAGTCAGTGAATCGGTTACCCGACTTGGCGGCGACCTTGAAGGATACGTGCAACAACTGCCTAACGTAAGCGTTGTACCGCGGATCGCCAGGTATATGACGAATGGTACTTGCAAATTGCCCGCCATCCCACGACGCCACCTCCGTTGCACTCGGCAATCGCGTTCGATCGATATTGATCACGCTCGCGTAGGGTGCACAGAATTCGTCAATGTGCTCAAACGCATAGGCATAGATCTCTTTCGCCAGTGAAAGACCATCGCCCCCTGCTTCGGCCAATCCGATCAACTCCTCGAGCCATGTCGTCCCGGCAGTCTTGAGATGGATACCAGCCCCCGTAGAACGTAGTGCTTTTCGAATGATGGGATAGAGTCCAAATTTGTCACTTCCGCTGTGCACACTTAACTTCAGATTGGCCGGCAAGCCATATTGTCCGATAGCAAATCGGATGACGGCCAGGTCGTCGAAGAACTCCCGTTCGAATTGCTTTAAGTCGCCGACATAGTCGACCCCTTTGTTAAATCGACCTGTAAACTTGGGTGCAATCGTCTGGATCGGCAATTTTTCGTCGGCAAGAGCCGCCAAGATTATCAGCAACTCAGGTGGAGTTTGTGTCGAGTCCGTTTCATCCATCGAAACTTCAGGGACGAAGCTTCCGACGCCCTTTTTGTTTTCTATATACCGATAGATATCGCCAGCTTGACGAGTTGCCAGCAAATACTTGCGAGCCACCCGTTCTAGTTCATCGCGTTGGATCGACAAAGGAAAATCTAATCCCGGGATGGCGAGCGGGTTCAGCAATTCAGGATGACGCGCAACAAAATACGTAACATCCGCATCACTCGCCGGCTTGCCAATGGAATCAGCCACATCGATAGTGAAGAAATTGGAGCAGGCCAAAAACCGATCGACGGTCTTCAGCTGAATATGG
>JANLRK010000835.1:0-12392 GCA_031361585.1 Pirellula sp. | reverse complement strand
TGATTTCAGTCGCGACGTCGAGGTGCTGAACACACTCGGTCGTACCATTTTTGATCGCGCAGAGCAGATGCGGCTGGATTCGCAAACCAAGGAACGTCACACGCTCCTTCGTGATGCTGCGAAGCAGTTTCAGCGAGCGATCTCAATCGATTCAGAGAACGCAAATGCGCATTACAATTTAGGGCTGATTTACAGCGCATTGGGTGAAGGTGAATTGGAGAAAACGCACAAGAAACTTCATTTGAAGTACAAACCCGATGACAATGCTCAAGGGATAGCGGTGCGCGAGGGACGAAAGAAATACCCTGCGGCGAACAGCGCCGCGGAGCCCTTGGTCATTTATCCATTACACGCGGCACCAGAATGAGTTGTTTAGGATGAGTGAGCTACAGGATCGTGACGAACGCGTGGAAGACGATGCGGTTATTGGCCGCGCGTTCATGGGTTCCGCTATTGTTTTCATCCTAATTGGATTGATCGCAGGCATCTCGTACTATGTGTTGACGCGAAAACCAAAGACCGAGATTGCAATCGTCGGCCCGCTTGAGGCACCAGTCATTCGTGAATTGCCCAACGTAATCGTTCCAACGATTGCTTGGGTTGATATCACAGACTCGTCAGGTATAAATTTCGTTCATTGTAGCGGCGCTGCCGGCGAAAAACTGCTTCCGGAAACCATGGGGAGTGGTTGCGTTTTTTTTGACTTCGACGGCGATGACGACCAAGATATCTTGCTCGTCAATTTTTGCGATTGGCCAGGAAAGCGTGATGCGGCCAAGCCCTTGAGCACGCTCGCGTTGTATGCCAATGATGGTCGTGGATTTTTTTCGAATGTCACCAAGGCGGCTGGGCTGGACGTATCGCTTTTCGGTATGGGGGCGGCTTGCGGCGACTACGACAATGATGGCAGAGTCGACTTGTTTATCTCGTGCTTGGGCAAAGATCGGCTTTATCACAACGAAGGTGGAAAATTCTTGGAGGTCACCGACCTAGCTGGTGTAGGCGGTGACGAAAATGCATGGAGTACATCCAGCGGCTGGTTCGATTGCGATCAAGACGGCGATCTAGATTTGTTGGTTTGTCATTATGTCGAGTGGACTCGCGAGTTCGATCTCGCCCAGGAGTTTCGATTGCTTGGAGGGACCGAGCGAGCCTACGGGCGTCCCCAACCTTTCGGTGGCACGTTTCCAACTTTGTTTCGCAACGATGGTGGAGGAAAATTCACGGACATTTCCGCTGAAGCTGGATTTCAGGTGACTAACCCAGCGACCGCTGTTCCAATGGGTAAGTCCCTTGGGCTAGCGTTTGAGGATTTCGATGGAGATGGCAAATTGGATTGCGTGATTGCCAACGATACTGTGCAGAACTTTCTCTTTCATAATTTGGGGGATGGAAAGTTTGAGGAGATTGGCGCGTTGGCGGGGGTCGCGTTCGATTCGGCGGGGGCAGCACGTGGCGCCATGGGAATCGATGCGGCTGCGTTTCGAAACGACTCGGCGATCGGAATCGCAATCGGAAATTTCGCGAACGAGATGTCGGCTCTTTACGTGTCGCGATTAAGAAACCTTCAGTTTTACGATGAAGCCGTGGCGAACGGCTTTGGTCCAGCGACGCGATTGGAGCTAACGTTTGGAGTGTTGTTTCTTGATTTCGATTTGGATGGCCGGCTCGATCTATTCCAAGCCAACGGGCACTTAGAAGATGACATCGCCAAAGTTCAAGCAAGCCAACACTACGAGCAATCACCTCAATTGTTTTGGAATGCAGGAGCTCAATTCAATACTGAGTTCATTAAATGCGGCGAGCAGGTGACAGGCGCAGATTTCCAGAAACCAATGGTCGGACGCGGCTCGTCTTATGCTGATATCGATGGCGATGGCGATTTGGATTTGCTGATTCTCGGCTGTGGCCAAAAGCCTCGATTGCTTCGCAACGATCAGAAGCTCAACAACCATTGGTTGCGAGTTAAACTGGTTGGCAAATCCTCGAATCGCGATGGTATAGGTGCACTTGTTGAAATACGCGTTGGCGACGTAACTCAAGCTAGGCGAGTCAGTCCGACACGCGGCTATCTTTCGCAAGTCGAATTGCCGGTGACCTTCGGATTGGGCACGTCCACATCGGTGGATCGTATCACAATCGCTTGGCCCAATGGCAAGCAGCAAATTATCCAGCAGCCCGGCGTCGACCAACTCTTAGTGATCGAACAAGTTGATTGATAGTAGAACAGTTGTCATAGTAGAACAGTTGTCGCAACTGTTCCCACGCTGCGTCACAATGTCGTTCAATCAACGCGTGTCTGCAAAAGAAGAGCTGAGTGGCGGTCTAGTCGTGTACTAACTCCCGAGCAGTTGAGACAACTGCTTTACTCTTTCCATTCCATTTTCGTCATTCCATTCCCCTCGACGATCTGAAAATGCGTGTTGACTGGCACATTTTCAAATCGCTGCGTTTGGCCGGAGGGCCATGAAACCTCAACCGAGTCGATCGTTGAATGGTTTCCTAAACCGAAATGGATGATTTTCTGATTGGAGACCAAATACCCGCAACCGGCAACCAATTGCGAGCTGCGTTTCACTCCTCCGGATTGGATAGTGATCATGACACCGATTGCGTCACGATGCGATTGGGTTCCGACACAACAAAAATCGATGAAATTCCCACTGCGGCTCACATTCTCCATGAGTTTGGCGGTAACCTCCAAGTCGGTTGTCACAAAGTCGGGGCGACCATCACGATTGCTGTCGATGAGTGCGAGTGCTCGACCAAGTGCAGGCTTTGAGAAGAACGCATCGTCCGGATAGATTTGCTCTGCAAAAATACCTTCTTGATTCCCAATAAAAAATTGTGGACGCATTCGGTAGGGCCGGTCAGCATGCGTTAAGTCATCGATGTGTCCGTTGACAAGCACCAAATCCAGCGTACCGTTCAAATCTGCGTCTAAGAATTGAGCGCCAAATCCGAGCATGTCGAGACTTGGGGCGACAAGCTTGGCCGCACTGCTCGAGTCTTGGAAAAACCCATCTTCTTTTTGAAGATAGAGCGTGTTGTATTCGCCTAAAAAATTGGTTACCAACAAGTCCATTCGCCCATCTTGATTGACATCACCTGAGGCAATTCCCATGCACGCTTGAGCTCGTCCGAGTGAGTCAAACGCAAGTCCGCGTTGCAGCGCTTCGTCTTCGTATACGATCCCTAATGGCGATTCGCGATTGGTTTTGGGTTTGAGATACAGATTGGCGATCTGATCATTCCCTACGAAAATACTTGGCAAGGCTTCTCCTGCCTCGCGAAAGACAACAACGCCCAATGCGTTTCCTTCGTGAACGGAGGAGCCCATAACGCTTTGGCTGATGTCGGTAAGAGTACCTCGGTCATTGGCCGTTAGCATCCGCCCCTTGGATGGTTTGAAGACCGTTGGGGGGCAAGTGCGTGGCAAGCCATTGACGTTGCACAATTGATCATAAACCGTATCGCCTTCAACGTACCTGGCATCGTAAACTTCGGCCTGTCCGTCATTATTTAGGTCTGCGATAAAGCTGCTTACGGTCCAAGCGTTATCGGGCGAATCCAAAAATGCATTACCGTCGCGCCAAGTTCCATCGCCTTGATTGATCCACCATTGGTTCTTGCCGACGTTGGCAACATAGATGTCATCGAAGCCATCGTTGTTGATGTCACCAACGGCTACACCTTGACCGAAAGCCGCCTCATGAATCCCAGACGCCGCAGTAACATCTTCGAAGCGTGCTTCGCGCGGTTGAACGACCGAGCCTCGATTCCTCATGAGTTTGTCGCCATGTGTACTGTCGTTTCCGTCGACGGGCCATTTGACTCCCTGTGCGAAGAACAAATCGGGCCAGCCATCGTGATCAAAATCAAGAACACCGATTCCGCCACCGGTTGACTCAAACATTCGCCTTCCTTGGATCGGCGGTTGCCGCGAAGCGAAGTAAACGAAATCCAATCCCGGGTTTATCTCGTGGAACATCGAGGCTGGTCCTGTTTTATCAATGCTGTTCGATGACGCCTTAACAGGCTCCGAATCTTGAACGTTTTGAGGCCACTTTGGGAGAGGAAGATCGCGAAACTGATCCCCGCGAATGGTCCAACCGTTTGCCGACCGCATTTCCATGGTGGCTCCGTACTTCTTTTTCAACTCTTCGACGATTGCGAGCAAGGGTTTGGAACGACCATTGAGACTCAACCCTAGACGCGTCCAAGCATAGGCCTCGGCTTGGCGTCCGAGTTCAAAGGTCTTTTGCGCCATGGTTTCAATTGGCGGAAAGTATTTGGTGGCTGGGTTCACTTGATCCAACGCAACGGTAAGCTGTTCGATCGTTTCCGCCCTCTTGGCGAACAGCATTGATTCCTCGTTTCGTCCTAAACGCACGAGCGATTGCGCCATTCCATAATTGGCAGCCGCGTGATCTGGATCCAGCCTGATAGCTTCGCTAAAGCATCGCGCAGCCGAGTCAAACTGCTGATTGCTACGACACCAATCCCCGCGAATCCACCAAATATCTGGATGAGAATCTGCATTCTTCGGCAGCGATTTTTCCCATTTTGGAATTGAATTCAAACGTGTCGCCAGGAGTATTCTTCCGAATTGGACGTGTGCCTCGACGAGATCAGGGAACTGCGTCAGCACATCATTGAGGAGCAATTCCGCTTCATCAAATTTGCCTTCTCGAACGCGAGTTTTTGCAATTCCAAGTTTGGGTAGAGCATCCGTCGGGTCCGTTTCCAAAAACCTTTTTAGCTCATCTTCGTTCTCAATCGGTTTAGCAGGGTTGCCTACGGCCTGCATTCGATCGAAATCCCACTGATCTCGTCGAGTGAATTGAACAATGCTGGGCAGGGCTTCCCAACGGCGTCCCAACAAATGCAGGACTTCAATGAGCCTTTGCCGAGCGCGATCATTCATGCTATCGAGCTGGATACTTTTCTCCAGCCTTTGCAGGCAAGGGCTCATCTTGCCTTGGAAAAACAAAACTTCACCAGCCGCCCAGCGTGCAACGGACGCTTGAGCCCGGTCCTCGTTCGAGACGAGATCGTAGTACCGAAGCGCTTCGTCGAGTTCGTTTAGGCGTTGGAATGACTCTGCCGTTTTCATCAACACCGCATCGGATTTCAGATCCGACGCCAAGAGTTTTTTGCCGATCTCACTTGCTTTGCGAAAATCGCTATCAGCAATCGCCTTGTTAAGCTTCTCGGCTGACGGTGTTTCTGTCATCAAGAACGAACTTAAAAAAGCAATCAAGGTGGCGAACACGACTCCAATACCGAGAAGGACTTTTTGTTTTGTTGTCAAACGATTATTCTCCCGTGGATAGCAATTGTTATGTCTTGGGTGGGGCGTTGCTGCAAACGGCTTAGCGTGATTGCATTGTATGATATGCTTTCCTTTCATTCGGAACCACTTGCAACCGAGTCCCAAGTAATAGTAACCAACTGTCTTGCAATGAAATCGCGGCTACCAAAAACCAAAAAATTCAACAGGCACAATCTGCAAAACCCGGTTGCTTCGAAGACCTTTCTTGGGGTGCGACCGCGGATTTGGTTGGCGTTTCTTTCGATTTCTTTGGTAGGCCTTGGCCTCTTGGTCTACCAATGGCAAAACAGCAGCGAAGCTAGGCGTCTAGAGGAGGCGTGTAGTTTTGCCAAGGACTCGCAGGACTGGCCCAAGCTCGAACAATTCGCGGTCAAGTGGGGCTTGCTGCAACCAACTCGTTTTGAACCTTTTATTTTAGCGGCACAAGCAGCGGAGCAACTTGGAGATAAAGCCCGAACCGCCGCTTATTTGCTTGAAATGCCTACCAATGCACCGGTCCCTGTACTGCTTCAATTGAGCTACATCCAATACCAAGACCTATATGATCCAGTAGGTTCCATAAAGACTTGTGAACGGGTACTTCAGAGGGAGCCAAAGAATTCCGAGGCGCACGAACGACTACTTTTCTTTTGGACGATGGCACGCAATACGCCAAAGATTAGGCAAGAAGCCAATCGAGGGATTCGCGAGGGGAGCGCAACAATTGTCACGTATGCGTATCTATTCGGTGCAGAAAAACTGAGATTCAAAGATGCATTAGAAACCAATCGCCGTTGGCTCGCCAAGTCACCCAAGGAAGAACTTTTTTTGGTTCCAGCCGTATTAAGTCACATATCGTTGCTTGCACGTTCGGAACCTAACAACCCGACCGAAGAAGCGGATCTTTTAGAAATGCGTATGAAAGTCGACAGCGATCTCAAACGACTCTCAGAAGACTTTCCGTCCAATCGTGAGGTCATCGCCGCCCGTTTGGAGCGCGAAATGGAACGCGGAAATGATGAGGCTGTAGAAATATTGCTTAGCGGAGCTCAAAAAATGGAAGACGACAACCGGCTTTGGAGGGCCAAAGCGTGGCTTCATAGCCTGCGTGGTGAAAATCCGAAAGCAAAGGATGCATGCGATGTAGCCATCCGCCTTGTTCCTATGGATTGGCAAGCCTATCTGCTTCGCGCCACTGTTTTTCGGCAGCTTGGAAATCTTGCAGCGGCAGAGAAGGATTCAAAAATCGGATACCAAGGAAGCGAATTGACTCAGCAGTTGAACTCATCCTCCAAAGTATTTTCACTGGAATCGAACTTCTATGAGCGCCTCGCTTCTTTTGCTGAATTGTGTGATCAATCGAAAATTGCCTCCAGTATTCGCGTGCAACTCAAAAACTATGTGCCATCCGTTACGCCGAATGAGCCGAAGTGAACTAAAGGGATTTCATCGCAGCATACTTGGGCTAGCTTTGCTAATTCAATTTGGCTGCAATCCCTCGACCAAGAAACCGACGTTAGAAACTTCACCGACGAGTGGGTCCGATTCGGCGCAGAAACAAGCGTTAAAAACAGACCTACCCAAGATTCTCTTCGAAGAAGTCCATGGACTTTTGGGATTGGATCATACCTATTTAAACGGCGAACGCGGCCAACTGCTTTTCGTTGAAAGCTTTGGCGGTGGCAGCGGATGGCTCGACTATGACCGCGATGGAAAATTGGACCTCTACCTAAATCAAGGCGGTGATGCAACTCAGGTTGACATGAGCGCAGCCCCGTTGGATCAATTGTTCCGAAATCGAGGTGATCGCTTTGAAAACGTGACTGCATCGAGCCTGATTCGAGAAAGGGGCTATAGTCAGGGCGTAGCCGTCGCAGATTTTGACAACGATGGTTTCGACGACATCTACGTCACGAATGTGGGTGCGAACACGTTGTGGCATAACTGCGGTGACGGGACGTTTATCGAGATTGGCGAGAGAGCCGGAGTTGCAGATCCCAATTGGAGCGCATCGGCTGCCTGGTTCGACTTGGATCTCGATGGCGACCTAGATTTGTATGTGTGCAACTATGTGGAATATGACCTGCTCCATCCAGTTCAATGCCTGAATGAAAAAGGGCAATTGGTGGTATGCAATCCAAAACGCTTTGAGCCAACAGCAGATGCTTGTTATATCAATCAAGGGGACGGCAACTTTATTGAGCGGGCGAAGGCGCTGGGTTTGAACGGTCCAGACAACCGTGCACTAGGGGTCGTGGCTGCCGACTTCAACCGCGATGGACTTGTGGACATTTATGTTGCCAACGACGCAACGCCCAATTTCCTTTTCATGAGTGACGGTACAGGTGCTTATCAAGACAGGGCCAAGCTACTTGGTTGCGCCGTCGATCGTCGCGGACAACCGCAGGCCAGCATGGGGCTTGCCGTAAATGACTACGATCGAAACGGTTTTTTGGATATCTATTCAACGCACTTTTTTTCTGAATCCAACACCCTGTATTCGAATCTAGGTGAAGCTGGCTTTCAGGACGTAACCGGCAATACGGGCCTACACGAACCAACCCTCGACAGGTTAGCCTTTGGGACAGTCATGCAGGACTTCGATGCGGATGGCCACATGGACTTGTTCGTTGCGAACGGCCACGTGGATAATTCAGGTCAGAATCCAAACCAAAGCATGCGTCCTCAACTTTTCTCTTGGACGGGGAAAAAGTGGCTAAATGTGTCCAGCGAGTCTGGCAAGTACTTCGATGGTCGGTACATCGGGCGTGGTGTATCCCAAGGGGATTTCGATGGCGACGGAGATGTCGATTTGGTAGTCACGCATCAAAACAAGCCGACTGCATTGCTCCGGAACGATTCCCCCCAGGGCACTTGGCTGTCGCTTTCTTTTTCGGGTACGAAGTCGAATCGAAATGGCGTCGGTTGCTGCGTCACCCTGACATCCGGTGAGGTCTCGCTGTACCAAGAATTGGTGGGAGGATCTAGCTACTGTTCAAGCCACCAAGCCCGCCTTTTCTTTGGTTTTGAAGGAGGCGACGAGACTTGCGACCTAAAAATTCGCTGGCCTAATGGGACGTTACAATTTCTTGCGAATTTGCGAGTCAAACAACACTTTTTTGTCATGGAACCGTAATGCGATCAGCAAGTTCTTTTGGGATGCCGGCTAGATTAACATTCCACATTCCTTAGAGCCCGAGACTCGACAGAAGAGCTGGAGGCTCGACAGAATCTAGCCGGTGGTGGAACCACCGGAATCGAAGGCAATTGCGTGTACGAGTCCCGGAGGGACGGCAGATCCTCGGTTCTGGCGTCCCTCCGGGACTTAACACGAGGTATTGTCATTGGCAGCGGGGTTTTGCAACCCCGGCTAAGATCTGCCGGTCCTCCGGACCTAAATCTCCCCCAGTCGGTCAGAAGGCAGGACCAGCCCAGCCCCCTGGGCCGTGCGACACTCGGGCCAGGGGCCCAAGCTACAGTAAGAGCGAGGTCATTCGGCCTCGCTCTTACTCTTTTAAATCAAGCTTACAAACCTGAAATAAAGGTAATTGGTACTCCTTTGAGAGCCCCAAAGGGCCAACCTTTCTGCAATCGAAATAAGCAGTTTCTACCCCCTTAATGAAAAATTAAAGTCAAGGGAAAGCAATTGGCCACACGCTTGCTTTAAAGGTGGCTGCCCGCTACAATCGATACAAGTCGGGCTACAACAGTCCGTTTTCGGTATTTCTGTACAGTAGCGATGTTGAGTTTTTCTTTTCTGAAAGGTGTTTTTATGACGAAACGATCTAGGAGAGTAGGTTTCACACTTGTGGAGCTGCTCGTTGTTATTGCAATCATAGGTATATTGGTTGGGTTGTTGCTGCCAGCAGTACAAGCAGCTCGCGAAGCCGCGAGACGCATGCAGTGCTCGAACAATCTGAAGCAGCTGTCGCTTGGAGCTTTGAACTACGAGAGTGCTCACAAGAAGTTTCCATACCGACAAGGTGGAACCAATGACGTGGCCCCAGATTCAAGCCATTTGAACAACAAAGGCCGTCGAAGCGGTTTCATTTCGGTTCTCCCCTACTTGGAAGGAAACAATCAGTTTGCTCAAGTAGAATCGGGCGATCCAAGTCGAAACATTCCCCCAGGCGGTCCTGAAGGCTGGAACAACGGTTACTTCTGGGCGCTTTCCCCCGGCTTCATGAAGTGCCCATCCGATCCATCGAGCCAACTTGGCGGTGGATTGAATTCGTACTCGATGAGCATGGGTGATTCGATCGGTCGTTGGCAATGGGACTTGAACAACAACGAAAACAACCGAGGTGTGTTTTCGAAGTTCAAGCATGCTCCAATTGGAGCTTTGACGGATGGTACGAGCAACACTTTGTGCTACAGCGAACGGCTAATCCACACCGCTGGTTATCCAAATGATCAGGGCAATCCTGCTGCTATCGCTAAGTCGGTCAGGCACATTGGAACAGTCGCAATGGTTCCAAACGTGTTCAACAATCCGCAGCTATGCAAATTGGCTTCGGATGGGCAGTATTTGGTTGCTGGAACACGGCACCAAGGCAATGGCGGCAAGTTTTGGCACGATGGGCATCCGATCTATGTTGCCTTCAACACAGTTCTACCGCCTAACGCTCCATCCTGTTCGCACACCATCGCTTGGGGCGACGGCGATCCAGCGATTTTGCCACCAACGAGCAACCACACCGGTGGTGTGAATGCAGCGCGTTGCGACGGTTCGGTAGGCTTCATCAGCCAAAGCATCGATACAGGCAATCTTGCAGCACCATCGACCATTGCTGACGGCAACGGCGGACAAAGCCCATACGGCGTTTGGGGTGCTTTAGGCTCCAAGTCCGGCGGTGAAGTCGGTGCCAACATCGAATAGTCGATTCGCCTAATCGCGTTTTTACGTTAAGAGCGAGGTCATTTGGCCTCGCTCTTTTCTTAGGTCCTAAAATTTCACACCTTCTCACTTCACACTGGAGTTTTGTATGTCAATTCGATTTTTGTATGCATTTTTATCGGTAACTGCGCTAGTATTCACGATTGGTTGCACGTCCAATGACAATCCTCCAACCATTCCGGTATCTGGTTCCGTGACACTAGATGGAAAAACTGTCAGCGACGCAGTCGTTACTTTTATTCCTGGAGCGGGCGGCCAATCTGCATCTGGAAAAACGGATGCGAGCGGCAAGTTTGTTTTGGGATCGTTCGTTGGTGGTGACGGAGCCATGAAGGGCACTTATGACGTAACGGTCAGCAAGATTCACACGGAGGCCGGTGAAAGCATGTATGATCAAGCGGGAAAGGTGCCTGAAGCAAAATCGGAAGGAAAGCAGTCGCTCGATGACATGTACGCCAACGCGAGTAAGGGTTACAGTGGCCCTCCAAAAGATGCTGGAAAAGTCAAGAACCCCGCCGTCAAGAACGATCTTCCAAAGAAGTACGATGCGGTAGCCACTTCCGGGTTGAAGTTTGAAGTCGTGGATAAGTGCCCGCCTTTCAACATCGAACTGAAGTCGAAGTAGTAGAATGCTAAGTTGGGGTCAATGACAGCATGTTCGTTTGGCAATTTGTGAAAGGTCACTCTCGGCATGAGTGACCTACGGTAGGTCGCACCTGCCGGGTGCGACTCGGAGGTCAAATTAAACACGCCGCCACCCTCTGCCCTGGGCTAAGTTGTCAAAGATGAACCGATTCCTTAGCATTTTGGTTTCTCAAAAAAGTGTTGTTTGTCTTTGTTGCTTCTTCCTGCTTGGATGCAATTCAAAAACGGAGACGATGAGCTCCGGGCAGTCGAATCAGTCGACTCGACTTGCATCGCCTGACGTATCTCAAAACGTCTCGCAGGGCTCGCAGGGGCCAACCACGGAGCCCTCATATGCTCAATTGAAGGGGGAAAACAATCCACCACCGTCTATTTCGGTCGAAGCAACGATCATGCAGGCGAAGGACATTTTAGCTTTGAAAGAGTTGGCGAAGTCGTTGGTGGATGCCATGGCAACTCAATTTCCGAACGACCCAGACGCGATGGAGGCAAAGGCGAGGTTCTATCGCATGATCGGCAAACTGGACATTGCGAAGGCATGTTGGGAGCACGCACTCGAACAGTCACCGGATTACGGCTACGCGTTTCAAGGGTTAGGTAGCATCGCAATTCGTAACTCCGATTACGAGGGAGCCGTAGAGTTTTTGGCGAAAGCTATAAATCTGATGCCAGGCGACACATCCGCTGTGCACGAACTGTCGGATGCCTTGATGAAGAAAGGGGACTCGCTCGAAGCTATCAAGGTCCTAGAGACGCAAGTCGCGTTAAAGCCAAATGCAAATGACACGTTGCAGTTGCTAGGTCAAGCAAGACTCGCGAATCGGGATTACGCCGCAGCTAGTGAAGCCTTTCAAAAATCCCTCGACCTTGCACCCGACAATCATTTGTCGCAACAAGGGCTGGGAGCCGCTTTAGTCCGACTCGGAAAACGCGACGAGGCAAAGAAATGGCTAACGAGTCAGAAATCAGCTCGCAGCACTAGCAACGTAGAATCGAGCGTTGCTCAGGCTGCCGAGCGCGCGGACATCGCCGCGCGACTCAACTATGTAGCACATGTCTACCTCAAGCATGAGCGCCCCGAATCAGCGATGCAGGTTCTTCGGTGCGCTGCGGAAAACGAACCTAAGGATGAGGACTCAAGAAGGCTCATGGTCAAGCTATTGCAGCAACTCCAGAAACCAAAGGAGGCAATCGAGATTGCCAAGCAACTGGTGCAAATTTCGCCGAACAATTTGGGTTACCGAATGACGATCGGCACCATCAGTTTGCGTCAAAAGGATTGGACAACCGCACAAGAGAGTTTTGAATACGTAGTACTGGCTATGCCGAGTCGACCAGAAGGGTACGCAGCCCTAGTTGAGTTAAGCATCGTTTCGGGCAAGAACAAGGAAAGGGCAGTGGATCTCGCGAAAACAGTAACGGAACTGAGGGGCACAGCCGCAGACTTCGCAACCTACGGACAAACTCTGGTGATGAACGGCAAACGTGCGGAGGCCATTTCAGCGATGAGAATAGCTTCTTTGAAAGACCCTGAGA
>JANLRK010000783.1:0-2632 GCA_031361585.1 Pirellula sp. | reverse complement strand
CGCTTTTTGCTCTATCACGATAGATCATTCATTCGTCATCCGCGATTTGAAGATTATTGAAGGAGTCAACGGACCGTTTGTCGCCATGCCCAGCCGGAAGATGTCGGCACGCTGCGGAAAATGCGGCAACAAGAATCACCTCCGAAGCAGTTATTGCAACAAATGTGGGACGCGTTTGCGTGGCCCACAAGACGTCCGCGAGGTCGAGGGTGGGGGCGGATCGAACAAAATGTACGCAGATATTGCCCATCCGATCAATCAGGCATGTCGGGACATGATCCAAAACTCGGTGATTCGCGAGTATATGGTGGAATTGGATAGAGCCAAACAACCAGGCTACAAATCTAGGTATGATGATGAATACGTCGAATCGACGCATTCAGAAATCCAATCCCTTCCTCAAGCCAGTCCAGAATCGTCGTCCGTTCCAAAGCCGCATTTCCTGGAAACTGATAAAACAAACAGCTCCAACGCAGCTACCAACCCAGACAAACGCAATTTTGGTGATGGCGTATTCTAAGCTAACCCTAAATGCCTGCGCTATCTAAAGCACGACGTTTCATCTTGTCAAAATAAGTTCATAGAAAACCCCAAGGGACCCATCAGCAGTTGGGACCCCGAAGAGCCGGGCATTGTCAAACGTGTCCATCGCGGCGGTTCTTTTTTGAGCAGCAGCGAATACTGCGCACGCTACATGATCGGGACGCGAGGCAAAGGGGACATCGATACCGGCGCTTCACACGTCGGCTTTCGATGTGTCAAGGACTTGCCGTGAGGACTCCAAACTCGATTAAAAGACCCGAAGTGCTTGAAGCTCTCGGAGTATTTTTCGGATCGATTGCTGGTCAAAGACTCGGAACGATTCTTCACTCAAACGAACTCGTTCTGCCGATTGATGTGACCCTTTGCGGCTCTCAGTCTCGCTCCTGAGTTCGACGACTTGTCGGATCCGAATTGCGATCGGGTCCGCATCGAGGACTTTTCGCAAAAGGATTGCGCTAACGGTTGATTCCATGTCGAGTTGTATTTCAGATAGTCAGCTGCCTCTCCACGGCTTCGACGTACTTCTGTCGTCCTGGAGTTTCGATCCAAATTGGATCAGCGCGATCGACTGACCGTGCCAGCAACTTGTTAATACGTGTCACCCTAACTACCATGCCTGAGTGCCAATTCTCAATTTGAATGGCCGACGGACTGGGCGTTTCACTCCGATTTAGTTTGCCTGAGCCTATTTTACGATGCGGGATAATCCAGGCTTGCAAGCAGTTTGAGGTCCTCTTCAAACCGTTTGACGGCGCGATGGTACGATTCAGAAGTCTTGGTGAGGCTCAATGAATAGGGGCGTCGAACTCCATTCTCTCAGTTTTATCGAAGCTGGAACCTGAATATTACGAACGTCAAAGATGCTTGGGAAGTTGCTTGGCATTTTGAACAACTCGCGCAGATATTGTTCGTTGTCTTTGTATAGACTTGCTTTGCACAGTTGTAACCACGCTTCTATCGGAGGCGTTGACCGGGCATTTCCGGCTTTGTCGCAATGGACTACATGGTTGCGAATTCTTTCAATGGCCATTGCGAGCAGTTTATCGAGTTCCGGTGACTCACGGTGTTTGGGAGATTCACACAACTTGCACAACCACGTTGCATCCCGCTCGGTTAGACCTTTGAAGAATACGATGCCATACTTGTTTGGCTGTTGCTCGTAGGCGATCAATTGACGCAAGAGTGGAAGTAACACTTCGGAGCCAAGGCTTTTCAATGCGATTTGAACGAACTTGTTCAAATCAAGATGCTGATCTCGTTGCGCGAGAGTACTAAGAAAATTACCGTTTGGCTATCAACTTCTGGAACTGCTCGATGGCATACTGCATCCCCATTTGCGCGATAACTTCGAAGTGTTGCGAATTTGGCCAAAGGATCACTGCCGATTTGTGATACCATCGATCGAGCGTGTTTCCAGCGTTTCCGGTGTATCCTTCGTAATCCTGTTTGGTCGGTACCCATTTTTCGACTGGTATCGCACCAATCAATTGCGAAGACTCGCACGACAAGTTGGCCATCTGTATCGATTTGCCGTGTGCATCTTTCCAGCCATCGATGACGATTTCATCATCGTAGACTTCGCCGATATCCAGTTCGCTGTAGTCGCCTGAAAAACGATGGAAACCACGGCGACCATATCCAAAACTGCCGTCATCGGCATGCTGGCATAGATGCCGCGAGACTTGTCCAAAATGCAACTTGCAGTCCGCTTCGTCGGCGACGTCAGTCAATTGCTCGAACAATTGTGCGTCCGCACCTTTGAGTAAGCTTGGCGACAATCCGCCGCTGGTGTACTGGTGTTCCAGTGCGAAAACAATCGGGAGTTCGGCCCGGTGCAGAATCCAGTCCTGAACAGTGCGAAGCAGCTCGGGGTCTGACTTCGAATCCTTCTTTTTTTTGGGGGACTTTGCTTCGGGTTGCAATATAAGATTGAAAGCCAAGCAAATCCGAACACCGGACGTGACTTTCTTGACTTCGTGCTGACAATCGGCGAAGAACGCAACGTATTCGGCATTCGACTGCTGGCGAGCGGCATCAAACGTGAATCGATGCTTGCGTCCCTCGTGTTCGACCAGCAATTCACCGCCGT
>JANLRK010000710.1:0-10162 GCA_031361585.1 Pirellula sp. | reverse complement strand
ATCACCAAGGGGACCGCCGCATATCCCCACATCGGTTTCTCGGTTTTGTAATCCACTGCAAGCTGTCGTTGCCAAATAATCTTTCCATCATCTGCGGAAAGACAAAGCAAATCACCCTCAGCTCCAAGCGAGATGACAGTCTCATCGATCACCACAGGCGCAGCGCGAGGTCCACCCGGATACGACAAGGCATAATTTCTATCATAGGCCTTCGTCCACAATATTGTGCCCGTCTTAGCGTCCATGCAAACGATTCTCTCCCTGCCGGTCAGTCGATCGCGACTGCCTGGGTTGTTAGTGATCTTGCCAGACTCCATTTGGTAATCGGATACAAACACTCGACCGTTTGCAATTGCTGGGCCAGAGTAGCCGAAGCTAACTGGCTGCTTCCACTTCAAACTGAGCCCCTGTTTCGGAATAGGCCTCGCGAGAGTCCCTTTTGGGAGCAACCCGTCCCGAGTCGGACCATTCCATTGCGGCCAGTCCTGAGAATTAACGGATGCCGAAAACACGAATACTCCCACGATTGCGAAAGTGCAGATTCGAAAAAGCGTCATGGCAGTTTTTACCTTATCGTGGGAGTGGCAGAAAAGCCGTCGAGTATAGCACAATCGCGCGAGGCTGATGTTCGTCTACAGTTAGGCGACCGGCATCATAGGCGGCAGTTGTTGATCGACATTTCTAGAATTGCCAAGGCGCCCAAGGCTTCCAGCATTTCCATGATCGAAATGACTTCGCTACTCTTAACCATCGCTCTGACCGCGCACCACCCGCTATCTTCAAGACTGGTGACCGTCGGGGACGTAAAGCCTGGTGTAACCGCTTCGGCTGACGCCAACTTGGCTCTCGGAATATTGTATTCAAGCAACGAATAGTCGCGAGCAATTACTACCCCCTCCAGTCGCCGAACGATGCGATCTGCGGTAACCATATCGCGACAACCTGGGCTCTGAATCAGGACTGTCTCGTAATGGCCGATCTCTGTCAGAATTCGCAGCTGGTTTGCCGCCAACGTACTACCGGTTTCAACGAGGTCCACAATTGCGTCGGCGACGCCGAGTGAAATCATGACCTCAACGGAGCCGTTTAGTTTTACGAGATGCACCGGTGCATCATGTTGTTTAAGAAAACGCTCGGTGGTATTTGGGAAACTGGTTGCAACCCGCTTGCCCGCCAATTGACCTGGCTGTTCCACCTCCGAATGCGTTGGTACACAGATCGCCAACTTGCAGCGTCCGACGCCTAGCTTCATGCGGACTTGGACTTCCGCATTGGCTTCTTGCACCAAATCGCTGCCGGTGATTCCCAAGTCGATCGCACCCTCGGCGCAAAGCGTTGGGATATCGTCGGTTCGCAGGAACGTAATTTCGACCGGCATACTGCTGACCCGCGCAAACAGCGAACGATCTTGCCGACGGAAATTAAGCCCCGCTTGCAGTAGCAATTCGGTTGCCAGTTCGCTAAGCCGCCCTTTGCTTGGGATACCGATACGAAGATGATTTGCAGTCACACTCACGAAGCACTCTCCTGCCCACGTCGACGTTTTTCTTCTAGACCCGAGATCCCCTCGCGCCGTTCCAATTCGCGGCGCAACGAGTCTACGCTAATACCGCGACTCGCCAAGAGGACCCAAAGATGAAAAACCACGTCACATGCTTCTCGCACTGTGTGCAGGACGCCAGCCTCACCCGGTTCACCGGCGGCCTCGATCACCTCGTTGGCTTCCTCAAGGATCTTGCCGCCAATTTTCGGAAGGCCACCTTGCAACAGTTTTGTAGTGTAGGAACCCTCGGGTAACTCGACAACGCGATGATGGAGTTCAGCCATCAATCGATCTAGAATATCATCTGACATGGGTGAATGCGAGCCGAGAAACGATGAAGGAGGCTAGTTCGATGGAGTCTACGAAGCGATTAGGCTGCGTTTTGGAGATCCGGTTCGGTCATCGAAGGGATCGCCCGAGATCTGCGATCAAATCGCCGGCGAAGTTCATATCGAATGATTAGCATGTACCTCGATATGGTACTATGTCTCGACTGAGCGGGTTCAAAGACTTTGCCGAGCGGTCCTGCGAGGATCGCCGGAAGCATTATCAGTTCAGCAACAACTCCGGCAACAAGTATTGTCAACATCAACCAGCCAAACCTTTGCGTTGGCGTAAACGTACTAAAAGCAAACACGGACAATCCAATACCACTTATGCAAGCGGCTTGAAGTGTCGGTGTTGCACATCGTTTGTAGCAAGCGACGATTGCCTTACGACGATCCTTTAATTCGTGAAGGTCTCCTCGAAACCAAGAAAGAAAATGTATGGTGTCGTCAACGGCAACGCCAAGTGCAATACTGGCGGACATCATGGAACCAATATCGATGGGAATATTCAACCACCCCATTAAGCCAAAAATCACCAAAACCGGTAGAACGTTAGGAATCATCGCGACGATGCCAGCTCTCACGCTTCGCGAAACAAACATCATCAGCGGCGTGATGGTGATAAACGACCAGAAGGTGCTTTGCACTAGACTCTGAAGCAGCGCACGCTGAGCTTTGTAAACGATGGGCACGACGCCAGTGTAAACTGAGGAAACCATCGCTTTGGGCGCATCCGATTCCGCCGCCTGCAAATCGATGACCTTACCTAGAGTCACCCCCAATGTACCAATTTCTGCATCGGTAAATGCACCTGTCAAGATGATTGCGTCGAACTCACTGAGCTTCTGCAATTGGACCATGGGCATCGAGGCAGGATCCGAAGTCAATCTCTGGACATTAATCCTGGCTTTCCCCAAGAGCGCTGCAATCTCATCAGAGCGCACTTTCGAAATGGAGAGTTCCTCGCTTGCATCTGCCTTTTTGGTCAACGGATCCCAAACAACGACTCGTTTGCCTGTAAATTTGGGATCGCCGGACCAGGCTGCAATCTGGCGAAGAACTCGCACGCGGTCAGCGTGCGCATCCACGATTGGCGACACGGCCGCTCGTAGCTGGTGCACAAACTGACCATAGTCGACTCCTTCGAAAGCTGCAACGCGAAGACTGATTCGCCAAAGTTCGGCGCCCGTCACTTGGTCAATTCTTAAGAAGCCGGAGCTCATTAACTCGTCCCGCTTGCTTTCCAACGCTTTGTTATAAGCTAGCCGCTTAACAAATCCCAAACTAGATTTATCTTGGGAGGGTAAACTGGAGGCAAATGTCGCGGCCGACATACTTCTTCCCACTATCTTTGACCCATTTTCGCCAAACTGATTTCGAATCGCTTCTTGAATTTGAACGGTCGTTTCCATGCGTTCCAAAAAGGTCAAGCGCGATGGATCGTCTAAAGTTTTGCTCTCGTCTAAATCCGTTTGATCCGGACGAGCTTCCGTTTGCTTGGCTATGCAATTCTCGTCAAACTGAATTACGATTTCCAATGGAACGAGCATTCCCAAGTGTTTCTCCAGCCATCGATAATCTTGGAGAATTCGTGCTTTAGAATCAAACAGCTCAAGCAAATCGATGCTTGTTTTGGTCCGAGTCAATCCAAAGCCAACTGCCACGACAAAAAGCAGACAAGCAGTCGCAACTCCGAAATGGTTTCTCACGATAAATGTCGCCACTCTGGCCCACCATTTTTCGCCATACGTGTCCTCCACGGAATGCGCGACTGCGCCATTTTCAGGCTTTTTATCATGATCCCTTTTATCATCGGAAACCCAGCGCTTTGCGTAGCCGATTAAATGCAAAGCAGCCGGCAACAAAAGAAATAGAATGATGGTGAGAATCATAACGCCCGTCGCGGCGTAAATGCCGAATTTCCGTATCGGAGTTAGCTCACTTGCACACAGCGACAAAAGTCCCAGTGCAGTCGTGGTCGATCCAAGCGTCGCGGGTTTCAACGCATGTACAACTGCCCTTTCGGTCGCTCCCTTAAACCCGCCAACTTGAACCGCGTCCTTGTAATAATTTACAAAGTGAACAGCACCCGAAATCGCGAGTACATATACCAAAGATGGCATTGAAAGCACGATTGCGTCAACGGTTTCTCCCGTTGCCCAAATCATCGCCAGCGAAGCTGCAGCGCTTGTTACCGCACAGCCAAACACGATCAATGTTAGTACCACACTTCGCAACGACCACCAGGCTAGCCCAAGCCCTAGCAAACCTGAAAGCCCTGCTAGTCGTACCAAAGTGCGTTCTCCCTCCTCGTCAATCGAAATATTGTCAACTGGTGGGCCACCAAGATGCAAACTATCCTCCGGAATTCCTGCTTCCGCAATAAGCCGACGCAGTACTCCAGGCGGTACGTTGGGACGGAAAATGCGCTTTTGTCCATGCCCAAGAATCGGCTTTAGTTTTGCAGTTGTCTCTGGATCGAGAGAAACGATGACACAAGTCTGGCGTCCATCTGGCCCGAGCACAGAACCCTTTAGTCGCTCAATAGCCATTTCATATTCGAGTGGGTGCGTCCCAGTCGTTAATTGTTCAATCAATTGCCGGCCTGTCGATACACCCTTGAAGTACCTTTTGGCCTCAACCGTGTTGAAATCGGTGGGGTCCGCTTTTTCAGGAGCAATCAATGCCGCTAATTTAGCGATTCGCGGGTCGTCTCCCTCGCCTCCTAACTCTGGATTTTCACCCAGCTTGCATCCCTCCCAACTTACCAATATGAACTGGTCAGACGGAAAGTTTTTGCGAAACCACGCAAGTTCGCCAGTTTCGGCAAAGGACTTTGGCAGCCAGTCCTCCACCTTATTTACGTTGCTCTGGACCGCTTTGCCGGCACCATAAAAAGCAAAGGGTACGCACATCAAGCTAGCGATGAGGATTAGCCATCCCCACCGATCGTAAAACGTTTTTCCACCTGACGCTTCTTGCACTCTGTAGCCTTTCGACTGCGTAGCCTTTCGACTTCTTAGGCACGGGTCTTCCGCTGCCTATACTGCCATCGCGACTGCTTTAGCCACTGGAGTTTACTAGAACTCACTCGATTTCGACAGTTTGAAAATGTGGGTCTGCAAAAGAATCTGTGCAAGCAGTCCGCGATTCCTTGCGCAAATGCCAGCCGTAAGTCCCTTCAAAGTCCTCTTCATAGCTTCGTAATCGACTTTTATCCGCACCTTATCAAGGAAATTGGAGCCGATTTCGTTGAAACTTTAGCCGAATGCATTGAAAAAGCTTTTCACAGCGTTTGGAGCGGAAATTGCAAAATTCCGTCAGAAATTGGACCGAGCTCAGCTTTTCACAGCGATCGACAAGGAGTATAGTTTACATGAAGTTGGTTGTTGAAATTGAGTCTCAACAAAAACAGGGTCGATTGCCGATCTTGTCTCTGACGAGATAGACAACCAACGTTGATGCGGTTTCACGTTTACGAAATCTTTCCAGTCTGTGGTTCCATGATTACTGACTCGGTTCCCGTCCCAATCGAATTCTTGCAGCCAGAAAGCCAGGGCACCATCGTCGAGATGTGTGGCCAGCCTTGTCAAATGCAGCGATTAGCTGAATTGGGAATTCGCCAGGGATGCAAGGTTCGAATGGTTTGCCGGGGTGAACCATGCCTAATCTGCATCGAGGGACGACGCATCAGCCTGAGGCTAGGAGATACCGCCGATATTTTCGTTGTCCCAACTGCTGGATAATGACTAATCCGCACATCAGGTTGGATGAACTCAGCCAGGGTGAGTCTGCCGTAATCGTTGAGGTACTTGGGGATGATGTGGTTGCTAGCCGTCTAATGGAGATGGGGCTAATTGAGGACGAGCCCATTTCAATGGTTGGTCGTGCACCGATGGGAGATCCCACCGAGTATGCAGTACGTGGCTATCGAATCAGCTTGCGAAAAAACGAATCGACTCGTGTAATCGTACGCAAGGAGTCGTGATGCAGCCGAATTCTATGCCAAAGTCAGTCCGCACCGTGGCTTTGATTGGCAATCCAAACACAGGCAAAAGCAGTCTGTTCAATGCCCTTTGTGGTATGAATGCTCGAGTTGGCAACTATCCAGGTGTAACCGTCGAGCAAAAGGTTGGGCGGCTCTTCGGTACGTCCGAGTTAATTGACGTGATTGACTTGCCAGGTACCTATTCGCTTGCTGCCCGATCTTCGGACGAAGCAGTTGCTGTAAATGTCCTGACCGGGAACTTACCTCAACACGCGAAACCCGAGGTCGCAATCATCATTCTCGATGCATCGAATGTCGAGCGAAACCTTTACCTATTCAGCCAGATTTATGAGCTTGGCTTGCCCGTCATCGTGGTTCTCAATATGTGGGACCGACTGACTAGCGAAGGGCTGACTGTGGATGCCGAGTTGCTTTCGCGGCGCTTAGGTGCACCGGTGGTTTGCACTTCTGCAAACAAACGACAAGGGATCGACCAACTTAGAAACGCGATCGAGCAAACACTCAACAATCCTGCCCCTGCGCCATTGCCGCAACGACTGGCCCGTTCGTTGTTCCCAGCCGCGTTTCATCAGGAATCAACCCTGCTCGCCGAATGGCTCGCATCCAAGGACCGTAAATCCTCAACCTATCAGGTCGACCGACTATTGATCGATTCGGATGGCCATTTTCAAAAAATGATTTGTCTGTCTGGACTACCTGACATTTCGGAACGCATTGACGAAGCCAGAATGCGACTTCAATCGGCTGGCTGCAAGGTCCCGATGTTTGAAACCAAAGCGAGGTACGCATGGGTGAAAAACTTGATCGATGGAGCGGTCGTGCGTCAAGAATCTCGCAGCGCTTCGCCAAGCGATCGAATCGATCGGTGGTTGACACATCGTTGGGTAGGAATGCTGGTGTTTGTTCTGATCATGTTTGTCGTTTTTCAATCGATAACACTGTTTGCGCGGTTGCCGCAGAACGGAATCGAATGGCTTCAAGCACGAGCTAGCAACGGAGTTGAAGGAATAATCGCCCCAGGAGCACTTCGAAGCCTTGTCGTGGATGGCATCCTGGCCGGCGTTGGCGGCGTAGTCACTTTCTTACCTCAGATCGCCATCCTGTTTCTGTTTATTGCGATTCTAGAAGATTGTGGCTACATGGCGCGTGCAGCCTTCGTTATGGACAAGCTCATGACGACGGTGGGATTGAGTGGAAAGTCGTTTTTGCCGTTGATGTCCTCATTTGCGTGCGCTGTCCCCGGCATTATGGCGACGCGAACCATTGAAAGCCGAAAAGACCGCATGGTCACTTTGCTCATTGCACCCTTGATGAGTTGCTCTGCTCGCTTGCCCGTCTATATATTGATGGTTTCGGCTTTTGTACCTGCGACCCGATATGCGGGTGGTTGGGTATCGCTTCAAGGACTTGTGTTAATGCTGATGCAATCGCTAGGTGCTTTGGTGGCGATTCCCGTGGCATGGATTCTCAAGAAGTTTTTTTTCCCTGGAGAGCCGGCAACCTTTTTGATGGAGTTGCACAGTTACAAGTGGCCTTCGCCGATTGTCATTTACCAACGTGTTTGGGAACGATTGGTTGCATTTGTTGTTCGAGCTGGAACGCTCATTTTTTGCACCTCCATTTTGGTTTGGGCAGCCGCCTATTTTCCAGGTGACCATAGATCAATCGACCAATCTGTAGGCAAGCTTGAACAATTGCATTCGACACGAGCGGAGTCGATTCAGAAGCAACGGATCAACAGAAGCGAAGAGGGACAATTGAGCTTGGAGGCCTCGCTTGCACTGAACCAAATTGCTATCGATGAGGCGGAAGAGCAGGTCAATCGCCAGCGAAGCCTACTGATCGAAACGAGCTTTTTAGGGATGGCCGGGCATCGCATTGAACCTTTTGTAAAGCCGCTCGGTTGGGACTGGAAGATCGGCGTGGCTGTCATCGCTTCATTTCCCGCCCGAGAAGTGATCATAGCTACTCTAGGTACGATTTACTCGCTCGGGTCCGATCAGGACGAGCAGAGCCAGGGCCTTCAGCAACAAATGCAGTTGGCCGAATGGCCGGATGGAAAACCGGTATTCAGTTTGGCTACGGCCCTTTCGATCATGGTGTTTTTTGCATTGTGCGCGCAGTGTTCGGCGACGCTAATGACCATTCGGCGAGAAACGAATTCGTGGCGTTGGCCGGTATTTTCATTCGTGTACATGACAACTCTCGCATATATTGGAGCATGGCTAACTTTCCAATGCTTTCGTTGATGGAGCCTGAAGCATGAATTCCCAAACCGTTATCGCAATGCTGGTCGTAGCTTTGTGCGCTGTCTTCGTCCTCCGATCGTGGTTTTTTTTCTGGTTGGGACTTCTTCGCAAACCTGACCCAAACCAGACATCCCAATCGAGTTGCAGCGGTTGCGCAAATGGTTGCCAAAAGGCCAGTAGCGGACCACGATTGGTTGAACTTAAACGCGAGGGGCCACAATGAAGCTACAGTTGGCGATACGGATTTGGGCTCCATGTTTTTATTTGTTCTTGGCAACGAACGGAGTTGAACCGTGGCGGATGCTGCTAGCATCCGAACCGACAGCGGCTTGCGAACCGACGCTAGCAGCGTCGGCCACGAATGCGTCGGCCACGGACGAAGTGGAAGCCAAGCCAGTACCGTTCGATGACTACTTCCACGATAAAGCGCTTCGGTTAGACCTGTATCAAGGCGGCGACGCCAAGGAATCGGTAACAACCCTGCACAACTTGTTTGAGGAGCCAGGTTGGTCGGAAAATCCCCAAAACCTTCTGTCTCCCTTTCCTTACGGCAAGTTCATGGTCACGGTACGGGACACGACGTCTAATCGCTTGATCTATTCAAAAGGGTTTGATTCGTTGTTTGCAGAATACGCAACGACCAAACCTGCATTACTGGGCAACAAAAAAGTCTTTCAAACAACGACTAGAATTCCCCTGCCTAAGGCATCTGTTCAATTAACAATCGAAAGGCGCAATGGAGACAATTCAAAATCCATTTTGTTTAGTGAAAAAATAGAGCCGACAGATACTCGAATTCGGCGCGAGTCCAGTAGCACCGTCGATAAGCCATTCGACGTTCAAATCAAAGGCAGTCCGCACGATTGCCTCGATATCGTCTTCCTGGCTGAAGGCTACTTGGCATCGCAGGAGGAAAAGTTCAAAAGCGATGTTCAAAAAATGACCGACCACCTTTTGTCCATAGCGCCCTACAACGCGTCAAGCGATCGAATCAATATTCGTGGGGTCTTTCGGGCTTCCGAGCAATCCGGTACCGACGAACCAAAGAACGGCGTATTTCGAAACACGGCTCTGAATTCATCTTTCAATACACTCGATATCGATCGCTACCTGCTGGTGGAGGACAATCATCGCATGCATCAGATGGCCGCAAGCGTCCCCTACGACACGATTGTCGTGCTAGTCAATTCAACGACCTACGGCGGCGGCGCCATCTGTTTGGACTATTGCGTTTGCAGCACGGATTCGCGCGCAAGCCTGATGGTCTTTGTGCATGAACTTGGACATGGATTGGCCTATTTGGCCGATGAGTATGTGGGCAATGTTACTTACAACGATATTTATCCCGATGGCATCGAACCCGTTGAGCCCAACATCACTCGGGAATTGGATCCAGATAAAATCAAATGGAAGTCGTTCCTATCAAGGGGTGTTGTATTGCCAACGAAGCCCCGAACTGAGGATAAAGGCGAACGGACCGTGGGTGCATTCGAGGGCGGCGGCTACCTTTCCAAAGGCATGTATAGAGCTCAAGCTAGCTGCTTGATGGGCAGCGCCAATCCCAGGGAGGGTTTCTGCATCGTTTGCGCGGACGCGATCCAACGCACGATCGATTATTACAGTCCAAAAGCGGCAAAGGGAAAGTAGATTCCTATTCGACAATGCGTTACCGGGCCTATAAAATGAGGCGACTACGACTTTGGATTGCATTGCTATCATAAAGGCCATATGGGAATTTGGTCGAATGGTATCCTCTTTTCAATCGATGCAGAAGGCATCGTTAATGAACCCTAAGACCAATTTCACCAACTACTCAGGTCGCACTACTTCGAGCAGCTCAATGGCAGGCTCAAGATCGCAATAGATGAGTGCGGTTCTTCCGTAAGTAACTGTACCGGGAGTGACACCGAAGAACTTCGATAGCACCGGTCCGCATTCCACTCGCAACAAATCGAAAAGTTCGATCTCTCGCAATACGTTGTTCTCAATCAAGACTCGTCCGAGCGGCTTGAGCTGGCTAAGGATTTCAAGG
>JANLRK010000664.1:0-2913 GCA_031361585.1 Pirellula sp. | reverse complement strand
GATCGCTTGCCAAGCGATCTTCAAGGACTTTCCTTGAATTCAATCCAAGTCGACGACGGCTGGATTCAGGCCCACCTTCGATGACCATGCCGCTACCGTAGGTCACTCTTGCCGAGAGTGACTTCATGCTGCACTGCGTTGCTCTGTGGGCATGCCACCGAGGCACTACCGCCTACTCACATCGTATGGTGCAAGAACGCTGAACAGTCCAGCTGCTTCCAAAGGTTGGAGCGAGGAATCCGTTCCCCGAAAGCGCCAGCTGCGCCTGAACGTTCAGACTGGCTCCATTGTTGATTCGGTTTACGACGATAGAGTATCCAGTCAGGCCCGCATCGTCCAAAACCTTCTTTGCCGCTTCTTCAATCTTGGAATCGCTTTTTCCACTGATAATGCCTTGTCGAGCTGCTTCTATGACTGCCATTTCAACCGTATTCGCGACGATAGCAAATCGGAATAGCTGCATGGAGCCGATCAATACAAGCAAAAAAAGTGGCAACATAATTGAAAACTCAACAGTGGTTGTACCACGGTGAGGAGAAGTTCGGTGTTTTCGACGTTTAGGATGGTTCATGATTAAGAAAAGGTGAGGAGTACTCTATTCGACAAGCGTCGTGAGAGTGACGGCCAAGTCGAGCATAATCTGTTGCAGCGCGGCAGCGTCATCCGCGTGCGCATATCTTCCTTTGCCAGTCGCTGCGATCTCTGCCATCAACGTCTTGTCGGCATAGTCGCCGAACGTGATGGTGTGGATTGTGATATTGTCTACTGCCGCAGCGGTTGCAGCCGTACGAGCTTCGCCCTCGTTCTGTCGGCCATCGGTCAGGACGACCATCATTTTTTCGGCATTGGCTCTCGCACCGGCCGAGAATTGCAACACCTCGATTCCATCTCGCATTCCCGCTTCGATGTAGGTATTTCCATTCCAAATGGAATTTGACATCGATGTCATTTGGTTTACTGCGTTTGTCAAATTGGAGGTTAGGTCCAAGTCAACTCTCGAAGCAGGAGTGATTACGCCGAATGCCGTAAAGTCGCTAGCGAAGCTGACAATTCCAATTCGCTCTTCTAAGTCATTTCCAGCAAGCTGGCCGATAAATAAATCGAAAGCATTATCCAAAGCTCTCCATCGACTGTCCGGATACGGCGGCGAGCTAGCTCGAGGGTCCGAAAGGGAAAGCCCGACCACACTGCTATCCACCTTCAGTTTCATGGAACTGGATCGGTCCAATACAAAGCAAATGTCCACCATTCGGAAGGACGCAGTTGCGAATCGTCCAAGGTTGGCCTGACTCACGCCAAACATGGATCCGAAAATCATATTAAGAGGTCCGGCGGACGATTCGCTGGAACGGTTTGAGATGACTCGAACTGCGTTCGGGGGATTTATTCCCGCTTCAAACTTGCCTTTGTCAAACTTGCCGAACTTAATATCACCGCTTTGAATCGAAAAGCTTCCGCCGCCAACTTTGTACTTTACCGCAATCTGTTGGCCCTTGAGAATCGCCGCGCTTTGCGAGTCTGTCCGAAGCATCTCGTTAGAAACGGACCTGGCAACATTGTCGGCAGCAGCCCGAAGCTCCAAATTGACCAATCGAATCCGAGCAAAATCGACAGCAATTCCACCACAAACCAACAGCACCAAAAGCATGACGGCTACCAACGGCACAACAGCGCCCGTTCGTTGTCGCGAATGCCTAAAAGCCTTTCTTTGAATTCGTATCTTCATTCGAGTTGCCTATCCTTTTCTTACTACCGAAAAATATACTGCCGGACATCAACATCACCCGACGTAGGAATAATCCTTGGTCCGCTCAGATTGCCTAAAAAAGGCGCTCGAACCCGAATCGAAAATTCGGTGCCCATGGGCGCTGTATCTAAAATCCCAGTTGGTAGAATCTCAATAGTTGCGTTGGTTACGCCGCGCGTCGTTAGAATGGACTCGACCGTATCGTGAACATTGGATTCCGTCGCACCCACCTGCGCCAATTGCTGCATGCCGACATAGCAGGCTGACGTAACTTTCTGCCTCAAAAAGATCATGTTTACAAACTGAATCAGTGCGACAACAAAAAGTACGATCAGAGGAAGCGTCACTGCAGCCTCTACGACCGCAACGCCCGAACGCTGCCGATAAGTGCGTGATCGCATTTTAGATTGGTAGCCCGTCATTACTTCCTTCCCTTATCGCTTGAATTTCTGGACAAAAACTCTTGCAGATTTTTCAATCCGATCTAAGAACCTCTAAGAACCTACGTCAATACAAAAACAGAGCTCAATACAAAATCAGAGCAAATACTTTTTCGTACAGTTTCGGAATGTCACATGTCCGGTTGACCCGGGAATGGCGATTATCCGGGTTGATTCCCACATCATTGTGGCACGGCGGTCTCCGCCGTGGGGGAACGTTGGGTAGGTTGGAATGTCGGTCGCAAGTCGACCGGCTTGTTCGAATGTACAAAAGGTGCGCGAATATGCTTGCCCCGTTCTGGCAGGTAGATTTAGTCTATCGGTCGCGTCTTAGACCGCATCATTGGTCAGCCATCGCCTGCGGCTCGAACGTAAACAATTGTACGGCCACTGACTGCTGCGGCCTCTTAATCCGTTGGCAAGTTACCAATCAATTTGAATTGGAAAGTACTCCGCAATCAACTCTTCATAGAATGGCCTTAACGCGGTCACGTCCATCCGCTCGTCCCGTTTCGTATACAGATCGTACTGATTGAAATCGTTAACCCAAACAAACAACTCCCGATCGCGATCGTTCAACAACTGCTCGTACGCATGCTCTCGGTGAATCGGATAGCACGAGTGGTAACGAATCATGTACAACCCCGGCAAAGGCAAATAGTCCTTGACGACGTGGTACAAATATTCGTCGTGCCCCCAAGACAGCATGACTTGATCAAGCCCGCA
>JANLRK010000630.1:0-2007 GCA_031361585.1 Pirellula sp. | reverse complement strand
TGGTTACCTTCAGAGCTTCCGTTTCATATTGGGAAAACCTGATGGATGCCGTTTAAGCGTAAATTTCCTACCGAGTCGTTGCTTTGATTTTGATGTCAACGCCAGCGGGCAAGCTCAACTTGTTTAGAGCTTCGATCGTTCGAGCAGTGGCTTGCTTGATATCGATCAGACGCTTGTGCGTTCTGATTTCAAATTGCTGACGCGCCTTCTTGTCGATGTTCGGGCCCGAAAGGACCGTGTATCGCTCGATGCGTGTTGGAAGCGGAATCGGGCCATGCACTTCGGAGTGGGTTCGCTTGGCGGTTTCCACTATTTCCAAAGCACTTTGGTCCAAAACGGCATGGTCATAAGCTTCCATTCGAATTCTGATGACTTCATGCGATCCGGACACAGCTGATTTCTACCTCTAAAAACGTCAGTTTGTCGGCGATTTTTGAGTCGCCAACGATCTCGTAAGCCCTGCGTTGAACGCGGGACGCAAGAAGATAGGAATCCAAGCCGCAGTCGTCAACCGCAAAAGTGGTTTTTTGATGAGTATGGACTTCGATTACACGGATTTTCAAGGTGTAGCATCCGTTTTGGTCGTTACAAAGATACGGGCAGAGGGCCGGGGAAGATTGAACCGTCCGGTAATCGGAGCTTTTTCGGGCTCTTGCAACGTTCGCCTCTTCGCACCAAGCAATTGATACAATAGCCCCGTGACGACCAAACCTCTCGGAGAAAAAAATGATACATACCTTTTTGGCCTACACTATGGTCTTCGTCTTTGCAATCAATGAAAACAGTACCATTGCCGACCGTTTCGTGGTCGAGCATCCAACGTTGAACAACCTTGGCTTTGAATGGTCTATTCGTGGCGATGCAAACCGAAACGCAACAGTCGTCGTTCAGTTTCGCGAGGTTGGTGCAGCCCAATGGCGCGAGGCATTGCCACTTGTTCGAGTCGGTGGCGAAAACGTCTACCGACGTCGCGAAAATCTGGACTATACCGTTCCACATGGTTTTGCTGGTAGCATTCTCAATCTGCAGCCTGGAACAGAATACGAGTGTAATTTTCAGTTGGCGGACCCCGACGGAGCCTCCGGCGAAACCTTGCAAGACATTCGAGTCCGCACTCGCTCGGAACCACAACCCTATGCAGACGGCCGAAAGCTGCACGTTTATCCAGTCGACTACGCCGGTGTCCGGGAAGAGCCCAGTTTCACCAGCCTACTGCAGGCATATTATGGCGCTGGCTTAGGGGACTGGAGTGTTGTTTGGGAGCGAAAGGCTCAACCAGGCGACACGATTTTGTTGCATACCGGATTGTACAAATCGGATCGGCTCAATTACGTCGATCCGATGATGACCCCCTTCGATGGCAGCATGTCACTCACCTTGAAGGGAACTAGCGACTTGCCGATCACGATCAAGTCCGCAGGTGACGGTGAAGTCATCTTCGACGGCGATGGGAACCATCGGCTATTCGATGTGATGGCGTCGAAGTATCACATCTTCGAGGGATTGACTTTTCGCAATACAGACGTCGCTATTTTCGCAGGACAGAAAGAGGTGCTCGGAGCAGTGGGTCTGACGGTCAAGAATTGTCGATTTGAAAACATCGGGTTTGGCGTTTGGACCGAGTTCGCTGGTTCTAGCGATTTTTACATTGCGGACAATCTCTTTCTTGGTCGCGATGATCGCTTTCGACTCGTTGGCTGGACTGGACCGCTTTGGGCAAGTGCTGGTCCCTTTCGGTCGCACTTACTTACGAGCTACTATGCGGTCAAAGTGTATGGCCCAGGTCACGTCATCGCGCACAACGCGATAGCTTACTTTCACGATGCGATCGGCATCTCGACGTATGGAACACCGCCGAGCGATCCCGATCAAAGGGCTTCATCGATCGATATCTACAACAATGACATGCATATGCTTAATGACGACTTCGTTGAGACCGATGGGGCTGTTCATAACGTGCGCGTGATGAACAACCGCGGAGTCAATGCTGCGCATGGCGGCTATAGC
>JANLRK010000628.1:0-8713 GCA_031361585.1 Pirellula sp. | reverse complement strand
TCGATTGTCAACTTGCTAAATGCCAAAACATCCGCACCCATCGAACGCATATCCGCGAAATCAGGATTGGGGCCTCGGATCTCATGAAATGCAGCGTAGTGAGCTAGCTTTTGCGTTAATTCGATCACGTCGGCTACCGTGTGAGCCGACAATGAACTGAGTCCGCTCGATGGCAATATCCGTGTCACAATACGTGGCCAATCCCCGGCTCACCACCTTCACACATTACTATGACGCCGTGCTTCAAGCCAAATTTGACCAACTCACCCCATCTAACATTAACATTCGCAAGCTAAGGTCGAAGGTCGCCTTTATTCTTCTTCTTGTCGAGCATCTTGCCTAGACAGAAGTCAGCCACTTCTTCGAGTGTTTTCTTCTCAAAATTCACAACGCCTCCTCCAACAACTTGGCAACGTTATTCGCGATCCGTTGCTCCAATTCGGTTGCTTCGTTGTTCAATACAGTGAGTTCTTCGTTGAGCTCTTCGAGGCGCTCGGCAAAGACGAAATCATCTTCGGCTCGATCCGCCACGCCCACGTAGCGACCGGGATTTAGACTCCAGCCTTGGGCTTCGATCTCGGCTAATGTTGCGACTTTGCATTGACCCGCTGCCGTGCAGGTCTTCGTAATACCTGTTCCCCTGCTTGATGTCCCCCGATAGTCCATGCACCGCCAAGTTCATCAGGCACAGGTTGAGAGTCTCCTCGACCCGCTCCTGACCGAAGATCGAAATCTCACGGCTTGGATCGTGTTTGTGAGCCTTGATGAATTTGGCACTTTGCACATACATACCGCCTGAGCCGCATGAATGGTCCATCAACCGGCCATGATGGGGCTCGATGACTTCGACGATCAACTGCACCATCGTCGTCGGCGTAAAGAACTCGCCACCACGCTGACCTTCGGCCCGAGCAAAGTTGCCAAGAAAGTATTCGTAGATCTTGCAGAATTTGTCCCCCTGCGAATCGACCTCGATCTGCGAGAAGTTTTTCAAGAGCGAAGCAAGGATCAAGTTGTCGATCTTGGTGTACGTGCGAGGCAGAACGTCCTTAAGCTCTTCGTTGTCGGCTTCGACCGCTTTCATTGCTTCGTTGATTGCCTTGCCGATGTTTTCTCCTTCGGGCAGCGACAGCAAATGTGAGAACCGAGCCTTGGGTGGCAAGTACATCACCCCTTTGGCTTGGTAGTCTTCTTTGCCGATTGCACGGCGGCCGGAGCCTTTCCCAGCAAGTTCCTTTTCCGCCTGCGTAAAGCGATGGTCGGCATATCGCAAAAAGATTAGCCCAAGAACTGGCGTCGCATACTCGGAGGATTTCAGTTCGGAATTCGCTCGGAATTCATCGGCAGCCGACCAGAGTCGACGTTCGGTTTCAGAGTTGTTGTTGGCCATGCAGTTGATTTCGAAACGGCGTACTGGAATGGATCGCTTTTGGTGACTGGTCGTTTGATCATCCTAAGTCTGGTTGTTTACTATTACAACACACATTCGAGTGTTCGTTCAGACATCCCGATGCATAGCATTTGAGATTGGGTTGGCGACTTCGAAAGTTGCCCTGCGGGCACGAAAAAAGCCTTGTTTCTTTCGCAAAAAACAAGGCTTTTTAGTAGTCGGGGTGAAAGGATTCGAACCTTCGACCCTCTGGTCCCAAACCAGATGCGCTAGCCAGGCTGCGCTACACCCCGATCCGATGGCAATCTCGCTCTTTTTAAAAACGATTTCGCCCTCGAAGAAAACTTTTACCTTACCCGCCCGTTGTTCGCTAGGCCATTTTTAACCAAGCTGATGAAATCGCGCATAATTGTGGAATTGACGGCTCTTTTACGAGCCTGACAAACAAAAAACGGATTGTTTCGAACCCTCGCTTGCTCGCTTGCGCGTCGGGCTTGTATTTACTTGCCTTCCCAACGGAAACTGCAAAATAGTGCAAATTCAAAGTCTGTGAGTCTAGCCTGGATTTATTTCGCACGGCCCAGAGGGCCATGCTACGAATTGCAGCAATAGCTTCAAAACAATTTGACGATCGATCTCGGACTCTGTGTTGTTTGGAACTATAGTAATCAAATCGAAATTTCTCGATGATCGCTCGTTTGCCCCAATTTATGAACGAGTACACTACGCGAAAAATTAGCTGACCTGGAAGCCATTTGCATCCACTCCCTGCCTAACAATGACCCACCGGCGAAAAACACCGCCCGTGTATCCGCCTAACTCGATTTTTGAGTTTGATTCTCGATGAATGCTACGCGTTTTGCTGTCTTGTTCTATGCCCTGTCGTTGTCCGCTTTCGTCGCCGGTCTATCCTCCGCCCAAGAGCCAGATGTCGCCAGTCTCGTTCACCCAGATGTTGCCGAGCGCCTTAGCCTCATCGATACGCAGCGGGCGGAAGTCCAAGTCCTACTTCAGTCCCGGGCTGAATCCGTAGCCGCAGCCAGAGACAAATCATCCAAAGATAAACTCAGCTCCGAGTTCACCCAAAAAATCTTGGCCGTCCTCAACGACGAACAACGTGCCAAATTTACCCAAGCTCTGCCCGCTAAGAAATTGATGTTTCAATTTCGAGAAATGAAATGGGACGATGTGCTCGATTGGTTTGCTGGACAGCAAGATCTGACTCTAGTAATGGATCAAATACCACCCGGAACCTTTACCTATAGCGATGCTCGTTCCTACTCGCCTAGCGAAGGAATCGATCTGCTGAACAGCGTGCTGATGACCCGCAATTTCACATTAGTTCGTCGCGAGAAGATGCTGGTCGTCATGGCCCTTAGTGATTCGATCCCTTTGGAGCTTCTACCTCGCGTCAAATTGGACGACCTACTTCAACGCGGACGATTTGAATTGGTAAGCGTTGTCTTTCCACTTGGCGGACGGTCCATCGAGAGCGTTTTGCAAGAGGTAAAACCGTTCCTGAGCAGCTACGGCCGCGCTGTCCCTTTGGCGACTGGAAGCCAGCTGTTAGTTGTCGAAACAGCTGGCAAGATGCAAACCATTAATGAAATCATTGCGTCGGTTCCTTTGCCCAAAATCGATCCAAAAACCGCGCCACCAGTCCCGCCACCGAAACCCGTTTTTACATCCTATCCGCTGGGTTCTTTGGATGCCGCTCGCGCCCTGGAAACCATTCGCAAGCTCATCCCAAGCGAACAGATTACCGTCGACGCTAAAACCGGTGTACTCAGCGCATTCCTCGTCCCCGATCAACACGCGGCGGTCAAACTAGCAATCGACCAGATGATCGCCAGTACTTCTCAACTGCCTTCGTTTGAATCGGTCGCCTATCAATTGCCCGCAGCTACCGCAGAGGATAATAAAAAACAGATCCCTAGTTTGGAAAAACAGATCCTTAGTTTGGCTCCCACCGCCTCCGTTTCTGCAACGACTGATCGACTTCTCGTCATTGCACGTGCAGACGATCAAAAGCTTATCAAGGCGAGTTTGGCCGCTCTTGAAATCGTTCCGATCGATGGCTCCAAAGCGATGAAGGTCTTCGAAATTGAACCGGCGCTCGCAGGCCCAATCGAAACGGCCCTGAAGTCCTTCCTGCCTAAGGGTCAGATCGCATCCAACAACAAGGCGGGAAGCCTCATCGTCCGTGGATCCGAAGAAGATCTGCGAATTGCAACGGAGTTGATCGAGATCTTTAAGCGATCTCAGGCTGCCAATCAGCTGAAGTTGCGAAACTTTCTATTGGAACAACAAGCTGACCCGAAGTGGTTGGCGACGCTACAGCGAATTGTTCCCAGCGCTAACGCTTGGTTGGGTGATGACGGTCGGCAACTCATCTTGCTCGCCGGTGACGTCGACTTAGCGATTGTCGAAAGCATGCTTCCACAACTGAAGAGTTTGTTGCCTAAAATCGATCATCGCAGATTGCAGATCTATGCTCTCTCCAAGAGCCAACTTTCGCGACGCTCCAGCTTGACCGACTTGCCACCGAGCTTGACCGGTATCAAGGTAGTAGACGGAAGCAACAAGCAGGAGCTCTTGGTGTGGGCTACGCCTGAACAACATTTGGAATTCGCCAAGCTACTGGAGGGCCTGGACCTGCCTGCGCCAATCGCGATTCCAACTCTCCCAAAGACTTATCCAATTACGGTCCAAGACAGCCCGCTTGTGTTGCAAATACTAGCAGCCGAATTCCCAGACGCCAAAATCACCGTCGACGTGGAAGGCAGTATGCTAACCGTGATTGCCGACGAAAAGGCGCATGCCAAGATTGCTTCGCGAGTCAGTACCTTCAATGAGCAGCTTCCCAAGAAGGTTACGCTCACACTAGAAACCTATACTGTCCGCGGCATGACTGCGGCGACACTCCAAACTTCACTTGCTGCCCTGCTGGCTAAAGCAAGGGTCCACGTCGATACCGTTAGGAATCGACTCTTGGTGACGGCCGATGCAAAAACGCACCTTGAAATTTCAGCATTGGTCGCGGCCCTGAGTGAGAAGCAGGGCGTAGATCAACAGCAAGTCGTCATCGCTTATTCGATTGAGAATGCATTGCCTTCGCAGGTCAAAGTCGTATTCGATCAACTTGCTTTGGGCGCGATTTCCATTGCGGACGATAAACTCAAACAACTGGTAGTGACCGGAAATTTGGATTCTCAAGCCATTGCCAAAGCAACGATCACCCAAATCGATCGGACCTCTCCCACCGGATCTGCAAAAGAAATTCGCTCGTACGATGCAAAAAAATTGCAAGCGGCTGCGTTGTTGCCCACCATGCAAAAACTGTGGCCTGACCTGCAACTGTCGGCGGATACGACCGCGAACCGCATCATCGCATCCGGGAGCGTGAAAGAGTTAGATCAATTGGATGCCGCGGTTCAACGATTGATCTCAGCCCCAGATGGTAAGCCTCAGTTCGTAAAAACCTATCCCGTCCCAGCCGGCGACATGCTGACGCTAGCAGCCATTCTTAGTCAAATTGCCCCGCAAGCCATAATTAGTACCGATATCCCGTCCCGTACTGTGACAGCTTGGGCCAATGAAGAGCAGCAAACGCGAGTGCAGCAGGCCCTTGAGCAAATCAGCAAAACCGCGCAGGCCGCAAAAGACGCTTCCATGTATCTTGTCAAACCAACACAGGTCGCAGCGGTACAGGCATCCTTGCAGACACTTTTTCCGACAATCGGCGTCGCTTCCGTTCCGGCAACTGGCCAACTGATCGTGGTTGCATCGCCCGAACAGCAGAAACGGATCGCGGAGGTTATCGAGCTTATGGTTAGCGGTCCCAATGCTTTGGAGCGGACGATCAAGGTTTTTCGAGTAGACCAAGAACGTGTTGAGATGACGAGTTTGTTAAGTGCACTTCAATCGACACTGCCGTCTCAGATTCGAATCGAATCCAATCCAATCAATAGCACGATCCTGGCCATCGGCACGCCCGGCGAACTCGAGATCGTAACCGACAAAATCAATGAACTACAAAAGCAAATACCTGCACCCGAGTTATTGACATCTACAATCTATCAACTGAAGCATACATCAACCACAGGCGCATTGGCTATTCTCCAACCGTTGGTGCCAAAGGCAACACTAGTGCAGGACGCCGCTTCGCGCACCATAGCGGTAACTGCAAAGGCCAATGACCACCGGAGGGTCGACGAGCTATTAAAACTGTACGACCTCCCCAAGGAAACCGCGACCTACAGTATCAAGCCAATTCAGTTGACCATGGTGCAGACTTCGTTACGAGCACTTTTCCCTCTAGTGGAAATGACTTCGGATCCGACCACGGGGCAACTGATCGTGATCGCCGCCGCAGATCAGCAGAAACGAATCGCCGAGATCATCGAATTGATGCTGACAGGCCCGAATGCTGCCGACCGAACGATTAAAGTCTTTGCGATCGACCAAGAGCGGGTAGATCAATTGAGCCTACTGAACGCTCTTCAAGCAACCTTACCATCCCAGATTCGTTTGGAGTCCAATGCTCGCAACAGTACGCTCATGGCTATTGGCACTCCCGATGAATTGGCATTGGTTGCCGACAAACTTGCCAAGTTGCAGCAAGAGTTACCCGTACCGGACGCGAGCACGTCGGCTGTCTATCCTCTGCAGTATGGAAACTCGGTGAGTGCTTTGGCAATATTGCAAACGCTCGTTCCTCGCGCTACGCTCGTCCAAGATCCTGCGTCCAGAACCATCGCCGCCACCGCCAGAACGATTGAACATCGAAAGATCCGCGAATTTCTTCAAGCGTTTGATCAGCCCAAGACTTCCAACCGCACAACCCAGGTATACCGTTTGAAGCAAGCTAGCGCCAGAGGACTGTCGGTTATCCTGGTAGATCTGATGCCCGACGCTGTGATCTATGGCTCGAGAGAAGAAGGCGTACTCATCGCGACTGCAACTCGGGAACAGCACAAGCGAATCGAGGAAATCGTCAAAGACTTTGACGTGAACTTGCAGAACAGTGAAACCCGTGTGTTTGCAATTGGCAAAGGCAACGCGTCCTCATTGAAGGCGGCTCTCCAAGGATTCTCGCTGAAAGCAACTGCGACCGCTGACACGGCCACGAACAGCCTGATTGTGACTGCGCCGGCAGAGGAAATGGAGCGCATTGCTCAAATCGTATCGGAAGTCGAATTGGGCGGATCGAAGTCGAGACAAACTCGCTTTTATTCGCTTGCCTTCGCCGAGCCGTTGCCACTATCGAAGGCGTTGCAAGAGAGCTTTCCGAAAGCTAGTTTCTCCGCAGATACGATCAGTGGTGGTGTGTTTGCTGCCGCCAATGACGAAGATCATCTTGAGATCGATAGGGTAGTCCAGGAGATCAATTCACAGCCGAGCAAATTGCCGTCGCTGCGGGCCTTCGTACTCCAACATGCAAAAGTTGAGGTCGTTGCCGAGGCCCTCCAGAACGCGTTTGGACGCCGCTCAACCGCCGGAGTGAGTTTTAGCCGCGATGCGAAGAGTGTGTTTGTCGTAGGCAGTAGACAAGAATTGCTGGTTGCAGAACAAATGATCGAACAATTGGATTCGGCCAGTTCAGCGGACGAGGTCAAACGGTTGCAGCTCTTTACCTTGGGGGGAGTCGACGGAAAGGCAGTGACGACATCGATAGAAAGCCTTTTTAAGGGTGACAGCAGTTTGGTGGATATCCGCTACGACGCGAACAATAGGCAACTGTTTGTCACTGGCACTACTTCCCAACTTAAGCTCGCAGAGGAAGCGATCAAACAGTTTGCGCCGCCGGCGCGAGAGCTTGAAATCATTCAGTTGAATTCGGCCGATCCATTTTCGTTCAAGATGGCGGCTGACTCGCTCTTTCAAGACGAACCCATGTCGAGTGCTCCAGTAATTTCGGTCGATTCCAATCAGCAGCAGATCATGGTTCGGGCCACCCAAGAACAATTAGAGAAGATTCGTAAGCTTTTGAGACAAATGGGGGAATCGCAGCCGGCGAATAATAACGTGGGTTCCTCGCGATTGCGATTCGTGCCTGTCCAACGCAACTCGAAGCACCTGCTGGAAGACATACAACGACTTTGGCCGTCATTGCGAAACAACCCTATCAACGTTGTGAATCCACAATCCCTCGAGCAACGAAAACCAGATGTTGCACCACCCGTTCCAGCGGTTCCGAAGAAGGCCAATGACTTGGGAAGGAACGACCTACCGATCCAGAAATTGACAAGTGCACAAGTCCATACCGAGACGCAACAATCTGTACAGCCACCATCTCCGCCCATCATTGTTGTGACAGGGGATGAACTGTGGACGTTGGCTTCCGAGGATACCGAGGCTCTCGAGTTGTTTTCGCGACTTGTCAATACGTTGATGAGTCCCAGGGTAACACCCGTCGCAACCGCAGGTAATTTTTCGGTATATATCCTGAAGCATGCTGACGCCAAGCACTTGCAAGAATTACTTGTCGAGCTTTTCCGAACTGGGGAAGGCAACCGGCGTTCATCCCTAACGGATGCAATTCAACGCGTAAAAATCGTGGCAGATTCGCGAATCAACGCGTTGATCATTGGTGGCAATCGGGGTGATCGCAAAATCGTCGAGGAACTTCTGGCGGTTTTTGATTCCGAGGATTTGCTCGATACGTTGCAACAGATTTCACCATCCATTGTTCAGCTTCAAAGCGCAAGTGCGAGAAACGTGTCGAGCATTTTAAAGGAAGTGTACAAGTCTCAATTGACCGTTGGCGCGGGACGCGAGCCGGTAGAAATTCCGGAAGGTGTTTCTGCTGAGGTCGCCATCCTTTTGCAGCAGATCAATGCTCAGTCTACTGGGCCATTGCTGACTGCTTCGGTCGATGAAGCGACCAATTCCATCGTGTTACGCGGGCCGCCCAGCTTGATTACGGAGGTGCGGATGTTTATTGACAAGCTCGATCAACAATCGTCGACCGGTTCGGCTCGCCGGGTGCAATTGCTTCGATTGGAATCGACCAATACGAAGAATCTTGAAAAGGCCCTCAATCTGTTGCGATCCAAGTAGGGTTTCGAAGTGTCCACGCCAATTTCAGGTCAATCGAAATGCTTGAGGCTTGTGGATTGAGTCGTTTAACAGTCAGCCGAAGGCTTACTCAGTTCGCCTGCCGTACGCCTACGGCTAACTGTTAAACGAAACGCATCCGGGCTAGCCGGCGTCAAAGAGAGTGATTTCGTAGCACCATCGATGTGTCTGAATCGACGCGGGGTCAGATTTCGGTCTGACACGTACCCGATGCTCATCGGAGTAAAGTTCGAGCAAGCCTAT
>JANLRK010000626.1:0-3207 GCA_031361585.1 Pirellula sp. | reverse complement strand
AGCGGACCAAGGACAATCTCGTTCGGCTCGCTCTCTGAATCGTTTGACGCTGACTCTCTTTGATTCGTTGCCAACCCAAGATTGGCTCATCACCAAGATTCGGAAAAACGAACTAGAGCAGGGGGATGCGATTCGATGCTTGGCTCGCGAGTTCGTCAATGACTACCGTGCCCAGGCCAAGGTGCGGGATATGTTGCACGAATGGCTAAACATAAAACGGTTTGGTGAGATTACCAAAAATGAAGCCTTGTTCCCCGGCTATGATCCAGAGATCGTAAACGATCTTCGCGATTCGCTCGATGCGTTTTTGGAGGAAGTCGTTGGAAGCGAATCCAGCGACTATCGACAACTGTTCCTGGCGGATTGGACCTATACCAGTGATCGGTTGGAAACATTCTATGGTGACACATGGCAGCCCCTCGCAAACGAAACGTCTGAGAATAGTACGGCGACACTACCGCGACTGCGACGCAGTGTTAGCGATTCTCAAAAGAGATTTGGTGTGCTTTCACATCCCTACCTCATGAGCGGCATGTCCTACCACGATTCGACTTCTCCGATCCATCGGGGCGTCTTTCTCATTCGATACGTTTTCGGCCGGACGCTTCGACCACCCAGTGAAGCGTTCACGCCGCTTAGCCCGGACCTACATCCAGATTTGACTACCCGCGAAAGAGTAGCATTGCAAACAAGCCCGGACAGCTGCCAAGTTTGCCATACGAAGATCAATGGATTAGGATTCGCCTTAGAGAATTTTGATGCGGTTGGTAAATTCCGAAGTCAAGAAAGATCGAAATCGCTGGATCCGTCGGGAAACTACGTCGACCGGGCCGGTAAAGAAGTTAATTTCAGTGGACCGAAGGAGTTAGCCGAATATATTGTTGCAAGCGAAGACGCCCATCGGGCCTTTGTGAATCGAGCCTTTCAACACTTTGTCAAACAGCCACCGGCCGCCTTTGGGCCTAACACGTTGGATGAATTGACGGACGGATTTCAAAAGAGCAATTTCAACATAAACAATCTGATCGTGGAAATCGCTGTTGTCGCCGCGACCCGCGATCCATCACTATTGCAATAGGACCCCAGATGCACCCTTTCGTTTCACGTCGCGAGTTTTTGCTCAAAACCGGCATCAGCGCAGCTGCCGCCAATTTCATGCTCAGCCTTCCGAGCTTGGGGTGGGCTTCCACGGTCCAACAACGCAAACAGCGCCTCGTTTTTATATTTAGCCCAAACGGCATCATTCCCGATCATTTCTGGCCGGAGAAAACGGGGACCGACTTTGAGCTCAAACGCATCTTGGCGCCCCTGTCTGATTTCAAGAGCCAGGTGATGACTTTGCACGGTGTTTGCAACCACATCAAAGGGGATGGTGACGGGCACATGCGCGGTATCGGTTGTCTCTTGACCGGCATAGAGTTATTCCCTGGTGACGTTCAAGGTGGTTCGGATACACCGGCAGGTTGGTCGATGGGTATCTCCGTCGACCAGCACATCAAAAACAAGCTGCAAGCAAACCCCAATACACAAACACGTTTTGGTTCACTTGAATTTGGAGTCATGGTTCCAGAACGTGCGGACACCTGGACGCGAATGTCCTATGCAGGCCCCAACCAACCCGTTGCTCCGATCGACAACCCATATCAAATGTTTGATAAACTCTATGGCCAAACCAAAAACCGAGCACTGCTGGCAAGTGTTCTAGATGATCTCGCCGAAGATTTTCGGAAAGTGGAACTGATGATCAGCGCCGAAGATCGTCGCATGCTTCAAGACCACGTCACCATGGTTCGAGAAATTGAAAGGGAATTGCAAGCCGAGATTGAGTTGCAAGCTAGACATGGAAACGTAGGTCACGCGGTTCCGAAATTGCCACCAAACGTCGACGAGAAAAACGACAACATACCGCAGATAACGCGAATGCAGATGGACTTGATGGTCAATAGCTTCGCCGCTGACTTTGCTCGAGTCGCCACATTCCAAATTACGAACAGCGTTGGTGAACCCAAGATGAAGTGGCTCGGGATTGATGAGGGGCACCATCACCTGTCGCACGAACCCGACACCAACGAAGCTGCCTATGAGAAACTCATTAAGATCAACACCTGGTACTGTGAACAAGTTGCCTATTTGGCAAGACGTTTGGCCGAAACACCCGAGCCTGGCGGTGAAGGCTCCATGCTGGACAATACGACGTTGGTTTGGACCAACGAACTAGGCAAAGGCAATTCGCATACACGCAACAACATTCCATTCGTGTTAGTCGGTGGTGGTTTAGGATTCAAGATGGGGCAAGCGATCGACTTTAACGATGTGTCCCACAATCGGCTACTACTGAACTTCTGCGAAGCAATGGGTATTCCGGAGAAGTCCTTTGGCAATCCCGACTTCTGTGCAGACGGACCGCTCACCGGCCTGGTGTAGGTCTCTCTTGCCGAGAGTGACTTTGCCTTGCGAGTGCAGCGTCAAATAAAAACACCTAGGGGGCAAGCTATGCCGTTCAAAGTCGCACCCGGCAGGTGCGACCTACGGTAGGGTCTCTCTTGCCGAGAGTGACTTTGCGGTGCGCACATCGTAAGCTAAACCTCGCGAGTCACCGTACCAAGGTAGAACGGTTGCTGTGCTACCAGTTCTGTGCCATCGTTTAGATAGAATCGAACCCTAACGCACCAAGAGATCTTCAATAGTCTCCCTTCATAGGAAAGCGGGGAGTTTGGGAGCGGAACCTGAATCTGTTGCGGAACAGACCAGTCCGAAGCAGCCAAGGAATTGCCAGTAAGTCGCTGGAAGAAATGTACGCCGAGGTCTTCTGTCCCCTTGCCTTCGGTTAGCCACACCACGGAAACTTCAACAGCAGATATGGTGCTTTGCTGAATGTTCGCGACCCGATATTCAAACTCGAGAATATCCTGAGGCATGTAGGCTGGTTGTAGCCCAAGCAATCGAATCATAACTGCGGACTGACTGGATTGCTGCGAGCGTGTGGGTACACGACTACGGGAAAACTTCGGGAGTACGATGGCCATCGATTCGCCTCTCCTTCAACAATAATTTTCCAGTGAATTGCATTGTGTATACTCTGAAACGAGTGCATCGCGTCGGCGGGAATGGAAACTTGGCACTCTAGTTCAAGTGGGCGTCCCCAATCGATTCTGGAGCGACCTTGATCCAATATACTTTGGAGTCGGACAACCTCGCGCTCCGTCC
>JANLRK010000620.1:0-5001 GCA_031361585.1 Pirellula sp. | reverse complement strand
CGGTAGCCTGCACTCTAATGTTGAGTGCCGCAAGCTATGGTCGAAATCATGTGGAAGACGTCGAGAAATTTAAACGTGAAGCTACTCAAGTCTTTAAACGCTGTCAGATGCTTCGAGATTCTTCATCGTTGACCTTTCGCTTCGAGCAGAATTCGAAAATAGTTTCTGAGGGAAATTTTTCTAGTATCAATTCAAAATACGATAAGGAATACACTTTCCTACGTGATGAATGGGTTGCGAAAAGTACTAAAATCTTGGCTCCTAGGAGCTATGTAAGCTATGACGTTCGTAATGCCATATTTGATTTCGAACTAACACCCAAAAACGAAAAGGAATTCGCGTTGTTGAAAGCGAGACGAATAACTTCGGGAAAGTCGGTCTACGCTGATGCGAGAGCCAGAGATGAGATTTGGCTTATTGAAGCAGCGTCTAGCGTTTCGCCCATGCGATCACTGGTCGATTTGCTGGAAAATTCGAGTTGTAAGGTGGAGAACTTCTCCGCCAGTGGAGATCAAGGATTTGAACTAGCAGTTTACGACCCAACAGGCGTGTGCCTAAATTTTCCTGAATCGCGTGCAAAAATCTCGGTGGACAACGCATTCCGAGTTGAAAGGTCTGAAATTCGATTTCCCCGCAATGGAAATACTTATGTTTACGTTTTTTCCGTGGAGTACCCTAATAGCTCTGCCGAAGGTCCATATCTCCCCAGCCGAGTCGAATTCACTCGTGCCATTGAGGGAAGCGCAGGCCTAGACCAGTTTCTAGCAAGGGATTTTAAATACAAAAGGATAGAATTCGATAAGGAAGTGCTGACTTCAGAACATTACGGTATTCCGCGAAGTGCATTAGAAGCGATGGCGCCGCTTCCACCCATGGAAAAAGGCTTTTCCCGCTCATGGATTTGGCTAGCCGTCGCTGTTGGGTTCTTGCTTTCAGCATGGGTCTTCTTCAAACGTAGGGCGTAAAAAAACAAACAAAGGGAAAGGCACATCAAGGCATAGTACAGGCCACCCGCTTCGTCCGCTCGTTTTGGTCTTAGCCATTTCCATAGTTCACGAAGGTTACTACTCGACAACGCAAAATGCGGTAGCCATTGCCTCCTGTTCGCCACGAGAGATTCCCATTTTGCCTGCAATGTCGCGCCACTTGGCTACTGCATTTGTAACTTCCCCAACGATTGATTTTGCCTTCTCGTCGTCGACTCTGAAATACTCGGCGACTTCCAAAGCCAATTCTAAATTCAACGAATTGTCCAAATCGGATATGTTCAAACTCAGTCCCGTACCATTTGGATCTGGGTTGATGTCGTAGGCTGGAGAAAGTTTCCATCCGTCGGGTTGAAGTAGGAAACCGTGGTTGCGCAAGTGATCGTCGCAATTGGAGACACAGATTGAGAAGACAATCCTGCGCCAAAGTTCCTGCATGTCGTTTTCCGTATCAGCCCCATGGCGGGTTAGAAATTCGACGATTTCTAAATAACTCGCTCCGTCTTTGAAACTTGCTCCGTCGGAATACCCCAGCATCGTCATTGCCGAGGCGAAGTGCTTTCTCACTCGCTTACCGTGCTCGATCATTCGATCGAATCTCTTGACGATGAACGTGTGATGCGGTCTCCCAAATTTCTCGGCGGTCGCGTCGGCAATATTGAGCCCAGCATCCATAGCTAGCCGATGGATGACCAGTTCCCATGCACCTACGTCGAATTCATCATGGCGTCCTGGAAATTTTGCAATCCAAAGGTTTTGTTCCTCATCACAGACCCCGGCTTTGGGCCTTGCACCCCCGATCGATGAACCAGGCACCATCAGCAGTCGAAGCCATTCCGTTGCTTCCTGATCATCATCGAACCCGTTGTCAGATTGAAACTTCCATGCGGCATTTTCCAGTTCGCGCAGTCGCGCCCAAGGTGGCACGTTTTGGCCTTGTTCGTGCGATAGGAATTCACCGTCGGGCTCCGTTTTGAAACGCAGGCCTCCCATTCGTTGCTCATCGTGCACACCCAATAAGAAGTCAATACCAAGAAGTGTTTTTGGTCTTCTCAGCTCATGACGTGCAGCCCTTGCTTCGCGCCGCTTCATCAGCAATTGCCCCCAGCGATCGGGACTGGAGTCAAGGAACATTCCAAAATTGGGCCGATCGTTGTCATTCAAATACTGGTGGCCCTGGAATAACTGAAGTTGTGGGTCCAGGGACATCGCGTTGTCCCCTTCCAGCCACTCGCGAGAATACTCGAACGAAAACGTTTCTTTTCCATGAGCTAGTTCGACGCGCAGCAGCCCCACCGGTTGAGTTTCGCCCAACTCTTGCCAGTCACCAAAGACATGGATTTCTCGACTCATTGGTTCGCCTCTATTTTGCTCTTAGTCGCCTGCTTGGTCTTAGGGGCTCGCGATCGTGGGGACTTGAGGCCGGCATCTTCCAATCGCCTTCCCAATTCGTCGTCAGATGCCAGTTTAGAAAAGTCGCTTTCCAGTCCAAGCACGACCAGCACTTGAAACAGGGTGCTGATCGAAGTGTTGCTTCCACCCTTTTCAAGCATGTAGAGCGTATTTCTGCTGATTCCGGCGCGTTCAGCCACCTTGGCAGCCGACAGCCTACGTCGGAGCCGCGCCAATCGAATGTTTTCTCCCAGACCCTCCAGAATTCTCCTGTGTTTGGGGAGCAACGGCTTTTCTGTTCTCATTTCAATGTACTATAAGTTGATTATTTACAAGACTATTTGTTTAAAGTATAGTACATTAACGATTGGAGGCAAGCTAAATTTTGACGATAGGCAATAGCAAGGCCAACGATCTGCTGCTTCTCGATTTCCCAAAGCAGCACAGCGTCGATCGTTTTTCCATGGACAAAAGGCCGTCCGTGTTCGGATGTATCCGGCCTCGGACCATTCGATAAGCATTTCCATTTCCTGTTCACTTCCTGATAAACTATTGTCTTCGTGTTCGGTTCAATTCGAGTGACTTTCGATTCGTCGCTCTACCCATATTCGATTGATTTGCATGTATCTCAGGCTAGCCAAACGTCTGCTCCTCGAGACCGACAAACGGTTGCTATTCAAACTCGCATACCTCGCGGGCTTCAAAGGTCTGCGAAGCGTTCAGAAACACAAGTCGCGATTGAAGCGAGGTGAGTTCTTTCCTCCGTTCATTTACATCTCGATCATCAACACATGTAATTTGCGTTGTCAAGGCTGTTGGGTCGACGTTGCGGCCAAGCAAACGAAGATCGATTTTGCGGCCATGAATAAGACGCTTACCGAAGCCAAAGCAATGGGCAATTCGTTCTTCGGCATTCTAGGTGGCGAGCCATTCATGCACAAAGAATTGCTGGATATTCTGGCTGCCCACCCAGATGCATATTTCCAAGTGTTTACCAACGGGCACTTCATTACGGACGAAGTTGCCAAGCGCCTGCGTCAGCTCGGCAATGTGACTCCACTGATCAGCGTTGAGGGCTCCCAAATCGTTAGCGATACGCGCCGCGGTCGCGATGGCGTTTTGAGCAAGACGATGGAAGGTTTGCAAAACTGCCTCAACAACAAAGTCATGACCGGCGTTTGCACAAGCGTTTGCAAGAGCAATATCGATGACTCGCTCAATGACGCTTGGGTCGATCGGCTGGTCGAAATGGGGGTCATGTACTGCTGGTTTCATGTGTTCCGGGTGGTTGGCCCGGAGAGCTCCCCAGAGCTTGCGCTCGACACAGCCGAATTGGCCCGCGTTCGCGAGTTTGTGGTTAGCACGCGAGTCAAGAAACCGATCATTGTCATCGACGCCTATCACGATGGAAAAGGGAGAGCACTTTGTCCGGCTGTGACCGGCTTCACCCACCATATCGGCCCGGGCGGTCATATCGAACCGTGCCCGATCATTCAATTGGCAAAAGAATCGATTCACGACGGGCGTCCGCTGAAAGAAGTTTTTCAGGAAAGTGAATTCTTAAGGGACTTCCGCGAGACGGTTTCAAAACACACCCGCGGATGCGTCGTTTTGGAACGACCCGATTTACTTGCATCGTTGGCGGAAAAGCACGGAGCAAAAGACTCGACCATTCGTCAAACCGCCCTCCAGGAAATCGCAGCTATCAAACCCCGACGCAGCCAGTATGTTCCAGGAGCTGAAATTCCTGAGCGTTCCTGGGCATATCGACTTGCAAAATGGTATGCATTTCACGACTACGGTACTTACACTAGGAACTTTGACGCAAAGGACTGGATCGATCCAGACGGATTGAAATCTGCTCCCAATGAAACCGATTCCAAAGAATCGTGTTGTAACGAACCACGTTTGTATTCCCCTTCACTTCCCACCCAAACACCTGCCTCACCACGATGAAAAAAGTCACTCAACTTTCACTATGCATTCGTTTCCTTTCGGTTGCTTTCTTGCTAACGGGTTTCGTTCGCCAATCAAACGCTGAAGATGTCCAATTGTTTAACGGCAAGGACTTCAGTAACTGGCATGGCCGTTCTACAACGGACCCCGCGAAATGGGATAGAGTCCCGGATGCCGAAAAGGCAAAATTGAATCAGGAGATCAAGGACCACTGGAGCATCGACGGAGACAACATAGTTAGCGACGGAATAGGGGCTTACCTAACCACCAATCAAGAGTTTGGCGATTTTGAGTTTGCATTTGATTACAAGATCGTGCCTTCCTCCGACTCGGGCGTTTACCTGCGGGGAATCCCGCAAGTTCAAATCTGGGACCCAAACGCAGAGAACAACAAGAAACACGGCAACGCAAAAGGGAGCGGAGGTCTTTGGAATAATCCGCCCGGTTTCGGTGGAAAAGATCCGCTAGTTCGCGCAGACAAACCGGTTGGCGAATGGAATGCCATGCGAATTCGATTGATTGGCGAGCTTTGCAGCGTTTGGCTAAATGAACAGTGCGTTGTGAACAACGAACGGTTGGCGAATTACTTTGCCAAGGGAGAGCCGCTTTATGCAAAGGGTCCCATTCAATTGCAGACACACGGTGCCGAGATCCGATGGCGTAACCT
>JANLRK010000597.1:0-2704 GCA_031361585.1 Pirellula sp. | reverse complement strand
GATCATGTTGGTCTACCTAAGAGCATCTGTCTCCGGCGCAGGAGGCTTGGAACGATTGACACTACCTGAATTGCGAACTGCGGTCATCGACGGAGCCGTTCATCGATTGCGGCCCAAGCTACTAACGGAAGCCACCATTATCTTTGGACTAGCACCAATCTTATGGAGCACTGGAATCGGCGCGGACATAATCTCCCCAATGGCTGCACCTGTTTTAGGTGGAATCCTCATTGCGGATGAAGTCGTAGACTTGTTGATACCCATCGTTTTTTTCTCGATTCGCCGCCGACGCTGGCAGAAATTCCATTGCTTTATTTCTGAGTAGCCACTTGAAAGCGTTGGATTGGCCTTCAATTGTTGTTTGGTGATCAGACGAGATCCTATTGAACCCCCACGATGGTTCCCGTTAAACATTAAAAGCCAACTCGATGTATCAAAAATCTTCGAAACGGTAGTTTTTCCTTGCCAACATCGTCCACCGCTCGCACTCGCTGAACCAAAGGGGTCGCTAAGGACAGATTCTCGATCGAGGATTTTTTCTCGCTTACGATGATATAAATCTGCGGCGAGAAACGACTTGTTTATTGCAATCGCATTTCACTAAAACTTCAACAAGGAATGATCGATGGACTGGAACTTGATTTTGAACCGGGATGGCCCTGCGGTTTGGCGGACAGGATTTCGAATACTTGGAAACTCAGCCGATACCGACGAGTGCTTTCAAGAAGCCACGCTCAATGCCATGGAATTGAGCAGAAAACGAACGGTGAACAATTGGCGTGCTTTGCTGCAACGTCTCATCGCGACACGGGCCATCGATCGATTGAGACAACGCTACCGGCAACGGGCTGTCATTGCCAACGCGGAGCTCGACGAGTTGCCCAATCGCCATCCTCAACCTTCGCAACAGTTCGATGACGCTGAATTGCAACAACAACTTCGAGATGCCCTGACCCTTATTCCAGCCAACCAATCGACGGCGTTTTGCCTCTGCTGTTTGGAGGGATGGACCTACCGAGAGTGCGGCATCGAAATGGATTTGAAGAGCCAGGCCGTTGGCGTACTCATTCAACGAGCTCGCAAAAAGTTACAAGAAGTTCTAGCCCATCAGCTAGAACTCATCACCCATACCAAACCCTAATTTTCCAGTCAAGGTTACCACGATGAATCACGACTCAAAACCACCGCTTGGACTGCTTGAACAAGCGGAACAGTCGATGCACAATCTCGCAATTCCCAACGGACCATCAGACCAAGTCGTTGCGGAACTGCTCGGTCGATTGAACAAAACGCCTCCAATCACTCTAGTCTCGCGCTCCCCATGGACCATGCGAACCCGAGGTTTGGCTGCCATTCTCGCATTGGCGGCTACCGCCGTGTTTGCTGTGTTCATGTACCCAACAAGCACCTTGGCGTTGGGGGACATAACACAGGCGATTCACAATGCTAAAACCCTTTCCTACCAAGTCATATCCAACAAGGTCGGTAACGCTTCGGAACCATCCGCCAAGGCACTGCCCGGACAATGGAAGATGCTCTACAAAGATCCAGGGTTGTCTCGTACCGAGCATGTCGATGGAATCGTTTCGGTAACGAACTTGTCCAAGAAAAAGATAATGACTCTACAGCCTGCCATCAAACAAGCGACTACGATCGACATGCAGGATGGTTTGCCTGGTGGTGCAATGCCTGAGGCGAGCCTGGCTTCCTTTCCGATCACGCTGCTTGAACAAGGTGTTTCGACAGGCAAGCCGATCGCAGACAAGACAATCGCAGGAAGGGTCGCTAAAGGCTTTGAGGTGCAAGCGGGTGCAGTCACGATGAGGATATGGGGAGACTCGGCGACGAAGCTCCCGGTGTTGATCGAACAGGAATTGCAGTTGGGCGGCGACGAGTACCTGATTACGATGAAGGATTTTGAGTTCAGCCAAGACCTCTCCGACGACCTATTCTCGACAACGGTTCCGGAAGGCTACAAGCTCATCGAAAGCACATTCCCCAAAGTGGACATAGCTCAAGTGAATCAGCCTCCAGAGGTGCACGCCGTCAATATCCTGAAATTGCATGCGGCACGATTCGATGGTAAGTTCCCGAAGAAAATCGACGACCCTGCGTTTATTGCCAACCTGGGTGCTACCTATGGACTGGACACACAGGGATACTCCAAGGCCATGGCTGAAGTGGTTCCTAGCCTCGGTGCAAGTTGGACGTTCCGATCCAGCCTCAACCAATTCGGCTATTCTGGCAAAGCGAAATTGGGAGATGCCGACACGATCGTATTCTGGTATCTTCCGCAGGGTGCAACTCAATACCGAGTCGTCTACGGAGATTTGCGTATCGACGATGTGGATAAGGATGCGATTCCCAAGTAAGTGAGCAACCTTAGTTAAGCGCAGGAAAGTCGGCGCATCTCAGCCTACGCCGCGATCGTCATGCTTCTTGTTCTCTGCAGAAGCGTTCGTTGGCCTTGTGCCCAACGAACGCAACAGGTTTGGCGTCCTAAGTTAGAACGCCAAACCGGTTGCGAAGGTCCGGGGCAAGCCCGGACCTTCGCTATGGCCTGCGCACTCGAAAATCACATAAGCATGATTATTTGTGCGTAAGTGCTTCGATTTTTGCGTAAATGGAATCTCCGTGGATGCGATCAGCGAAAACGATCCTTGTTGGCTATATTATGGGTGAAGAATCACAATTACCGATGAAT
>JANLRK010000560.1:0-3086 GCA_031361585.1 Pirellula sp. | reverse complement strand
CCCAATCCGGGTCTGCTCCGCGTCGGAAATCGGTTTTGGATCCTTCGAAACAACTTTTCATCAGCCTTCAACCCCATCATTACCATGGCATCTGATTCAACAAACGAACATCGCCGCAAAGCCGCTCGCCCGATCACAGTTTCGATCCTCACGGTCAGCGACACACGTACCTTAGACAACGACTTGGGCGGGCAATTGATCGAAGAACTGATTCAAGCGGCAGGAAATTACGTTCTGCAACGCGACATTGTGGTCGACGAACCACACCAAATCCGGGAGGCCGCACGGAAAATGATTGAGGCCGATACATGTGAGGCACTGTTGGTTACCGGCGGCACAGGATTAGCCGCTCGGGATTGTACTCCGGAAGCAATCGAGCCGCTATTCGATGCGGTTATCCCGGGCTACGGAGAATTGTTTCGCATGTTGTCATTTGCAGAAATCGGTTCAGCGTCGATGCTGAGCCGAGCCAGCGGTGGCCGCGTTGGCAAAAAAGTTATACTAACAATGCCTGGCTCACCGGCGGGTGTTCGCTTGGCGATGGAGAAACTAGTAGTGCCGGAGATTGCTCACTTGGTACATCACGCAGGCAAGTGATCTTGGACATCGTCGCTTACCCTTCGAGAAACACACGGCCCAGGAGGCAATACTACAAAACGACACTCGCCAATAAAAAGGCATCCGACCAAATACTGGTCGGATGCTTATTAAGTTTGAAAATTCAAAGTATCAAATTCACGCAACCCGTTCGCGACCTATGGCGGCTCGTTGGGCATTGCCGTATTGCCGGCTCGCGATTCCTTCGAACTCTTTTTCTGAATCGGCCCTTGAGGCTGTGCAACCTTTTGAGCTTCGCAACCGCAAAATACGGCGACGAGCACAAGGATTGATAACTTCTTTAATCCCATTTCAGCTCCTTAAATTATTGGATAACACTTCCGTCGAAGACTTCGCCGTCGGACAAACCACCCAAGCTAAGCATAACATTGGGGTCTGTGCTCAGCGAAAGAGCCTTGACCGAGCCGTCGCCAAGAGTCCACTGATTTAGGCCTGTGTGCATGCTGCTGTAACGGAACCAAGCTTTGGTGGAATTGACGTAGGGTGTTCCAGCTAAGTTCTTGGTGTTCCAGTGAATTACGTGCCCTGACATGTTCCAACCGAAAGACCATGTTCGTCCGGTTGGCTTGGTACCATCATTCCAACCGCCAGTGACTTCGCCGAACAAAACAGTGTTGGATGTACCGTCTACAATGCCACCAATCTTGGTTTCTCGGTTGAATCGGAAGATACCAGCGTAGGTGTCAACCGCAGCTGCGGTAGCTCCCGTTACGCCATAGGTAGCTGCATCGACCGGAAAACGACCCATAACTCCAAGGTAGTTGGTTGGAGCAACGTCGCGAGCGACTGGTCGACCGAGAGCGACCGGACGTCCGAGTTGGTCATTCATGCCGTACCCACCGATAGTTGGACCAGCACTGCCGAAAATTTGGAACGCGTACATGAATTCAGAACCGCCGGGAACGAATACAGAATCCGCACTGTCCGATGGGCAAAGCAGCGAAGGAATCTTGGCGGTCGAAACAGCCATGATATCTGGGTAAGTAACCGGTCCACCACGGACGACAACCGAGCCTGCGGTGTCATGCCACCAAGCTCGACGTCGAAGATTTGGAACTGGAAGAGCTGTGTTTTCTGCTGAAGCTGGCCCAAAGTAGGTGGCCGCACTCATGTCGATATTGGCAGCGAAGGGGCTATAGACTTGCGTTTGCTCCATGTAAGGAAACAGTTGCAATAGGTGCCCGACATAGCTGTACTTGTCGGCGTTGTATGCAGCCGCATAAGTTGCGCACAACATGGACGCAGGAATCTTTTTGTTAGCCGATTCAAAATTATGGACAGCTAAACCAAGTTGCTTGAGATTGTTGGAGCACTGCATGCGGCGGGCTGCTTCGCGAGCAGCCTGGACAGCAGGAAGCAACAAACCAACCAAGATGCCGATGATCGCAATGACCACCAGCAATTCGACGAGGGTAAAGCCCTTGTTCCGCAATAGAAATCTCTTCACGACAAAACCTTTCAGCAATGGAAAAAGAAACAAATAAAACAGACCTTCATTGGTCGACTTGTTCTCCCGCCGGGCGATATTGGAGGGAGACACCCACAAAAAGAGAAGTGGTGGGCGTCCGCGTGAGACGTTCGTCTACAAATACTCGCGCGGTCACTCCTTACGGCTCTTTGAATAGATATCTTCAATCGATGGCTTCCTACAAAAAAAAACATCCGGACGATTGACCGGATGTTTCCTACTCTGCTAGCTTCTGAGCGAACTACGCCTAGCGTTACCTTAGTATGACCTATGGTGGTTCGCTAACTTCCGCTCGCATCCTATTCGTCTGAGCTTCTTTCTTGTTCTTCTGCACCACCGGCCCCTGCGGTTCAGCCACCTTTTGTGCTTCGCATCCACAAAAAACAGCAGCAAGAGCAAGGATCGTCAACTTTGAATATCCCATCGCAACTCCTATCTTTATTGAATAACGCTTCCATCAAAAACTTCGCCATCCTGAATGCCAGTCAGGCTAAGCGTAACGTTGGGATCGGTACTAATTGACACCGACTTAACCGAACCGTCTCCAAGCGTCCATTGATTTAAACCAGTGTGAAGGCTGCTGTAACGATTCCAAGCTTTCACGGACGCATTGTATGCCACTCCAGCCAAATTCTTTGAGTTCCAATGGGTGACCATACCGGAATGATTCCAACCGAATGAACCAGTTCGTTGAATTGGTGCTGTGGTAGTATACACCCCAGTTACTTCGCCAAACAAAAGTGTGTTCGAAGTACCGTCAACGAGCGAACCCATTTTAGTATCTTTGTTGAACCGGAAAACACCAGCATAACCATCAACAGCTGCGGCGGTTGCACCCGTGACTCCATAGGCAGCGGAGTCGACAGGAAACCGACCCATAACGCCAAGGTAGTTGGTTGGAGCGACGTCGCGTGCAACTGGACGACCAAGTTGATCATTCATGCCATTTAGACCGATTGTCGGCCCGGGACGACCGGTCAAAGTGAAGCCATAGATGAAT
>JANLRK010000556.1:0-9512 GCA_031361585.1 Pirellula sp. | reverse complement strand
AAGTCGTCTCGAACTACTTCTTGTCGACCATTTCCTTAAGCATTTTTTTCAATTCAGCCATTTCCGACTTGAGGTCCTCCATGTCTTTTTTCAGATCGGTTGAGTCCTTATGGAAGTTCCAAACCTGGGGACCGCCATTTGGCATTTTTCCGGGGCTCCACTTTTTCATCTGTTCCTGAAAGGATTTCATAGCTTCAGCGTCCACGACAAAGCCACCTGTTGGAAGAGCAAGTTGGATGTTTTGGAATTCAGAATCCGAAAACTTCATTTTTGTTGGCTTGACAGTTACGGTGATATTTTTGTCATCACGTTTGAGCTCGATGGTGACTTCTTTTTCCTTTTTGCCGGCTTCCTGCAAGGCGTTGGTCAAATCGGCGATTTTAGTGATTCTGTTGGCGTCAACGGTGATCAAGAAATCTCCTTCCTTAATCCCAGCCTTCTGAGCTGGCGAGTCGTCAACAACCGTTTTTACTTCAAGTCCCGGCTTGGTTTCCGTATCATCATCACCATCTTCTTCTTGAATGCACTGAACACCGATGCGAAAGCCATCACCTTTCGTATCCCGAAAGAACTGCGTAGTAAACGCATGTGATATCCCAGGCGAATTTGCATGGTTTTGAATCGTTATGACGGCCTCTTGGACCGCTTTTTCTGCGTTTTCGATCCCCTTGGCAGCAGCCTTCTTCGCTTTCTTTGCCGCGTCCTTCGCTTTGTTCAAGGCGTCCTCGACGTCTTTTAGGATACGGGCCTTTGCCTCCTCCGAAATACCGGAATTGGCAAGTTCTTTGGCGACTTTTTCTCGGATGCTCTTTGCGTCTACCTCATCCGTGACTTGGTGAACGACTACATTCAGATTTCGTTTCGCCTTGAGCGGATCTTGTGCGTTTAAGCTCATGGCATTTCCGCCAAACATGGACGCCACACAGGGAACAATAAACCATTCCAATCGCGATTTCATTTTTGCATTCCTTTTTGATAAACAGAACAAATTAGTAAACAGGGTACTAGAGACCGTAGGGCTTTACGCCAACATGTTTTACAGGGACGATTAGCTGCCTACCATCATGAAGTTTGCCAGTGTAATACTCGGGTCTAACATCAAGCTCAAAACCCTCACGTCGAAGTCGTTGATTGATTTTCGCGACTTCATACATTTCCCTGGCGACAAAAACGTCGTGGTCTACTGCGTTGAGGTCGTAGATTGGGATCTCCTCGGTCTGTCTGTTTGGTCCAGAGACCAACATTTTCATGTTCGTGTCTAACATGCCGCTGAGTGGTCGATAGTCCTGATTACCCTCAACAGGATTTTCCAATTCAGCAAGAGTCGAGGTATCCGCGCCATTTGGATTCATCATCTTTAGTGTCGGAAGAAACGATCCGCCATAAATGCCGAGTCCGAGCAACAAGCTCGCGGCCAATACCGTCATCCACGGAATGGCCCTGTTGGCTGAATGGTCATTCGACTTGCCAAGAAATCCAATGCTCGACAAATTAACAAATGGATGCGCACGAGTCGCACCGGACAAAGCCTTGTCGGATTCGAATGACAGCGGCAAGGTACCGTGAGTGTGTTGAGCTTGAACTTGGTTTTTGGAGAGTTGAACAATTTGCTTGGCCCATTGTTGTTCTTCCAGTAGAGCCAGCGCCAACGTTCTCCAAGCGGATGGTTGGGATTCTACTTGACGAAGAAGCAAAGCGCGGGAATCGTGAGAACATTCCCCATCTACAAGTGTTTGGATTTGGTTTGGTGTAATCATTTTCCTGATTGACTTTTTTGGCTTCACTCATCTGTCCACAATATTCATAAACGTGCGAAGCGTTCTTCTCGCCTTCAGCAGTCGGTATTCAACTGTCTTGATTGTGATTCCAAGGTGCTCTGAAAGTTCTTGGTAACCCCAACCCTCGGTGTACTTCAACATGAGTATTTGCCTATCCTGTGGGTCTAGGCGATTCATGACCTCGGAAACCGTTTGATTCGTTTCTGCCTGCATCAACCATTCGCCGGGAGTGGGCCCTGAGGCTTTTTCGGTGGCTCGCCCCGCAGCAATCGCGCCATCGATCAGTTTTCGTCGACGCCCAGTCGATCGGTGGTGGTTAATCACTTTTCGAAGTGCAATGCGGTATAGCCACGGAGCCACTTTCGTAGGGTCCGTCGGTTTAGTCGGTTGGCAAATGGCGGCTAGAGCCACCTCTTGCAAAACATCTTCCGCAGCCTGATGGTCAGAGAGACGCGCATGGACGACCGTGGCCAACCAGCGACGGTTGATTTCAAGGGCTTTTGCCCAATCGATATTAGCCTTCAACGGGCCATCCATGGGGAATCTCAATGCGGCTGCGATCATTATGTCTTAAGAGTCGCGTCTTGCGCATTTCTCCCTGAGAAGGAGAAAATTAATTAGTCGTTTTTCCTTTGGTTGGAAGGGTGAGCTACTAAGGCAATTTCAACGTCGGCACACCCTTGTGCAAGGCCCAAACTGCCGCCTCGGTTCGGTCACTTGCCTTGAGTTTTCGCAGTACATTTTGAACGTGTTCTTTTACTGTTTCCAAGCTAATCCCCAGAGTTCGGCTGATTTCTCGATTGCTCAGGCCGAGGGCAAGGTGTGTCAAAATCTGCACTTCTCGCTTGGTTAAATGATCCGTATGAGGATTGCCTGGGTGTTCCGGGGTCGTTAGGAACTTGGCAGCCGAGTTTAACAGCGATTCAGCTGGGGCAACGGCAGTTGGTGCTTCGGTTATGGATCGAAGCAAATAGGAGGTGGACATTTTTTTCAGGACAAAATCGAAAAGCCTACAAGCAGCAGCTCGGGCCAGATAGGTTGGGTTCTCCTGGAACGTATAAACCAGGATTTTAGTATTTGGAAAGGATTCTCGGATCTCGCAAGCCACATCCAATAGTTCAGCATCCGCAAAGCGCAACTCGGTGATCAACAAATCAATTGATTCGGTCGCTAACTTTTCCTTGATCTGTGCATAATTGGTAGCCGAGAAAACGTCGGAATAGCCCTCCAAGGCCAGCAAAATGGACAATCCCGCAAACGAAACCGGGCTATTTTCGGCACATAGGATTCGCATGGAGAATCTCCTAAATGAATTAGGATCACTGTCTGGTCGTCAATCCTTAACCGCACGTCGTCCAAAAGAAGCGCACCCCAATATAGCGAAAAAACAAGTGGTCCGCCGTAGATCAAGCATGGAAACGCGATCAGATGGGAAGATAATTTACCGAGCGAATCTGTCCCGATCAGGTTTCTGGAATCGAGGAAACGCGAGCCGTTTCATCGATACATCGGGCTATTAGGTTGATAACGCTGCCACGCATTGGGTTTAGCTGAACTAGACGGATAGCCATAAGTTTGAAGTGACGAAGCGGTATTGGCTCGTCCGGCGAGGTAATTGTTTGAACCGTAGCCGCTATCAAAGAGTGATTGCGGCGAGGAGCGTGGCGTTAGTGCGTTGTACGGGTAGCTGCCCGATGGCGAATTGGAATTGTCAGCGTAGATTGCTCCAGTCTGAAAGTTGCCAATTCGGTTGCTATGGTTGTTTGCTTGCGATGCCGACCATTGATCACTATTTGCTGCGCCCGGCCGGGAGTAACCGGTATTGGCTTGAGCGAAATAGGCTGGCTGGTTTTGCCCTCCATTAGACGAGGCAAACGGCGAAGTCGGGGAATACTGCGCATATTGAGGTGTATGTGGATTAGATGCGGAAGGAGTTGAATAGTTGTGTTGCGGTGTATACGATCCTAATGTCGGCAAGGTCTGCGGACTTGTGTTGTACTGTTGATAGGGTTGATAGGGTTGAGAAAACGGATTTTGTGCAAGTTGGCCATACGTCGGTTGGCCAAATGTAGGATTCTGGCCATAGGATGGTGGAGTGTATTGTGGCCAGCCTTGAGCAATACTTGGAAGTCCGAGTAAAGGCTGCGCCGGGTAATACGAAGCTAAATGAGTAGCAGGCAAGTCTCGATAAACGTCAGAGGTTTGGTTTGACAGCGTCGATAGAAATGGATTCGATTTTGTCTGCGATCCCATGATGAGATTGATAAAGAGACTTGGTTGCAAGCCAAGTAGTCCTAGCGCCATGAAACCAAGTTCCGCCCAGTAAAATCGTGATTGCCGTTTCTGGCGAGCAAAATGAGCCATCCGGTTCGTCCTTCCAATTCAGCGGATGCTACACGAAATTCTTTTATGGAAAATAGATCAATATTTGGCACCCCGCTGGTCGCTGATCGTTCGGCGACTCGATGAATGTGGCTGTTCGGACTTCCATCGAAACGGGCTTTTGATGGCCGCGTGACTGTCCGCAGCATCAGTGCTACAATGTGGTCTTTGGATTGATCGAGAATAGGATGCTTGGAAGCGGCTTGAATTGTGGCACAGCTAAAACTGAACTTTGGACAGGAATCGAAGTTACGCGTTTTGAATGGAGACTGCGGAAAGCTGCTTCCGGGGCTTGACGCGAATTCAATCCAGTGCTGCGTTACATCACCTCCGTATTGGGGTCTCCGAGACTACGATCATCCTGACCAAATTGGCGCTGAACCGTCCCCTGAGCTATATGTTCGCAATTTGGTAAGCGTTTTTCGTCATGTTCATCGGGCTCTCAAAGATGATGTGACTCTATGGTTAAACGTTGGTGACGGATACGCTCGAAACGGTGGAACTGGAAAATGCGGTCCAAATGCAGTTGTTGGAAACACGAAAAAACAGATACAGAAGCGAAATTGCAAAGTGCCAGATGTTTGGGGGCTAAAGGATCGAGATCTGATGGGCCTTCCTTGGAGAGTCGCTTTTGCATTGCAGGAAGACGGCTGGATACTTCGGTCCAAAATTGCATGGATCAAGAAGACGGCAATGCCTGAGAGCGTCAAGAATCGGCATTAGGTTAGGTGGCTCGCAGCAAGGGTTCAAAGCAATTGATACTCGAATACTTTCAGGAGAATCTCGGAAAGGTAATCGAGTCTCGCGACATTCAAGCTGCGAGCGGAGGTGCCGGTTGGCACAGGTACGCCGAGCAACCATTTACGATCAAAAAGTATTGTTGAACTGGTTGCTTCGGAAATTTAAAATTAAAGCGGATGAATAATCGTTGCGTAACGCCTGACGACCAACATTGGAAACATGTGTCATTAAGTTGGTTCGATTTCCTCTGCGATGATAACATTCATGCTTCGCAATCCGTCCATATCGATGGAAGTACCGGGTTTTAGCACCTCCAGCCGAATTGAGTCCGTATCGGATTCTGGGATACAGGCCATCACGTAGGACTTGCCAAGGACACCAATTCGGCCACTTGAAACCTGAACGACAAGTGCCGTTCCTTCGTCGACGCCAAAGCCAATGAGCGTAGGCTCAATCTTGAGTGTTTTGGCTAGCCGTTGCATCCTGTTTCGATAGAAGAAATGCTGGTCCACCACGGAGTCTTTAAGCAAATCCAGACCTCGGCGCAACTTCGGTTCCGTTTTTCCTTCCTCGATCATGACTTTGGTCATGATTGCCGCTCCAGCCGACGTTCCACCGATAATTCCGCCGCGATCAAGTAGATCCTGCAATCGAGCTTCGGTTTCCGTGTCAGCGTATAGATTCGCCAACCATGACTGCTCGCCTCCACTGAACCAAACCGCAGTGGCGTTGCGTAAAGGATCGGAAAAACATGGATTGTCCGATATCTCACGCGTGGCTGCTTGGAGGACTCGAATGGTCTTGAATTTCCATCCCCGCCATTCTTCTTTCAATCGCTTTGTATCCGCTCGCGATGCTTGATAGGCCGGAATAATCACGAGTCGCCCATTTTTTCCGCCAGCCAGCTCCCAAAATCGCTGGTTAACGATCGGAGGCATGTCGCCTCCACCGGCGATCAATAGAGTTCCGCCGCGGAATCGAGCTAGGAATTCCGTTTCGGTTGTCTCTCGATCTCCGAAATATCTATAGCCCAATAGGACGGCCAGGATAAACAGACCTGCAAGAGCCAAGCCAGATACCAAAAACGCTCTGCTCTTACAATAGTTCGTGACAAAACGTCCTTGAATCAAGTTCCGAATGGACATGACAGGCGCTCCAAAGAAGAGGTTGTAGACCGATGGGCAGAAAAGGAGAGTCCAATGAGAACGGTCGTTTTTCTCATCAACTCCAGCATTTCATCGCAGACAGAACCTGAGACCAAACGCTAATAGGAAATACGGTATCGGCCATTTGGCGGTTCGCAGAATAGGAATTTACTTTTGTTGTTGGCCGAAACGCGGGCAAGTATCAAAAGCCGTAATGCTGACGAAGGAAAGCGCTCAGAAAACTCTTGATTGGGTAGTCGCATTGGGATTTCCGACTTTATTCGAACCAAAGAGTCCCGTATCTTATCTATGACAAATGCCAATGTTGGCTAGATCACTACACGTTTGTTTTGAACCCAGTGTTTTCATGAGCGATAGCAATTTCAAAGTGGAGTGGGCTCCTCGAGTTCACCGACTTCCCCCGTATCTTTTTGGTCGCATCAATAGTTTGCTATACCAAAAAAGGCGTGCAGGTCAGGATGTTATTGATATGGGGATGGGGAATCCGACCGATCCGCCTGACCCGTTGGTTATCGCGAAACTGACGGAAGCCGCGTCGGACATGGGCAACCACGGCTATTCCAAGGCGAATGGGATTTTGAATTTGCGTCGCGAGTTTACCAGCAAATACCTTCGCAAGTACGGCGTACGTTTAGATCCAGAAACAGAAGCGCTCGTATGTTTGGGATCCAAAGAGGGCTTTTCGCACATGTGTTTGGCTCTGATGGGAGCGGGCGACACGGCGATTATCCCGGCACCCTATTTTCCCGCCCACATGTATGCGGTAATTCTTGCATCTGGCAATGTAGTGGCCCTTGATGTTTCCAATACGGAAAAGTACCTCTCCAATATCGCTTATGCTTGCGAGCATTTTTATCCGCGACCCAAGCTTCTCATCATCAACTACCCACACAATCCGTCGACGGTAACGGTAGAGCCGGAGTTTTTCGTAGATGTAGTGCGACTCGCCAAAAAATATGGGCTTATGGTCATAAGTGATTTTGCCTACGCGGATGTGGCATACGAAGGTTACGTTCCCCCATCGTTCTTATCTGCACCTGGCGCGAAGGACGTCGGCGTCGAGTTTACAACGATGAGCAAGGGGTACAACATGGCAGGCTGGCGCGTTGGTTTTTGCGCAGGAAATGCGGACATGGTGAAAGGGTTGGCGACCATCAAAGGTTACTATGACTATGGTATGTTTCAAGCGATCCAAATAGCGGCCATCGTTGCATTGCGTGATACTGAAGCGACTGTCGAAAAACAGTCGATGATTTATCAGGGAAGACGCGATGTTTTGGTCGATGGCCTTCGAAGATTGGGTTGGCAAGTCAACGTACCCAAAGCGGGTATGTTTCTTTGGGCAAAGATTCCGGAACCGTGGGCTTCACAAATGAACTCAGTTGATTTTGCGATGCATTTGCTTGAGCACGGCAACGTTGCAGTTAGTCCAGGGGGTGGATTCGGACCTGTGGGAGAGGGCTATCTACGTATGTCGCTGGTCGAGAATGAAGCGAGATTGCGACAAGCCGTACGACACATCGCCGCTTGCTTGGACAGGAAAAACGTACCTGAACTTCAAAAAGCATAGGAGATAGAACGCCACACGTGCGCACCGCTTCGCGGGTTAAACGGGGTTAAACGAATCGCGTCATAAACGCTTGTCTAACCAATCGAAGTGATGAGTAGAGTATGGGCCAGATGAAAAAAACAGCACTCTAAGTGCTAGGTTGTCAGCCAAATTTTGCGAGCGTGAAAGGCTTCCGCAAATCCGCTTGGAGACTTCGACTCCATGCCCCGTAGTCGCATGATCGCTTGAAACATATCGCGATCGAACCATGGCTTGCCTTGTTGTGACGGAAAATGCTTCATGAGCAGATCCGTCTTTTGCATAGCTACGTTGGTGCTTAACGGAGCAAAAACGTTTGGATTGCCTAAGTCTCCCTCGTACTTGGGTATTTCGTACTCTAGTATTAGATGGCTGCGAAATGTGTTCCAAGTAACTTCAGATAGGGTTCGGTGGTCTTGGTGGAAATCCTCGCGACGATGAGTAAAGACTACATCAGGATTCATCGACTCCGCCAAGTTGTGCATCGATCGTTTGATCTCAACCAATTGAGACGGGAAAAGCGTGTCCTCAAATTCAAAGAGATGAACGATGCAGTTTTGACTCCCCTTGCACCAAGATTCAAAGGCCTCCTGAGCTTCTTTTTTTCTTTGTGGATTGCAACCCATAACCACCCAATCCACTCGAAGATCGGGATTGTTGGAAAGTAGACTTAGGATTGTTCCGCCACAACCGATTTCTATGTCGTCTGGATGGGCGCCAATGCACAGTACGGACTTCGCAGTAGATAGGTCAAAATACAAGGCAGCGTTCTCCTCGGAATCTGCTTACTTTTCAAATCAGTTGCTAACTTCTTGCGGTGTCGTGCCAACGATGGACGTTCGCCAAACTTCCCAAGGAGTTTGTCCGCTAGCATGAAAATCGTCAAACATCTGTTTTTCTTTGAATGTGTCCATGCAGGCGAAAAAGCCATCGTGGTTCATAGAGAAGAGTTGATTCTTGGCGATAAGTCGATTGAATGGTCTGGGTATGATTTCCTCTCCCGGTAAGATTTCCTGAAATATGGCTTGATCGAAAACGAAAAACCCTGCGTTCATTCTTAGCTCGGATTCCGCAACCGGCGTGATTTCATTCACCGAGCCGTCAGGGTTTGCATTCACGCAATGGAAAGTTTGCGTTGGCCGAACTGCCATGAAGGTCGCAACAGCTCTATTATGGTAGTGGCAATCGATCAGGTCTGGAAGATGCACATTACTTAGCCCATCGGTGTAGTTAGCAAGGAAGGTCGATTCGCCCTTCAAATGGTGTTCCACTGCTTTTAGTCGCTGTCCTATATTCGACATTAATCCAGTGTCTACAAAAGTAATATTCCAATTGTGGATATCCCTACAAAGTAGCTTCACGGAACTGCTTTGACCGTCCATGATGAAGTCGTTCGATAAACATTCGTTGTAGTTCAGGAAATACTCTTTAATGGCCTCTCCCTTCCAACCCAGGCAAAGAATGAATTCGGAATGTCCATAGTGGGCATAGTACTTCATGATGTGCCAAAGAATGGGACGATTCCCGACATTTACTAAGGGCTTGGGGATTGCATCCGAGAACTCCCTCAGACGCATTCCGAGTCCACCACAAAACAGCACTACTTTCATTGTTTCCTCAAGTACATCTAATTTCTGGCCCAGTATCGTTTAATCTCTTTGCACTTAGCATTGGCGTTTTTCTATCGAGCGAGGGCAACACCGCCCGTCGGTTAACCGACCATGGATCCGGAGCGCAATTTCCGCTTGATCTGGTGGTAGGCCCATTTCGGATTTCGTCCGTATATCCACGTCTTTAGCAACGCTCCGCAAAAACAGGTGGCTATTTTGCCCTTGGGAGCGTATGTTTTCCTAACCA
>JANLRK010000821.1:0-3290 GCA_031361585.1 Pirellula sp. | reverse complement strand
GAAAACGATCCTTGTTGGCTATATTATGGGTGAAGAATCACAATTACCGATGAATCGTCGGGAAACTTTTGAGAATGAAAACATGACAACAGTAGCCAAGCTTCGCGGATCCGATTTTGACTCCATGGTCGAGCGGGGTGCGTTCGACAGCCTTGAACCAATGAAGATTGAACTCATTCATGGAGAACTGAGATTTATGAACCCTGCAGGACCTGTTCATGAAGGCGAAATTGAATGTCTGACTCATTGGTCTTGTACAAATACCGACCGCCATCAGATTTCTGTACGCGTGCAATCGTCGATCCATTGCGGTGACCATCGGCCTGAGCCCGATCTGGCGTGGGTTCGCAAAATGCCGTCCAGGAGAATCCGACCGACCAACAACGATGTTCTACTTCTGATTGAAGTTTCCGATTCTAGTTTGAAGCAAGACCTCGAGGAAAAAGCCGATCTGTATGCAGCGCATGGAGTAGGTGAGTATTGGGTCATTGATGTTGATGCGGAACAAGTTCATGTGCATCGAGATCCATCTGACGGACGCTATCGCTCGTTAGAAGCGGTTGGCAAACCTGCATCGATCGTTCCGCTTTGTCAACCGCTCGCCAAACTCGATCTAACAGAACTCTTCGATTTGGATAGCTAGGATTATTTCAGTTCTCCTTTTTGGATCGCCGCATCGGCCTGCTGACTCATGATTCGCACGATGGCATTGAGTTTGGCAAAGCGAGGATCTTGCGTGTGTCCACGCGCATACCTCGCATAGATCTGTTGCAAAATCACCGCAATCTTAAAAATGCCGAAGCAATAGTAAAACACTGAATGTGTTACCTCGCGCCCGCTCTTGGCCTCGTAACGCTCGATCAATTCTCGCCGCGTAAGTGTGCCAGGCAATGCGGTCAACCCGACCGCAGTAGCTTGCAATTCGGCTGGATCATTGGCTTCAACCCAGTAGCCGAGCATTGTTCCTAGATCCATGAGAGGGTCGCCAATGGTCGCCATTTCCCAGTCCAGTACTGCCACGATATGCGTGAGGTCATCAGGATCCAGCAATAGATTGTCGTACTTGTAATCGTTATGGATTACGGATGCATTGGACGCGGAGGGGACGTTTTCTGTTAACCAAGTCGCCACACGATCCATTGCCGGTATTGGATCCGTCATGGCTTTCGCGTATCGACTGCACCATCCGCTCACTTGCCGCTCAACGTAGCCATCAGGTTTGCCAAGATCGCTCAGCCCCGCAGTTTGGTAGTCGAGCGAATGGAGCAAGACGAGGTTATCGACAACCGATTCCGATAGTCCTTTTGCGGAGAGAGGGTCGATGAACATCCCCGGTGGAAGTTGCTTGCGCAAGATGACTCCGTGTCGGCGTTCCATGACGTAGAAGGGTTCGCCTAGAACACTCGCGTCGTCACAAAACAAAAATGGACGAGGGGCGGGGGCATAGATGGAGTGCAACTTCGATAGGACTCGAAACTCGCGCCCCATGTCATGCGCTGATTTTACTTGATTACCAAAGGGCGGCCTTCGCAAAACGAACTCCGTCCTTCCAATACGGACGAGGTAGGTGAGATTCGAGTGACCATGCGAGAATTGCTCTACTGAGAATTCTCCCGCTGCATTTGGAATATGTTCTTTCAAGTACACTTCGAGTAGCTCGAGCGGCAATTCCTCGCCTGTCCGAACGGGACTAGTCGCATTGAGATCGGTTGCCATTAACGGTATGTCCAGTGGGATGGATTGGGCAAATGGGGGACAGCATTGAAACTATCGAGCGTCAATCGATCTCGCGTAAACACCAGTTCTGTCAGCGAACAATTCCTGACGCGCCAATTCAACTCGAGCGCACTTCGATCGGGGGCAGCAATCGTCGACTGAACGGCTGTGCCAATAAAGCCACCTGAGGTAACGACGGCGACTCGACACCCTTTTGGTGCTTCATTTTGTATCTGTCGGATGGTATTTTCGACTCGCTTTCGAAAATCGTGCCATCGTTCGACATTGGCTATAGGCCTGATGTCCGATTGCCATTTTAGCATCAATCGCTCGAACATCGCTTGGAAATTGCGAAGGTGTTCTGGCTGCGTTGTGCGCTGCTGGGTAGCATCGACCAGACTTGCAAAATGGGGATCCTCAATGGCAAGAGCTGGGACAAGATGCTCCACTAAACCCTTCAGGTCGTATTCGTCGAGTCCCGCATGGAGGATCGGTGCAGGCCAATCGCCACTGTTCTGTCGAAACGCTTCGCCTATCCGTTCTGCGGTTTGTTGCTGCCGTAGACGCGGACCGCAATATAATTGATCGAAACGAAAACCGTGAATGCCCCAGTATTGACCAAGCAATCGCGATTGCTCCTCGCCCAAAGGAGAGAGCCGATCATAGTCCGACGCAAAAAACGATGCCTGACCATGCCGAATAAGTGTCATCGTACTCAAGTGAGTTCCCTCATTTGATCTTGTAAACGTCGCATGCCGCGCAACCACCGATCGTAATCATTGGCCTTGTGTTGAAAGTACTCTGCCACTTGGAGGTGCGGTAGGATGAGGAATCGTTCTTCCGCCAAACCGGCCATTACGGAATCCGCGACTGCATGAGGAGTTAGAGCGGTCGATTTCAAGTAATCTCCGATAGGACCAACTACGCCGTCGAGCATCGGGGTAGACACCCCCTGTGGACAAAGGCACGACACGCGAATACCGGATGCGAAATGTGTAACGGCAAGCCATTCGGCAAAGCTAACAACGGCATGTTTCGTAACTGAATACGGCGCAGATCCGATCTGCATCAATAGACCGGCGGCCGATGCGGTATGTAGGAGGTATCCATGCCCTCGGGCCAGCATGCCGGGCAAAACAGCACGCACGGCATACACATGTGACATGAAGTTGGTTTGCCAAATGCGCTGCCAATCGACATCGGTTACTTCGGCTCCTCCGTCGATCGAAATTCCAGCATTGGAACAGAATAGATCGACTTGGCCAAAGGCGTCCATTGTTTGCTCGACGAGTTTCTGAACTTGCGATTCGATGGCCACATCGACCTCGATCGCTAGACCATTGAACTCCTCTGCGACTTGGCGGCCTAAATCTCCGTTGCTGTCGGCCACGACAACGCCCCTCGCTCCCTCCTGAATAAATCGGTGACAGAGCGCACGACCGATACCGCTAGCTCCGCCAGTAACCACAACTATTTTGTCTCGAATGTTCATGGGAAATTCTTAGAACGATGCGCAGTCTATTCTCGGGATTGGAATCTATCACTAGCTTACGCGTTTGGGTAGCTAGGCTCGC
>JANLRK010000474.1:0-15198 GCA_031361585.1 Pirellula sp. | reverse complement strand
AGTTTGGGCCCTTCGGTTGGCCATGACTTCATGAGCTTCGAATCGTTAACCACAGCAGTTCGATTCGGCCCGCGAAATGTAGGCCAGTCTTCACCGAATAGGAGCGAAACGTTCGAGAGTGCCAGTCCAAGGCCAATACAGAGGGCGAATTTCAGTGAAAGGCGGGGTCGAAACATTTTTTCTTTCCTAGTAGTTTTGAATGGGCATCAGTTGTCTTCTACGGCAAAAGCCTTGATGGACCGCAGTATTCTACGTTTCAGCGGCTTCTAAAAATAGGGTCTCGGCCAGAATACTAGGCTCGTCAGTGCACGGGCGAGCATTGTGGCTCGGTGGTCTCCACCGAGAATCACGGCGGACACCGCCGTGCCACAATCAGGAAACGCGAAGATTTGGTACTCTTAACATAACACAAGTGGAACAAGTTCCTTTTTCCAAGCAGCGGTCTGAAATTTGCCAGTAGCATGGCCCCCTGGGCCGTGTGATTAGAGTAGCATGGCACCCTGGGCCGTGTGAGAGTAACATTCCCCCCTGGGCCGTGTGGAACTCGCGCCAGGGCTCAAGCTACGGTAACAAAACTCACGCCGCCTCATTCAGTTTAGGTTGAGTCAATGAAGTCATTCAAATATGTCTGCTACGCGTGGGATGAAAAAAAGGCAGCGAGCTGCGATCCAGTTGGGCGATTGATCTATCGATCCAATCTACTTGGTTCCGACCAGCGCATCACAAACACAGGTGGCGGAAATACATCGGCCAAGATTTTTGAAAAAGACCCGCTTACTTGCAATTCGACCGAGGTGCTTTGGGTCAAAGGCTCCGGCGGCGATCTTCGAACCGCCACTCGAGAAAACTTTTCCTCGCTCTACCAACAAAAACTTCTCGACCTACAGCAGTTGTATGCGAGCCGGCCGGACAAGGGCTACAAAGGTCAAGCCGAAGACGACATGGTCGGCATGTATATGCATACGACATTCAACCTGAACCCTCGAGCTTCTTCGATCGATACACCCCTTCATAGCTTCTTGCCGGGCAAGCACGTCGACCACATGCACCCCAACGCAATTATCTCTATCGCTGCAAGCCATCGTTGCCAAGAACTGACCCAGGAGATTTTCTCCGGAGCCATGGCCTACGTTCCTTGGATGCGACCAGGATTCGAGTTGGGCTTGGCCATGCAAGATCTTTCCAAGAGGAACCCCAATCTTCAGGCTATCATGATGGGTCAGCATGGATTCATTTCTTGGGCAGACGACGAAAAAGATTGTTACACGCTGACTTTGGAAATGATCGACAAAGCAGCAGCGTATATCGATGCAAAATATCAGGCCAAAGGTGGCGATAGGACTGCCTTCGGTGGCTTGAAGTACCAAACGCTCGAACAAAATGCGAGACACTCCACCCTGGCTGCAATTTTGCCATGGCTGCGAGGGCAAGTGAGCGTGAAACGACGATTTGTTGGAACCATTCAAGAGGATGCAACCATCATGCGCTTCGTGAACTCGCATGATGCAGCCCGACTTGCAGAGCTCGGCACCAGCTGCCCCGATCACTTCCTCCGAACCAAAATCAAACCGCTCTACGTTGACTGGAATCCGCAAACGGAAACGACGGCATCACTCAAAGCCAAACTCACCCTCGGACTAGATAACTACCGTCAAGACTATGCGTCGTACTACGACACTTGCAAACGCCCTAATTCGCCAGCCATGCGCGACCCCAATCCAACGGTCATGCTGATTCCAGGTCTTGGTATGATCGCTTGGGGAAAGGACAAATCTGAATCGCGAGTCACAGCCGAGTTCTACAACTGCGCCGTTGAAGTGATGCGCGGAGCCGAAGCGATCGATCGCTATATTGCTCTTCCATTGCAAGAGGCGTTCGATATCGAGTATTGGTTGCTTGAGGAAGCAAAATTGAAACGGATGCCAGCCGAAAAGGAACTGGCTCGTCAAGTCATCATCGTGATTGGTGCGGGATCCGGCATCGGAAAAGAAACCGCCCATCGACTCATCCGCGAGGGGGCGCATCTTGTATGCGTCGATTTGAATGCCGAATCAGCCAATGCGACCGCGAAAGAAATAACCGATAGGCACGGATTGGGGATTGGCGTAGCAGGCAGCGGCATTTCAGGCTGCGGGCCTGCGGTGGGTATCGCCTGCGATATTACCAAACGAGAAAGCATTCGGGCCATGCTGGACCAAGTCAGTTTGGCATACGGTGGTTTCGACTCGATCTGCGTAACGGCTGGTATCTTTGTTCCATCCGATACGACTGGGCATATTCCCGATGACAAGTGGGCGCTAACGTTTGCAATCAACGTAACCGGTAGCTACTTGGTGGCAGACGAAGCTGGTAAGAATTGGCTTGAACAAGGTTTGCATGGCAATCTTGTTCTTACTACGAGCGCTAACGCAGCCGTCGCTAAGAAAGGGAGCGTGGCGTACGACACGAGCAAGGCGGCAGCCAATCATCTTGTGCGAGAACTCGCGATTGAACTCGCGCCACTCGTTCGGGTCAACGGAGTCGCGCCTGCAACGGTGGTTCAGGGCAGTGCTATGTTTCCTCGCGATCGCGTCATCGGCTCGCTCGCCAAATATCGCATCGACTATACGGAAGACGAAGCCACGGAATCGCTAGTCTCAAAACTGGCTCAGTTCTATGCAGACCGAACATTGACTAAATCGCCGATCACGCCAGCAGATCAAGCCGAAGCATATTTCTTGTTGGTCAGTCAACGTCTAAGCAAAACGACGGGGCAACTCATTTCAGTAGACGGAGGTTTGTACGAAGCGTTTTTGCGATAGGCCACGCCTTTATTTCGTATAAGAGCGACGCGAGCCGTCCCGTGTCGATGTGCGTACCATTGGCCGGGCGTTGTCGTTGCAAAACCCGTCTTATTCCCCAAAAGTAATTAACTTCTGCATGTCGAAAAACTGGCATTGCATATATCATGAAGGAACGAAATCGCGAGAGGTTCTTCTCCTCGGAATTCCTTCCCGCCTATATTCCACTCCCTCCGCCGCGGCCGTATGCAATCTACCGCTCCAACATCCAATCAAGGTGCCCATCGGACCAAACATGGTCGAAATCGTGTTTGGATTGCGTACTTGCTGACGCTTGTGAGCTTGCTTTGGAATACTTCGACTAGAGCTGGCGATTTCGACTTCTACCTCAGTTCCGTGAAACCAATATTGCAGTCCCGTTGCTTTGCGTGCCATGGAGTACTCAAACAAGAGGCAAACCTGCGATTGGATACGGTCGCTTCGATGCTCGTCGGTGGGGAAAATGGCCAAGCGATTCAACCCAAGGATGCATCCAATGGTTTGCTGGTGCAACGCATCTCAGCAAAGGAAGATTCGATGCGGATGCCGCCCGAGGGCGAACCTCTTTTGCCTGCACAGATCGATGCAATTAAAGCGTGGTTGAGGGAGGGTGCAAAATCCCCGCCTGATGAACAACCCGAGATCGATCCAAAAGATCATTGGGCTTTTCGAGCGCCCATACGCCCGTCGGTTCCACGGCTATTGAATTTGCCCCCGGAACGGTCGCCAACCGTGGCGGATGCTGCCAGCGTCCGAAACCACATGAGCAGGCCCATCAATCCAATTGATGTTTTTTTAGCAGAGCAGCATTCCGCGAAAGGTCTAAAGCCACAAACCAATGCGCAGCCCATGATTTGGCTGAGAAGAGTATCGCTCGATCTGATAGGGCTGCCCCCCACCAAGTTGCAGCTCGATGCCTTCGATGCCGATCCATCGGAGAATGCTCGTCAGCGAGTTATTGAGGAACTTTTGAGCAGCAAACAACATGGCGAACGTTGGGGTCGCCATTGGATGGACATTTGGCGATATAGCGATTGGTGGGGACTGGGTGAAGAAGTTCGAAACTCGCAGAAACACATGTGGCATTGGCGCGATTGGATTGTCGAGTCGCTTAATGAGGATACTGGCTATGACCAAATGCTGCGAGACATGCTTGCGGTTGACGAGCTTCATCCGAACGATATGAATCGACTTCGAGCCTCGGGCTATCTGGCCAGGCAGTATTTCAAATTCAATCGGACGAGTTGGCTCGACGAAACCGTGGAGCATACGTCCAAAGCCATGCTCGGCCTGACGCTCAATTGCTGCAAGTGCCATGACCATAAATACGATCCGATCTCGCAGCAAGATTATTATCGCTTTCGAGCGATTTTTGAGCCTTATCAAGTCAGAACTGAGATGGTACCCGGCGTAGTAGAATTTCAAAAAGATGGAATCCCGCGTGCCTTTGATTGCAGCCTAGATGCGCCAACCTACGTCCATATCCGTGGCGACGATCGCAATCCAGATACTTCCAGGCCGATGCAGCCGTCTGTTCCGGATCTTCTGAGATGGCGGCCGTTTCAAATCGATCCGATTTTGCTTCCACGCGAATCGTTTGAACCGGCCCTCCGAGACTATGTGTTGGATACCTATCTACAAAACGCTCAATCAAAGATGCTTGAGGCAAAACAAGTCCTGGCAACGGCCCAGAGCCAACGCGCAAAAGCCGAGCCGCTCGTTGAGCCCGATCCTATCGCAACCATGGAGCTCGCCATCGCACAGAAGACGCTCCGAAAATGGGAAGGAGAAGTGCAAGCCGTTCCTTTGCGTTTCGCGGCGGATCGAGCGAAGATTTGCGAGGAAATTCCTGACGAACTCAACCGACTCATTGGTCTCGCGTCTCAAGCGGAACGGAAAGTAATGCTCAGCAAAGCCGATGAGGAACTTAGTCGAGCTGAATTGACATTGCTCAAGGCAACTCCGGCTACGAAAGAAGCTGCCGAAAAAAAACTTGCGTCTGCCCGAACGACATTGGAGGCAGCCAAAAAACAAATAAATGCGCCGGGGCAAGAATATGTCTCCATGCGGGGCGCGGAGAAGTCCGCCGAGTCGAATTTAGAAACGGAAGAGTCTAGAAAGAAACCCTTTCCTCGCACCAGCACAGGGCGTCGAACTGCCTTCGCCCAGTGGCTTACCGATCGTCGCAATCCCTTGACCGCGCGCGTAGCAATCAATCATATTTGGTCTCGACATTTTGGTCGGCCGATCGTGCCGACCGTGTTCGATTTTGGGCGAAAAGGTACAGCCCCATGGAATCAAAAACTTCTTGATTGGCTGGCGGTTGAACTGATGGAAAACCAATGGAGCATGAAGCACATTCATCGGCTAATAGTTTCGTCGGAGGCTTATGAACGATCGTCCTCAAACGCAGCGGTGTCCCCAAACGCAGGGGCGTCCACCAATTTAGCAATCGATCCCGAGAACCAGTTTCTTTGGCGAATGAATTCCGTTCGAATGGAGTCACAAATGGTTCGAGACAGTTTGATCTCCCTGGCGGGCGAACTTGACCTCCAGGTGGGCGGTCCGTCCATTTCAGCGGCAGACGAAAAAACGCGCCGACGCAGTCTCTATTTTGTCCATTCACACAATGAGCATAATAAAATGCTGTCAGCCTTTGACGATGCGAATGTACTGGATTGCTATCGCCGCGGAGAGAGCATTGTTCCTCAACAGGCGTTGGCCTTGGAAAACAGTACGCTGGCGATGGACATGGTGGAACGCATCGCAAAGCGATTTCAGGAATCAAATCCTACGTTTAGCGATCGAGAGTTTGCTCGCCATGCTTTTGTGGCTATTTTGGCAGGAGAGCCAAGCGAAGCCGAACAGGGATGGATCGATCAAATGATGACCAAAATGAGGTCGCTTGCGAGCGATGCGAATTCTGCACAAGCGACTACTCAAGCCCGCTTAGGCTTAATCCGCGGACTCATTAATCACAACGACTTCATTACGATTCGATGAATTCACGTCCGGCTGAGGACAGCCGAACCTACGTGAAAGATCAACCACAACGACATCATTACAATGCGAAAGGGCCTGATTGGACAATGAGTATTCATGTACCCAAACATGTGGTCGGCTGTGGTTGTGCGAGAAGATCGTTCTTGGCCGATTTTGGAACGGGCTTTGCGGGTTTGGCGTTGAGCGCCATGCTTGCTCGGGATGGCGTGTTGCGAGCAAATGACGCAGCGGACTGGCAACCGCCAAATGGTCTTCCCCATTTTCCTCCGAAAGCAAACAGCGTCATCTGGCTTTTTATGAATGGTGGAGTGTCGCAGGCGGAATCGTTCGACCCAAAGCCTGAGCTAACGAAGTACGCCGGTAAATCTATCAGCGAAACACCCTTTGCCGACGTGCAGAACCCGGAGAAACTCAAGTTGGCGCGAGTTACGGTAATCAACGATGCCAACGGACAACAGCGAAACAAGATCTATCCATTGCAAGTTGGGTACCGCAAATACGGACAATCCGGGATCGAGATGAGCGACTGGGTGCCTCATATCGGTAGCTGTGTGGATGACATTGCCGTCGTTCGATCGATGTGGACGACGGATGACAATCATGGCGCGCAGACTCAGTTCCACTCCGGTCGACATATGCTCGATGGCGAGTTTCCCACCCTCGGCGCTTGGGTGCACTATGGACTCGGATCGCTGAACGACAATTTGCCCCAGTTCATTTCTATGGGCAACCGTGAGTATTGGAACATCAAGGACGGACACTACCTTGGGCCGGCCCATGACGCGGTGCCCATACGAGTAGACCCCAAGAATCCGCTCGACTTTGGCAGGCCAGCGATTGCAATGAACGAAGCGGAGCAAAAACTTGGCTTTGAATTGGTCGACGGTCTCAATCGGTTGCGATCCGATGCCTACCCAAACGATCGCGCCATGGAAGCACGTATCAAAGCCTATGAGTTGGCGTTTCGTATGCAAGCGTCCGTGCCTGACTCGCTCGATTTGCAGTCGGAGTCAGCCTCAACGCACGAAATGTATGGTCTGAACCAGCCAGAGACGAAAGAGTTTGGGATGCAAATGTTGGCAACGCGTCGGCTTGTTGAACGAGGCGTTCGATTCATTCAAGTGCAACACGGGGCGGGCGGAGCTGGCGCATGGGATGCTCACAGTGGCCTTAGGGCCAATCACGAGAAAAACTTTCTAGCCGTAGACAAGCCTATCGCCGGCTTGCTCAAGGATCTCAAGCAGCGCGGATTGCTCGACACAACTCTGGTGGTCTTCGCCAGTGAGTTTGGTCGGACTCCAGGCACACAGGGAGCCGATGGCCGCGATCATCACATTTTCGGCTTCTCAGTTTGGATGGCAGGCGGAGGAGTCCAGGGCGGCATCGTGCATGGGGCCACGGATGAGATTGGATTCCATGCGGTCGAGAATCGGCATTACGTGACGGACATTCACGCAACCATTCTCAAGCAGTTAGGGCTTGACTCGCGCAAATTAGAAATTCCAGGCCGCAAACGACTCGATATCGATCACGGAAAAGCCATCGATGAGATTTTAATTTAAAGGCTTGCGCTAACGTGGCGGATGCTGCCAGCATCCGATCCGACCAGCATCCGATCCGACGCTAGCAGCGTCGGCCACGACCAATCCGCACTTTTTCAAGCCATCTATGCCAATCGCTTGGCATCCGATTTCATCTTGGCAATGCGTGCGTTGACGGCTTGCTTAGCAATCGAAAGGCCCGAAGCACCTAGTACCGGCTCGACGCCGAACAAGTAGAATTTGACCTTCGGCTCGGTCCCCGACGGACGGACGGCAATCGCATTGCCAGAGGCTTCAGAATGGCCAGGCAAGGCCAGATCCAATACGAGCATGTTGCTCTTAGGTGCATCGATTGGTTCAACTCTACTGCCGACGTTGCTGCCGACTATGCGGCGAGTCAAATTCCCGTAGTCACGGACGGCAACCACCTTGAGACCACCCATCTCGGCGGGTGGATTATCACGAAGAGATTGCATGAGTTTCTTCATGTTGCCCATCCCCTCGCTACCCTCCATTTGCACGTTGATCAAATCCTCCAGATGACAACCGTGCTGAACTTGCAATTGGTCAAGTCTCTGATGCATCGTTAAGCCCTGGGCCTTGAGATCTGCTGCCAGCTGGCACATTAGCAAACATGCGACCGCACCGTCCTTGTCTCTACAGTATTGGCCGATAAGGTAACCATGCGATTCCTCTGTTCCAAACGCGAAATCATCTGGTCCGCATTCGTCCATCAGGCCAGCGATCCACTTGAAGCCGACGTGAATATTGCCCTCACATCGTGCCCCGTAACTTTCGGCAATCCGACGAATCAATTCGGTCGTAACCAAGGTCTTGATCACATATGTCTTGCCGGTCAGCTTTCCAAGAGACTTGAGTTTGCCAAGAACAAAATCGGTCAGCAAGGCCCCTAACTGATTGCCGTTGATAGTTTTCCATGGACTATTCTCTTCATTCGTCAATGGACACGCGGACCCCATGCGGTCACAATCTGGGTCGGTAGCCAAGATCAGGTCAGCGAGCTGGTTTTTTGCATCCACGATGATGGCATCGAAGACCACGCTGTTCTCCGGATTGCTAACATGGCCAGGTACGTTCGGAAAATCACCGTCGGGCGTCGCGTGCGGGCCGTAGACGATTACATCTTCGAAACCAGCCGCTTTCAGGAGTGGTAAGACCGCAAAGCCACCGACGCCATGCAAGGGTGAGTACATAACTCGCACATACCGAGAACCAGTCCAAGCGTACTTGACGGCGGCTGCGATATAGTCTCGATCGATTTCCTTGGTAATGATCGAAACTTTTCCAGCTTGAAGCGCGGCCTCAAAGGATACCGTTTTGATCTGCTGGACGTTCATAACGCGATCGATGATGGCGGAGTCATGGGGGGGAAGTATCTGGCCGCCGGTCGACCAATAGACTTTTACAGCGTTGTCACTCGGTGGGTTGTGCGAAGCGGTAACCATGATTCCGCACGAGCATTTTTTCGCGCGAACGGCAAACGAGAGTTGAGGCGTTGCTCGGTAGTCGTCTAAAAAATAGACTTGGAATCCGTTGGCTACCATGATCGACGCGCAGAGTTCCGCGAAATGCCGTGACTTGTGCCTCGTGTCGTAGGCGATCGCACAGGACAGAGGTGCGTTCGGAGCAGGCAAAGACAAGATATAATCGGCCAGCCCCTGGGCGCTTTCGCCGATCGTTCGATCATTGATCGCGTTGGAGCCGATGTCGTACATTCGGCCTCGACGGCCACCTGTGCCGAACGGGATTACAGTCCAGAATGCGTCGTCTAGTGCTTGCCATTTTTCGGACTTAATTTGCTCCAGAACAACGGGCAAGTACGAAGCGTACCGATCTTGTGTTAGCCAACAAATCATGTTTTCTAAGGCACCTTGGCTGATCAGCCCTGCCGATTGAGCTTTCTGAATCGATCCTGTAGCAGTTTGGATTTCGAGTGGAGTGGCCAAGCTAGCTCTTTCTGGGACTAAAGGGGAATTACAAACGCTTCTTGCGTCCAAGGCTCAGGCAATCACAGAGAGACCGAACCCAATGCGCAGCAAATTCTAAGTCGAATGATAGCGTTTTTCCATAGTCCAGCGGGCCTCTGGGAAAATGCAAGCCTATGAATGGCTGCAAAGATTCCCTGTTGTGGCCTTGTCAAAAAGTGAGCAATGGGAAAGATGTACACAGCGAAGTAACGAACTCGAAGTAAGGGAAGGCAACAATTGAATCACTTTTCGAAAATGCCGCCGGTCTATGACTCGCAAGCGTATCAGAGCTATCAACGCCAAAGGCAGATGACGCTTGGCGATTTGTTGTTGGAAAACCGCATCGTTTTCCTGCAAGGCGAGATCTATGCCGGCAACGCCAACGATGTCATCATGAAATTGCTCTACTTGCAAAGTGAGCAGCGCCGCAAGGACATTCACTTCTACATCAATTCACCAGGGGGCGAAGTCGTTTCGACGCTTGCTATTTACGACACAATGCAGATGTTGTCGTGCCCAGTTGCGACGTATTGCGTAGGGCAGGCAGCTAGCGGGGCCGCGGTGTTGTTGGCCGGTGGGACAACGGGGAAAAGGTACTGTTTACCCAACAGTTCAGTAATGGTCCACCAGCCCCATGGTGGTGTTCGTGGTCAGATTTCGGATATCGAAATTCAAGCCAGGGAAATCCTTAGGATGAGATCGCAGCTCAACGATATTCTTGCTAAACACACAGGCAAGACCGCCGATCAAATCGCTTTGGACACGGATCGAGATTTTTTCCTTACGGCAAATCAGGCCATGGAGTACGGGTTGGTCGACAAGATTTTGACCAAGACGCCATCGGGCGACGAAGAAAATTCCTAACCTACACCAACACCGGAGCCAACGATTAAATGCCACTGATTCCATACGTCATCGAAAAAAGCGGGCGAGAAGAACGCGTTTACGACATCTATAGCCGTCTGCTCAAGGACCGAATTATTTTCTTGGGCTCACAGGTAGATGACGAAATAGCAAACGCGCTAGTCGCTCAGATGCTTTTCTTGCAATCGGACGATCCGAAAGCGGACATCCACATGTACATCAATAGCCCTGGTGGGAGCGTAAGTGCTGGTATGGCAATTTACGACACCATGCAATTTGTTTCCTGCGACGTAGCGACCTATTGCATTGGCCAAGCAGCCTCCATGGGAGCCGTATTACTAACAGCCGGTGCCAAGAACAAGCGCTACTCGTTGCCAAACTCCCGAATCATGATACACCAACCGCTTGCCGGAATGCAAGGAACGGCAGAGGAGATCTCGATTCACTTAAAGGAGTTCCAACGGACTAAGCGGAAACTGAATGAGATTCTGATTCGGCACTGCGGACAGGGACTTGAGCAAATTGAGAAGGACACGGATCGAGATCGCTTCATGGATCCGGAAGAGGCATGTGCCTACGGATTGATCGACAAAGTGGTGGAATCGATGCCACGAGTTGAACCGACCCCAGGCGCGAATCTGTAAAATCCTGTGACTCGGCCTGCGGAACGTCGTTCTTGCCAGTAGGTCGTTCTTGCCAGTAGGTCGCTCTTGCCAGTAGGTCGCTCTTGCCGAGAGCGACTTTGCACTGCCAGTGCAGCGTCAAAAGTGCAACGTCGAAATTGACGGCTCATGCGTTGAGGTGCAGTCGACGCATGTATACTTGCTGAGCGGTCTATTTCTTTGAACTGGCGAGTCCTAGATAGCGCTGATCGATGACTACGAATTCGAACCCGCCCCCTTTTTTCTTTTGGCGGCATTCGAAAACTGTCTTCGCGATATCCGGGACTCGGAATTCTTTGTTTCGCTTTTCGATGTAGTAAGCAGCCTCGGCTTGCGAGAGCGCATTTTCGGTTTGCTTTGGGATAAACTTAAGCACTTGTCGGCCAGTGGTTGGAACTCCAGCATTTTGCAAAATTTGTTTTTCGTATTGCTCTAAGACATTCAAAGTTGTGCTAATGAAATAAAGCTTGCCCTTGAAGTCCTTGGATGTTCCCGACCTCTTGGTGGGAGCGCTTGCGACAGTTGTCACATAGTCTACGGTTGGAATGCCACCGCCAATCGCGCCCACGTCAATCTTGAAGAACTCCAGTTGCAGAGCATAGTTTCGTCGATCACGAGCCGTGAATTTCAGTTCCCATCGCTCACTGATTGGCACGAATCGTTCACCTTCACCCTCTGGTCCAGCTTGTCTGCTATCTCCTTTGCCTGAGCCGATATTGTTTGCGGACATACTGGATTCTATGCTGTCCAACGAGGCCGAAATGTTGCTGATGGCCTCGGTCACCATTTGCAAAGTCTGCTCCACTGCTGGTTCGTTAAGTTGTTCCACCTCTTCTGCGGCCGGTGGATCGAAGTCCCGTTCGAGACCCTCGGCATTGGCTCCACGGCCTGACGGCTCTGGTTGAAGAATGATAATTTTGGCGGTGTTCGTCATGGATCGCATGAAAAACAAAAGGCCTAGCAATACAACGGCCAATCCAATGAGAACCACCAAGCTCAAAAGAAAACTAGAGGTTTGGTCCACTTTGTTTGTTCGCATCGACGTCTCGTCGATGGCGAGTAAGCCTGGAGTAGTTTTTGCGTTGGGTGTGGCTGAAGACATTGTCTGGATTGCTCAGAGATTCTGTTTTTTGATTTGCGCGCAAAGCGATGTTTAGTCGACAAAAACGTAATCGGGCCGCAAGCTCGAATACCATTTTTTCCATTGCAACCCGGCCTTGGATTTGGTTTGGTCAGAGAGTTTGCCCTCTTTATCCTTTGGCAAGTGGTGAGTATCCAACTGCCTCGAGATCAATCTCAACGATTGTTCCGCGATGCGTGAAACCTCTGAATTTGGATCCGTCGAAACCGCGTGGATCAGCGCTGGAACGATGTCCAAATCGTCTCCGCGACCAAGCATCTTGGCGGCGATCCTTCTGGTCTCAGGATCCTTTGCCAGCAGAAGCCGAACAAAGCGATTTAGCTGCTCTTTCCTTTGATTTGGGTCGCTTGATAACAGCATCTTGTCTGCCACCAACTTCTCTTCCGCACCGGTTTTCTTTTCATCCTCGAGCAATTTGAGAGCATCATCGATAGAAGTCGTCGAGGTTTTTGACATGATTTTTCCACCAACAGCGCGAACGGAGTTCAAGTCATCCGGTAGTCCAAGGCCGCCAACATAATAGGCCTCGTTGAGTGCCCCAATGGCCTTTTGAGTACTACGGATGAGAAAGAGGATGGCAAACGAAGTGCTAATTTCGGCGTTAAGCGAAGAATCGGCGTCCGTTATCCCCCAACCACCCGAAGACGCCTGTGCATCCTGTAAAGATTCCACAATTTGGTTATACCATTCGGGGCTCTTTTGGGTTTTTCCTTTGGTGATTTCAAGAAACGATTCATACCGCTCACGGCTATAGACATAGTAATAGTGCCATTGGGCTCTTCTATAAGGATTCGCATTATGCCAATTCTCCCCCTTTTTTACCGAGTTGTCGGTTCGTGATCGATCAAAGTTCAATTTGATCCTTTGAGATTCGGGCATGATGCGTTTAAAAGCGATTGGTATGATGCCTTCGTCCTCCTGGTTTTCGGCAACTTTACTTCGGTACATACCCAGCATGTCGCCAGCAATCAACAGAGCGGATAGGCCGGCGGCTGAAAGGGAGTTGGTAGCATTCCCTGTATCCGCCCCGACCCCCATCGATTGATAAGGCCAACCGCCGTCATTAATTTGAGCCACGTTCAAAAAGTGAATGGCATCGACGATGGATTTGTCTGGTACTTCGATTCCGAGTTGACTCATTGTCCACAAACTCAACATGACGTATTGGGTTTGGGAGATGTCCCCTGATCCGAGGTATTGACCGTCCACTAGGTATCCGAATCCTCCGTGAGGCTTCTGCGAATTCAGCATGAAGTCTCGAATTTGCCGAATAGCAACTCCATGAGCGTCAACGTCGACGGATGCCAACAGCATGGCAGCCACCGCCGGCAGGTACATCGACCTTGTCTCTTGGACAACTTTACTGGCTGCGGCGGTTGCTGCGATTTTCTTGGATGCGGAGACTGCGTAAGCAACCTTAGGGTGGTCAGGATTTCCTTCCGCTTTGAAGATGGCGTAGGCGGCCAATACATTGACCCCTTCGCCATGCCCATCGCCAACGGCTGGCCCCTTGGAGGACAGGAAAGCGATGCCTTTCTTGACCATATCCTGAACAACCGGATGTTCGGGCGTATACTTTTCCGCCCATGCAGGCAGGGTTGAATCGAAGCAATAAACCAACGAAAAAAACAAAAAAAGGGGCATTCCCAACGCATATTTTGGACATGGAGAGAAAGGAGCCATGGCAGCGATTTTCCCAGAGTTTTTTTAAAATAGTCGTACGGAGAAGTGGGCCGACGGGCGGGCTCGATGCAAGCATTGCCTTTAGGTTAGCCGCTAGCAGACGGCGTGACAAATGCATTGACCTCGAATTGACAAAAAGTGGTGACGGAAATACATTGAATCAATTGATCTCCTGGTTAGGTAGCTCAGTTGGTAGAGCAACGGACTGAAAATCCGTGTGTCGGCGGTTCAAGCCCGCCCCTGACCACTCCGCAATTGGTCGCATTCTCAAGCAAGCCCTGGAAACCTCCAGGGCTTGCTTCGTTTGCTGTCTTAATTGCTTTTTTGGCCGACTCGCTAGCTTCTTGGCCTTGCGAGTCGTTTCGGCTGCTCCAGGCTGCAAATCACGGCCCAGGGGGGCCATGCTACGAATCACGGCGGGGACCGCCGTGCCACACTTTTTTTGATACACTAGCTTGACACTGTGTTCTTGTGGCAAATGTTCATGTAAGAAAGTATCGTATGAGCGATTGGCTAGAGGTGGGGAGTAATGCCCCCTCATTTACCCTCATCTCCGACTCCGGTAAGAAAACAAAGCTGAGCGATTTCAAGGGCCAACCCGTTGTGCTCTACTTCTACCCCAAAGATGACACCCCCGGTTGCACCAAAGAAGCCTGCGCGTTTCGCGACGCGAGCAAACTGCTCAAGGAACTAGGGGCCGTCGTTCTCGGCGTGAGTCCCGACGATGAGGCATCGCATGCAAAATTTCGAGATAAGTTCTCGCTGAATTTTCCGCTGCTTGCCGATCCCGATCATAGCCTAACAGGGAAGTATGGGGCTTGGCGTGAAAAGAACATGTATGGCAAAATCAGCATGGGAGTCCAGCGCAGCACTTATCTCATCGATGCCGACGGAAAGATCGCCAAGGTCTGGAAAAAAGTCCGCGTCGATGGTCATGATGCTGCTGTGCTCGAGGCATTGAGGGGGCTTGTTGAAAAGTAGATCAAGAGCACACCCGACAGGAGACGGGGTGATACGATTAGGATCTCTGGACGCGAGCTAGCTCTTTGTTAGCCAAGAAGCCCGAACCCTTTCCCAGGGCAAGCCTGCGGGATTCCCAAATTCCGCAGGCTTGCCAATTAAGAAATACCGCTGGCTTGCCCAGCGGATTAGTTCTGCTTTAAGGCTACATGCAAGATCGCGAGAAGGATCAACGGTTTCTCTCCCCACATGAATACTCACTTATGAGCTCTCCTATCCAACTTGCAATCCATGGTGCCTCAGGTCGAAACGGCAAACGACTTATTGCGCTCGGCAGTGTCGATCCTGCGGTCAAGATAACGGCTGCAATCGTGCGTGCGACTTCGAAACATATCGGTGAAGACGCAGGATCGCTTGCTGGCGTATTCGCAATCGGTGTTCCTGTAACTAGCGACTGGCCTGCAAACATCGATGCGGTCATCGATTTCTCCTCGCCTGATGGGTGCATGAGCGCACTTGAGCAATGCATTGTCAAGA
>JANLRK010000447.1:0-4379 GCA_031361585.1 Pirellula sp. | reverse complement strand
CGATGCTGTTGGTAATTGACTTTAGCTGTTGACCGTAAATTGGCGTCGAAAAGCCAGTAACAAGAATGATGCAAAGCAATACAGATCGCATTTCAAATCCCTCGATGGTTTGGTTCCTCGTCAGGTTACTAGAAAAAAAGTTTCAGAAGAGGTTAATTCAAAGCTGCAAAGCTGAATCAGCGATGGGGCCAATCGGCATACGCCTTGGCGAGGCTTTCGCCCCAGTTGCCATACCAGGCATATCCGTTCCGGCGTTCGCTACCGATGTCCTTCATCGCATATTTAGGCACACCATCACGATCGCAAAAGAATGGGCGGTTTGTTTCAATCTCGTAGAACCGCGACCACACAGGGAAGGCAGAGTCGTCCTTGATTGCTTGGCGGTCACCGTCGATTTTCTCTACGCGAATGCCTTCAATTTTTGCGGATTCGAACCACGCCACACCAGATTTGACAGCGCGAATAATTTCCGGAGTCGGTTTGTCGATGGTCATCAGATATTTCAAAACACCTGAACTTTCCGAACCACTTAAGGAGACGAGTTCGTAGCTTCGAGCCATCGCCGGAGCCAATGTGACTTCATCATGCTGAGCGCACCAAACCGTAAAGGTGCCATTGACGACTACCTGGCATTTCGTAATGCAGTCGATGCCGCGGTCGATCGCGTTGATCGCTGCGCCGCGACGATCCCTATCGAGGAATTTGCATTCCTCTGCGGTGCCAGCATCGCGAAGAAATTCCAGCAGCCGAACCATGCAATTATCGTTGAAGGTGATATGTGTATAGTATCCCTTGCGTAAAGGGAAATACTGTGGCCATCCGCCGTTCTCGTACTGAGCATTGAGGATGTGGTCAAACCCCTTCAGAAACGCAATTTTGTAGCGACCATCGCCCGTCGCATTGAAAGCGCGGGCCAACGCTCGCAACTCACCTGTGGTGGCTCCGTTATCAAAGGTACCCACGAGCTTTGAACGTTCGCCCGTGTACGTCTCTTTTGTGGTGTCCTTGTTTTTTGGCCAGTCCCCGTGTTCGGATTGCCAAGAGAGAATGCAGTCCATGGTTCTTCGTCCCTCGTCGCTGCCAAACCAATTATCAGGCCGTTTCGATAGATCTGCAGCCGTCGCAGGGTCGAAATAGGCCGCCGATAACACGAAGTGGGTTGCAAAAGTGATGGTGGAAAGTCGGATCACGGTTCAGTTCTTTGTTTGTTGCTGCGAATAATCGATGGAGTCGAGAATGGAGTCGTAGCCAACGCATCCGTTGGTCGGTCCTCTCGCTTTGGCTAAAGTATATTTGAATGCTGGCGTTACCATTAGAAAATTGCAATTTGGATTCCGTTGACGCTGATGTCGTCTCTTCGGGACTGTCTACGTGTTGCAGTCCTTCCGGATCCTCGACAATCGTCTCGGCGTACTCATCGATCGTGTCCGCCGAGGTCGAAGTGTGCATCCAACCAAGCCGTTCATTGAACCCTTGATACACGAAGAACTGGCCCCACGTGATGGCACCGTAGGTGTTGAGACCCTCGTCGCTCTGCACCTGGGATTCCGCGCGGAAGAAAAAGGAGGTATGGGGATTGATGAGCAAAAGCGACGCACCAGACAAAGTCAGTGAAGGGGCAATAGCGATGCCGTTCGAACCACCTAGGTCGCGTCGTGCAGCATTGTCGGAGGTCCCAACTGTACTTCGTCGCGGCTTACTGTAGAATGCTTCCAGCGCGGACAGCGAAACCGATTCGATATCCCACCCGATGCTGCCTTCGCTGAACGACAGCACCATCCACGGCTCGAAACGTGTAATGACCTTAGGATGAACATCGGAGTGCGTGTGCAGGAAGAAGTTCAAGCCGTCAGCCCATGCAGTCGCCAACTGTTTGAGCCAGTCCGGACACGATGCGTAAAGCGACTTCATCTCGTCCGGATCGAGTGCGAGTCGAATTCTGAGGTCTTCGAAGATCTTGGACTCACCGTCTGCTTCAGCGGTCCGGCCAAGAGCTTTGAGGTAATTCATTTCAATTCGGTTGAAGTCGTCTTCCGCTTGAGCATAGATCAAGCCAAAGACGGCATCGGCGTCAGTCTTGCCGTGGATATGCGGAATGCCCCAATCGTCTCGAGTAATTGTGACGTCCTGCGCCCGCTGTTCCCAAGCGGCAAACTCACTGCGGGCAGGTGGGCGCTGGCGCGAGCAGGCGCTGGCTGCAGCGACAAGAGTGATGACAAGCAGGAGACAGACTATGCGACAACCAATACGACTTTCGCACATCCCCGTCTGCTTTTCGGCAATCAACTCAGGCTTAATTGACATGCATTTGCGGTCCAGGCCAAGAGAAGTGCAAATACTCGGCTCATTGTGTGGATCCTTGGACGGAGGCAAACGTGTTGACATAGGTCGGTCCGACGTTCGATGGACGCAGGCACTTTCAAAGGGGAAGCGACGTGCAATCCAAGAAAGTATGATGCTCTTCCAATATAGAGCCCAATTGAGTTTCGATCCCGACAATTTACCGACAATTTACCGGATTCGCGGTGAGATTAACAACAACAAATACGTTCGCGGCATTTTGCCGACTCTCGTTTAACCGAATCTTAGTGGCTACTTTGTGGGCTTCCATTCCAGTGCCGTCGCACACTCTTCTTGATTGAACATCTTTTCGTGATCGTGCTCGATCCCCTCGGCGGTTACGAGCTTCCAATGGAATGGCCACTTTCTCTCGGTGGCTAGGGACTTCGCGGCCGCGAAAGCATTTTTCCCTCGCTCGAAACGCATTCTTCCCTGCGCGTCAGCCGCGGGTAAAATGTCGAGGTACTCGTCGCGCTGAGTGTCTTCGCTGCCAAGGTAGATCGTCAGCGGCTGCGCCAAATAAGCCCGCAGCACTTCTTCGGATCGCAACTCTTCGGGTAGTCCACCAAAGCCGTAGGGAAACTCTGCTGAGAGGATCGGAATGATATAAGTTCCGGGATTTGCAGCCACAATTCGACTGGCTTCGGTTGGAATAAAGGCTGCCAGGCGGACGAGAAATTGTGCGCCGCCAGAATGGCCGATCAACGAGTAGGGCATCTCGGCTCTACCTTCGCGTCGACGAATTTCCCTCGCGATTCGATTTACATACTCGCCGGTCCGATCTTCGCGTGCTGTCGCCTTTCCGTCGGCGATTATTCCGCCGAGTTGGTATTTCGCAAATGGAAACGTTTTCTCATCGAAAAGTGGCGCCACGATGAGAGCCCCAAATCGATCTCCCATCTGGATCGAGTGGTCCCGGTACTCCTCCGCGTTTCGGAGCACGCCGTGAAACACCATCAGCATCGGGCCGTCATGAAATTCCAAGGGCTTGTAAACGAACAATTTCAACTGGACTTCGCCAAACGCGACCTCGACGGTCGACTTGCCAATCGGCAGTGGATCGGCCGGAAGCAAAAACAAGCTTATCATCAAAAGGATCTGCATGATCGGTTCCCCTGGTCAGCAGGGAATTATGGTGAAGTCAAATCAATGGAACTAGACAGCCAAATCTTGCGGATCAAATGTAACTTGCGCTCAATGGTTCGTTCTGACTTGTCGTATTGAGTTGCAATTTCTTCGTTGGTGTATCCTTCCATTTTCTTGACCGCCAATTCAATCAGTTCTTGGCTGGGCAGTTTGGCGAGCAAGCGGGCACATTGTTCCGCAAATTCTGCGGCTAGCTGTGGCGTTGGCTCATGGCAAACCAACTCATTCAAGAGTAACTTCTGTCCCGCGTTGCTAGCATTCTCGCTCAGCTTCTTCCAGTCGCCGCCGCGTTTCTTGCGAGCCTGATCGCGAATTAAATGATGCACCTTGTTCCTGGTAATCGTGGCCAGTAATCTCCACAAGTTCTCCCTATCGTTTATATCGGGATAACGACCATTTTCGATCTGAATGCAAAAACTGTTAAACGCACTCAGCGCAACATCTTCCTGGTCTGCGATAGCAATGCGAGTCGATGCCAGTCGCTTTTGTGCTAGCGCAACTAGTCGCTGGAAGAATAGTTCCCAAAGCTTCTGTGCGGCAGCATCATCGCCTTGTCGCAACCGATCTACCCAAAATCCAGTTCCGTGAGATTCAGCCATTGAGATAATAAAACGTTAAACACCAAGATTTTCTGCCACACGCTCTGTGTAATCTAACAGATTGGTTTGCACTATGTTGTTTTAACCTACCGAGTGGCGGGCTCATAAAATGCCGTTTTTGTGTCGGCTCAGAAACACGATTCCACAAATAGGATTGCAGACTCACTAGAATGGAGCCAGGAATTCGACCTACCTATACCGTCGACAAACCGAATTCAAATGACCGACAGCGATCCAGATCATTTCATTGAATCCGTCCAGAGAGCGCACCAGGTCGATCAGATCTGCGATGCG
>JANLRK010000443.1:0-5959 GCA_031361585.1 Pirellula sp. | reverse complement strand
AGGTTATTGTCCCCAATCTGAAGAAAAGCAGCGTTCGCAGCAATCGCAACCTCGGAGTTGTTGTCCCAGATTTGACCAGCCGTTTGGAAGATCGAGTTGATTGCTAAAGTACCGTTGGGATTGAACAATTGAAAGGCTGCTGGGTTGTCATTGCCTAGGAACAAGTCGTTGCTGGGAATGACCATGGTACCAAAGGTGAAGAATCGATTGTTTGCATTTGCGGTATCGAAAACAAACGAATTGGAGGCTGTTGTTCCCGGTAACAGTGCACCCCCAACCGAGCCTAGAATGGCATTCGGTTCTGCAGCAGCAAATGCAGGAAACCAAGCTGCACCACTACCACCTTCGGCGATGGACGTGATAGCAGCTCCGGCTGCTTGACCAGCATTAAACGAATCATACGTTCCGTTTCCAAAACCAAGTCGAAGCGGTGCAAAGCTAACGCTATTCGTTGGCGCCAAGTTCCGAATCGTCACCATCACCGACATGATTTCGGCCGATGCGGTTGATGCCATCGCACTCAGGCTAAGCGCCCCGCAAATCAGTGCCATTCTTGACAATCGATACATACCCATTCTCGTAACTCCTGCAAAGTGATCTCTGTTTCATGGCGACGGAGTGCCGCAGCATGTATGCAAGAGTGTGGTTCCAAATGATTCCTGTTTCTGTGAGGAAGATTACATAGGTAAAAACTTGGTCCTGTTTTGATCCATTCTTATAGCTATTCCGCATTTGCGACCGCTCAAATACAATTGGAGGAATGGCAAAGGCACTTTGGCACGTCGGTAATTGTTCACTTTTCCAGCAGCTGTCTCCGGCACAGCTAACCATCCTGGAACAAAAAGCTCGATTGCGGACGTTCGCTAAAGGCTCCGCGATCTATTTGCCGTCCGACCAAGCTGACAGTGTATTCCTTCTTGCCGAGGGTCGAATTCGACTTTGTTCGAATACTCCAGACGGCAAACAAGCGATTATGGCATTCGTGGAACCCGGCGAGGTTTTCGGCGAATTGGCCCTTTTCCATTCCAGTAACCATGAGGAACGAGCCGAGGCGGCGACGAACGCCACCGTCATCCTGCTACCCGGCGACGAGGTCAGGCAATTCATGGAGAATTGTCCTCAATTGGCGATTGGCGTTACAAAACTAATAGGTTTTCGTCGAGCTCGAATCGAAAGGCGACTTCGAAGTCTGTTGTTTCGATCCAACCGAGACCGATTGATCCAGCTATTGGTCGAATTGGCAGAGCAGTACGGCAAAAAACATCCTTTGGGAATTGCGATTAGCATATCTTTGTCACATCAAGAACTGGCGTCCATCATCGGGGCGACCCGAGAAAGTGTGACCATGATACTTGGCGATTTGCAATCCGAAGGCTTACTTCAAGTTTCCAGACAAAGGCTTCTGATCTTGGATCTTTATCGTCTCGCCAGCATGGTCCAGCTAACTGCGCCTAGCGTCGGCGATGTTAGCCGCTCCGAGTCAAAATCGATGCAGTTCCGTATGGGAGACCATAAGCGACCCGAAAATTTGCATGATTCCGTTGGTTTGTGAGCTTGCTAACACAGCGGTTCGATCCGTTTCCCGATATTATTAGAAAAGTAGTTGCAAACAAGTGGTTGGCGTTCGTCAGGTGCAACCTGATCTATTCCAACTCGTTCCGAGACAGAAAAATGACATCTATTGAAACGAATCAAACGAGCTGGTCGAAATGCGAAACGGGATCATTGGGTCGATACGCAGAACGCCAAAAATCACGAATTGTGAAACGCCGCGTTGCAAAAGTTGTCAGCGTTGCAACGGTCTGCTTGATCAGTGTATTGGCTTGGAGTGCATTCGGCCCCCAAATGAATGCTTCGATGGAACCTAGCTATGGGGGAATTGTCTGTTCTAAAGTGAAGGCTGCAGCGAAGGCACACCTGGCTGGAACCCTGGACCAAATAACGGACCAGAAAATTAACTTGCATCTGAAGCAATGCCCCAAGTGTCTTTCGTACATGCAGCAACTTGAAAGCACACAGGCGCGGAAACCGAGCTTGCCATCCAATCGAGAGCGAAGTGTTTCCAAGACTTCAAACCTGATCGAATCTCAAGTCAGGTGAATCCCACCGGCTTGCTTGACCGGTGGATCGTTCGGGCATATTGGCTACCCATGCGAGCGAGATACAACGAAAGCATTCGAGGTAGCAAGGACCCAATAATGATAGTTCAATACTTGAGCGAATACATAACGGCGATGAATGGGGATGGACAAAAAATCGCTGAATTTGAAGAGCGGTACGGCTACACGCCAAAACCTTACCTACGGGATGGGATCAAGGATCCACGATACTACCAGTTATCAAACGATCATCCGAACGAACATAGCCGCTGTGCCGCCGCAGTTAGGCTTTTTGCAGTAGTTGTTCACGAGCCCAAAGTAGCTCCCCCTCGGGGCAAACAGCGTGAGGTGATCAGGCAATGGCTGAGATGGCTTATCAGGCGTCAGGATTACATGAGCGTTGAAGAATTGGTAAACCTGTGCAAGAGGGAAACGGGCATCGGTAATGCGGAGACAATCAACAGCATTATCAACCAAACTTCGGAACTAAACAATTGGCGAAACGCCCGTTCGGTTGTAACCGAAACGCGAAGCACCTTCGATGATATAGTGAGTGCAGATGCTGTAGCCGCTACAAAAGTGACGGACGATGCGCTTCTGAATAACCTCAAGAAAGATGAATCGTACCTTGCTGCCAATTCCAAAGACAGAAGGACCATGAAAAAGGCCTTTGCTAAAATGAGCCACGAAGAAAAAGTTTTGTATTTTCCGTTGGATTGACACGCAAACTCACGGCAATTTTCTTCAACTTCTTCGAGATACGCGGCTATTGCAACTCAATCGATTGTTGCAACTCAATCGGTTTAAATCCCATTCGCGGATCGCACGACCCGACGAGTTACACTAAAATCCTCCCCAACGGCATCTGTCCTTCCATCCAATTTTCGAGTCGATCCTTCCAATGCAATCGAGCAACCTACGCATCCACATCGCAACTGCACTTTTCATGGCCGTGACGATACTTATCCCCCGCACCGCGTTTGGGCAGGAACCTGCTAAGCAAACTTCCCCACTAAAGGTTCTCTTGGTGGCAGGTGGCTGTTGTCACGATTATGCTTCGCAGACGAAATTGCTCAAGGCGGGGATCGAACAGCGAATCAATTCTGTGGTGACAATCGTGCTGAGCGAAAACAAAACGACGAAGGCAGTTTTTGACATCTACAAATCGGATGACTGGGCAAAGGGCTACGATATCGTCATACATGACGAGTGTTCCGCGGATGTCACCGAACAACCCTACGTCGACCGTATCCTCAAAGCACACCAATCGGGTACACCTGCAGTAAATTTACATTGTGCCATGCATAGCTACCGATGGGGCGAATTCCGACAGCCTGTTGATCTAAGTGCCGACAACGCGAAATGGTATGAGATGATTGGAGTGCAGTCGACCGCGCACGGAGCCAAAACGCCAATCGATGTAGTATACAGCAATTCCAATCACCCAATAACTAAGGGCCTCAAAGACTGGACGACTATCGACGAGGAGCTCTACAACAATGTCCGTGTTTACGAGGGAACTACGCCGCTGATCACAGGCAATCAAGTTATACCACCGAGCAAGAACGAACTTCAAAAAGATCCAAACGCCAAGCCAGTGAAAGCCTCATCGGTTGTTGCTTGGACCAACGAGTACGGACCGAACAAGACCAAAATTTTTAGCACTTCGCTTGGACACCAAAATGAGACGGTCGGGGACGCACGGTATCTGGATCTTGTCGTTCGCGGACTTTTGTGGGCCAGTAACAATTTGACTGCCGACGGTCAGCCAACGCCTGCCTTTGCAAAACAATGATCGGGTCCTAAAAGAAACCCTGTATGCAAATTCAGCCTCTCAACTTTGTCATGTGAAAACTCAATATGAATCCTCCGACGTTCGTTTACGGCATACTTCTGCTGATGGTAACCCTTGGACCACTTGGGCAGTGCCCCTTCTGTGCCGCACAAGAGGCAACGCCTAGTATTGAAACGCAGGCGGCTGCCAATATCGTTACCTTCACGACTCAGGATGATCACCACGAGATGCAGAAGCAGCTTGGAATTGTGAAGCTGCGCCCGGGACCGAGTGGAGATTCAAAAAACCCGAACGCGGCGAACACGGACGAGTCGAAAGCGAATCCGTATCCGCATTTGCCGGAATTGATGACTCTGAAGAAAGGTGACAAGGTTACGACGGCAGAACAATGGTGGAAGCAACGACGTCCAGAGATTGTGGAAGACTTTGAACGCGAAGTTCTTGGACGCATTCCAGACAATGTCCCGAAAGTGAAATGGGAATTGCTAAAGACCGTCGAAAAGAAAATTGGTGAAACCGAGGTCATTGAAAAGCGGTTGGCAGGTCACGTTGACAATTCGGGCTGCGCAAGTATCGACGTCAACATCATGATGGCGGTCGTAGTGCCAAAGAACGCGAAAGGTCCGGTGCCAACGCTGATGATGTTCGGATTCACTCTGTTCGGGTCTGACGGAGAAGACATCGAATTTGGAGGGCGTTTTGGAGGTGGAAATCGCCCAGGAGGCCCGCCCCCAGCAACTCACCAACTGGTCGAATCTGGTTGGGGCTACGCAACAATCAGTGTCGGCAGCATTCAAGATGATTCGGGTGGCGAACAGCAAAATCGCTTTGGACCTCCCCGAAAAGCAGGCCAGACCGGAGGCGGTTTGACCCGCGGAATTATTGGGCTCACAAACCAGGGCCAGCCTCGCAAGCCCGACCAATGGGGTTCGCTGCGAGCGTGGGCTTGGGGTGCCTCGCGCGGGCTTGACTATCTCGAAACCGATGCAGCCATCAATGCGAAGAGAGTTGGAATCGAAGGAGTCTCCAGGTATGGCAAAGCAGCTCTCGTCGCGATGGCTTTCGACCAACGATTCGCGGTGGTCTTGGTTGGCTCGTCAGGAGAAGGTGGTGCGAGCCTCTATCGCCGCAACTTTGGCGAAGCAGTAGAGAACTTGACGGGCGCCAGCGAATACCATTGGATGGCCGGCAACTTCCTAAAGTACGGAACCGCTGAATCGTCTTTCGGATCAATGAACGCCAACGACTTGCCGGTTGACGCTCACATGCTAATCGCATTGTGTGCACCGCGAATGACGTTTATCAGCTACGGCATCCCGGAGAAGGGTGACGCCTTGTGGCTGGATCAACAAGGCAGTTTCATGGCCACGATCGCTGCTCAACCTGCCTTTCGATTACTCGGTGCACGAGGTCTAGGGCGCAGCGACGACTACAAAACAGAAAAGATGCCGCCAGTTAACACAGACTTGCTTGAAAGCGAACTGGCATGGCGTCAACATGACGGCGGCCACACCGACCTGCCGAACATTCCTCACTTTGTGAAGTGGGCAGACAAGCTATCACGCTAAGTGACCCCAAGGCCGCGATAGATCCCGAGCGCCTTGGTACAAAAACGACGCTGCAAACATCGGAAGATTTCGGAATCAATCCGCAAGACACCAACGAAAACAAAGGTGAAAACGAGAAAAGCCAGGTTTCCCTGGCTTCCTCAGATGGAGGCGGGGGGAATTGAACCCCCGTCCCGCGATACTTCCGATCCGGCCTCTACATGCTTAGCCAACTGTTGTTGTCTCGCCCAACGCGTTCGTCGTCGACCGCGGTGCGTTGCGCCAGCCTCGAGCTTTTTTTAACACGGAACGTGCGAGGCACGGCTCAATGCGATTCGGAATTGCGACAGGTATTCAAACGCCTCCGACGGGCCTCCGGTACCTGAGCTGCCAATATTAGGCTGCTAGTGCGAGGTTTTCCTCAGCAGTTACTTTTTGTAATCGGCTTTTAACGTGGCCAACCGATCAACCACGACATGCCACCAAGATCTTCAATTTATCCGGTCGATTCCAGATCG
>JANLRK010000409.1:0-3783 GCA_031361585.1 Pirellula sp. | reverse complement strand
ATAGGGTCGGAATCCAATGCGGTGACCCGGACCGTGGGCGGATTCAACGGAGGACGTTTGAATTCAATTACCTCTCTGTTCCAAGTATCTGCAGAACGAATAGGTTGATCAAGAAAATGGCCGCGGATGTAGATTCGTAATGGCTCTCCGATATCGGACTTATCCATTTTCATTTCGCTCTTAGTGCCTTTTTCGTCAAAGGAAATCGCTAGAGATCGGTTGATCTTGGAGCTGGGCACTTTTTTGCGACCGCTACTCTCTTTGCTCTGAACAAACAGAGTCGCCATCGCCTTCCATTTATTTGCCTCTAAGGAAAGCGGTACTGCAGCGTCTCCCTCCGCTGCCACCGGTGAAACCGTAACATCGACCTGCTTTAGTTCTTGGGCGGCAATGCTGCTACACTCGGCACGCCGTTTGTCCAATTCCTCCGCAAGCGGGTTGGATTGAGCTAGGTTTTTCAAGAGACTGTCAGACGAATCAAATTCACTTTCCAGACGCTGGTAATAGAATTTTCCGTTTTTCGGGGCGTTTAGGTTTCCGTCTCCCCAACGAGCCAGACTAAGCCGTTCAGCCTGAAAAAGGTTGTAGTAAGCCGAATTTATTTTATCGAACTGAGTTGGGGCGTCCCACGGCCATTCGTCTTCCCTAGCACGAGAGGCCGTCGCGCGTTGCCCAACGGAATTTGCGATGATTCGCGTTTTGTAACAGGTGTTGTATACCAATGCTGCAATTTTGTTGGAATCGTTTACCTGCCCTCGTGGAGCATCCCTTGCGATTGTTGACATGCCCAAATAACGCGGATCATCCATCGCAATATTTTGATAAAGTGACTTTCCAAATTCATCCAGATCCGTACAGAACTCCTTTGCGACCTCGTTCGACGAACTATCCGTAATTTTCGAAGCGTCCGTCAACTCTTCCTTGGAATCGCCGTTTTTTGAGTAGGACTCCGCCAAAGCCGTATGGAATTCTTTCCTAAGCTTGAGCTTCAACATGGGCCACCTCAACGCGATTCGTGTTTTTGGAATGGTCCCAGAGTCACTCAGAGCCTTCATACTGACCGAGCTATACTTCTTGTTCATGTACTCGACGAGTTCATCTAAACTTCTTTTCGTAGGATCGGAATTCAATTGGAGCTTTTTTGTCTTTGGATCACCCGCAAAAAAATCACGTAGTGCGAGGGCCTCATTGAGAATTTTCCTCAATTGCCTGCTCTTCTCAAGTATCTCAAGCTTACTGGCTTCGGACGTCGAATAGCGATAGTCACGCATCAAGGCTGCAAGGATGTGGGGTGTCAGCCACAGTACATCATTGCGTACCGCCATGGCATTTTTCATGATTGAGAATTCCGTCTTCAGCTTGTCGACACCACTCTGCATCTTGTCAAATTCCGCAATACACTTGTCAAAGGAATTCGCGACTAATAAATCAAAGGCGCGGAGAAACTGTTCGTCCAATTGTAGGAGTTGCGATTCGGTCCATCTGGTCAACTCCCTGTTTGAGTCGAACGCCATCTCATTCAAATCCGAAAAAGTCCGGATGGCTCGAGCGAGCGACTTGCTTATGATGGGGCTGTTCGGCTCCGATTTCACGGCGTCCCAAAGGATGTGGAGGACTTGCATTTCAAGCCATTCGTTATGGTTCTGTCCTACCAATTCGCCGCAATATTTAAGGCAATCGTTCAATCCCTTGGCATTGAAGGAGTTCGTCCATAATTCCGCATCATCCTTGTTCGCGACATGCTCCAAGATTGTCCAGACCTGCAGGCACTTACTATCGCGGGGAAGACTCGCATTTTCCGATTCCAATTCTTTTTGCTTTAAATTTGCTTCTGTTATCCAGAAAGGTGGTCTCTCTATCCACGGTGCCATACGCGAAAGACTGTCAGCAAGTATCTCTTTGGAAAAAATTTCGCTACTAGCACGAACTTGGCTATGGAGTTTCGACTCGATTAAACTGACTCGCCGAGTGAACGCGGAACTCAACTCCAGATTGACAATATCCGAAGACACGCTTGCAACAAAATCACTCCACGTTTTCCCCGAATTATCTTCCGCAAGATCCTCCATTTGAATCAACTGCGATTCGATTTTCGCAAACCGAAGCGGTTCCCAATGAACACACGGTTTGAGTTTGCCATACCTTTCCCACAATTCATCCAGTGTGTGAAATTTTTCATTGATGTCATTTTTTTCAGGTGCTGAAAACTGCATCTTGGTCGAGCCAGTAGAAATATCGAAAAGCCTTATTCCTTGCTTTTTCGATTTGGTCTTTTCCGACATCAAAAACTCTGGTGGAGTCTGATGGGCTACTCTCTTAAGCCTCACGCAATCTCGTACCTTCTTTCTCAAATTTACTTCGAATTGTTCAAGCGTGACGACACCTTTCTTGGAATCAAAGCCAGAGAAGACTCCCTCCCAAAAAAAGTGAGCAAATACCGAACTCGAAAACTCAGGTGCCATCCAGCTTTCCTGATTTTGTTCACAAGGCAAGCTAATAATTAGTCGATCCTGAAGATCCTTGTCCAAGCCGGAATGAAAAGCCGTCTTGAAGGCCTCTATAGGAAATTCCAGATCCCCCAAATTTGTGACCACCGTCAGAGGCTTTACATCGAAAACAATCCAAGAGTAACAGTTGGGTGCGGTTTGTTCAGCAACTCGCTGGAGAAACTCTTTGATCGGTAATCCCTGGCTGTCCGTGTCGCTCGAAAAAGGATCGTCATCCTTAAGAAGCAAGACCCATTCACCGGGTTGACTGTTGGATGATTTCCCAGCTCTTGCAATTAAGCAACTGAGAAAGTGAGTCGTTACATTCCTATCAGGTCCGCCGCGTGGAATTTCTTCGGGGTTCCCATATAGCTTTTTGGCGTTGACTTTGTCGGAGGCCAGTTTTAGATCGAGGTGTTTTGGTGCCTCCTTGAGCTGATTGTGCATCTGGGTACCAAACGGATTCTCCCCTAAGTCATTTGATGCGTAAAAATCGGAAATACTGATGACAATAGGGAGGGATGGATATCGCCAAAATATGTACACGACATATAAAGCAAACAAAGAAATAATTGTAGCGCCTAGCGTTCCAACCACGACTGCTTTTTTTAAGCCACTAGTAGAAGATGTAGCTTGATTTCCGGCACCGGTCCAAGTCCGTTCGCTTTCTGCTCGAACTCCATTTCTGCCCCGACCTTTTCCTCGCCAGTCACTAGTGCTGGGAGCCGCTTCATTGGATGGCGAGGGGTACTTCGGCACTATTATTGGTAGTGCTTTTGGTTTGGCTTTTTGATCTTTGCGACCTTTATCATTCTTGTCGTCGCCACCTCGCCAATCTGACATATCAATGGTCCCAATTTTCAGAAACACACCTTCGGGCAAAACGTCATTCTAACGCTTGCAATCAAAATGCAATGCCTGCGTAGCTAATCGGGATGCAAAATTTCGAATGACGAGAATTGAACCACGGATTTCACGGATGAAAGAGTTTAGATCGAACAGCGCGTCACTTGAATGCTTGCAGCTATCTGGTCAATCCGCGGTATCCGCGGTTAATAATTTTGTGCGGTTGGGTTCGTGGTCTAGAATTCATGTGGTCTAGAATTCTTGTGCGATCCAAAAACAAAAAGAGAGTAACTTCCGTTACCCTCTCGCGTTTTTTCATTTGCTGGTTCTCGTTCCGTCTTCCTTATTTACTGACCAATCCTATTCGGATCTCGCGACCAACCTCAGGATTGATCACACTTGTCGAGTCGAGCGAGAGCAAAATTCTTCGTCCGCTCGCATCTGTGATTCT
>JANLRK010000372.1:0-9489 GCA_031361585.1 Pirellula sp. | reverse complement strand
GCAAACGATTCTCGCCCTGGCTCGCTATGCGGGCCTGCGATGCCCTTCGGAGCTGCTGCGGCTGAAGTGGTGCGACGTGAATCTGCCCGAATCGCGGATGACCATTCACGCAAGCGAAACCGAGCACCATTCGAGTGGTGGCGTGAGGGTTTGCCCGATCTTTCCAGAACTGCGGCCGTTCTTGGAGTCGGCATGGGATGCAGCCCCTGAGGGGGCCACCTACGTGATTGAACGCTACCGAGGGAATTCGATCAATCTGCGGACGCAGTTCGAGCGGCTGATCAAGCAAGCTGGCTTAGTACCCTGGCCAAAGCTATTTCAGAATCTGAGAGCGAGCCGGGAAACCGAGCTGTTGGCGGTTTACCCCGCTAAGGACGTCGCCAGCTGGCTCGGCAACTCAGTTCCGGTTGCGATGGCGCACTACGCTATGGCGACGGCTGAGAGCTTCCAGAGAGCGATAGTCGAGGGCGCCTCTGGAAGTGGTGCAAAAAGTGGTGCCATTTGTGGTTCCATCCCTATGGGTACTGAAACCATACCGAGCCAAACGGAGGAACAAAAAAACCCTGGTTTCCAAGGGGAAAACAGGGTTGAGATGGCTGGGTGTGGCTGTGGCATGGGAGCCATAATGGGCGAAGAGGAACTCGAATACCACGCTATTTCCGAGGGATTTCGATGCTTTTCCCAAACCCGAAGTAAAACCCGAAGTAATTTCCAACAGCTTATCTCAAATGTTGCAACTCATCGAAGTCGTCAAACGAGACATCATCGCCATCGAAGCCAACGACCAAAATCGCCCGATGCTCGACGATACCTTTTCGGGTCTACAAAAGGCCAAACTTGCAATCGCCAAGTTGTTGTCCCTCTGATTTCAAATCGAGTCCGTTGGCAATAGACTGATCAACCTGAATTCAAAGAGCGAATTGCTTACGTTTTGGCGCGACTACACTGGCGTTTACCTGCATCAGCAAAACCGATAAAATCTATGTAGGCAAGGAGGCCACATTGGCTCACTATCATGATGCGGCGGGCATCGCGCTCATTTCGCTAACCAATGCCATTTCAAACTCAAGTGCCAATGGTAGAAAAAAGCAGCCTGATTCCGCATTAAATACCGGTTCGATCGAAGCGGATGGCCTGGATTGGTTTCAGCAATTCATGAAGCATCTGGAGTTCAATTGGAGTAGTGTTTCCCAGCGCATCGCAAAGAACAATGACCAATCCGCATATCGCCTCGAAGTTCTACGGGCAGTCAAGCTAACGCTAAAAGATTCCGGCATGGACGAGTCTTCCATACAAACCAGCTTCGCACAGGTTGCGTTCGAAGGCACGGGCAGAATTCGCTGGAACTGAGGCCGCGCTCGATCCCCTTGCTCGCAAGCTGCACTAATATGCTCGGTGGCTATCATTCAATCGAGCGGAGCTGCCAACGGTATTGAAAGCCGCAAATTAATCCTTTTGAGACTGCCATGTTATTCAATCGATTTGCAGACCAGATTCACTCTGCCGAGGAACTCGCTGCTATCCTCGGCACGCCATCGGCTATGTCCCTCAGAAAAGAACTGAAGACTCTCGATGAGCACATGCGTCGATTCATTGCTCATTCGCCCTTCGCGATCATCAGCACGCACTCTGCAGATGGTCGTTGCGATGCCTCACCGCGCGGCGACGCTCCGGGTTTCGTGTCTGTCCTTGATGATCGAACGCTGCTGATTCCTGATCGCTTCGGTAACAGGCGAGCCGACAGTTTTCACAACATTCTGGAGACTGGCCGCATCGGGCTGCTCTTTCTCGTCCCCGGTTTTGGGGAGACCCTGCGAGTCAACGGCCGCGCGGCAATCATTCGAGACGAAGCGTGGCTAGAACCATTGACTGCGCAAGGAAAACGGCCTCTGGTCGCGGTTGCCGTCGACGTTGAAGAGTGCTACCTGCAATGTGCCAAGGCACTTTTGAGATCGAAGCTTTGGAAACCCGAAGAATGGCCGAGTTTGCAGAGCCTGCCCTGCGCGGCCGAGATGTTCACCGATCAAGTGCAAATGCCGGAATACGATGTGGCCAAAATGCAGGCAGCTCTCGACGGGGCCTACAAAAATAACTTGTACTGATCCTCGCTCTATTGTTAGTCACCGTGGCAGTTAAAGCATCTGAAACGCAATTGAACGAACTGGGACTTACATCGGACGTCGCGCTCATTCAGCAAATGAGCATCGAGGAATCGAAACTCATCTCACCGCTTTCAGAATGCGGCGAGTGACCCGCAGATTGTCGAACGCAGGGCCATCCGTGTGCGTTTTTGAGCGACGGCAAAAGAATTCGACACCGAGCGGATCGCTTCCAGCAGGCATGCGGTTCAGCGAGCCGCGACACAGCAGACGAGGTGCTTCGCCGATGACTTGCAGGATGACTTGGTAGGACTTGCTCGACGGGTCGATTACCAGTTGCAGATGATTCCACGCATCGAATGCGGCGGGGACTTTCGTGTCAGCCAGCTTGTCGGCGTCAAGATGATGCCACCTGCCTTGATGAGTCCTCAATTCGATCAGCGGATTATTGTCTGCGGTCGTAACCAACGCGAGGCCGACTTCATTGGAACTCGTTACGTTCGGACCGGGTGTGATTTGAACATAGGGTAAATCGCTTCGAAGAAAGATGTCGCAGTCAATGAGCAGCAAGCCATTGGGGCGCCACGTATTTTCTGGCGATGAGATCTGCACGCGTCCGCCGCATCCTCGCATCCGCAACGAATGCAATTCGTGACCGAAAGACACATCGTTGTCTATCGCGATGTCCGTCGCCTGCCCTTCGCGCATCGACCACCGATCATTCGCCTCCGGCTCAAAGCTCGCTTGAAGCAGCATCTCGGTGCCCGTCCGCTCAAAATTCGGCGTCGGCGTCCAGCGCAACGAAACATCGTCCAGATAGAACAGGTTGTCGGTAACACCTTGCGGGCTGAATTCAACCATATTGAAGGCGTTGAACTGTGAGGCGTAAGGAATGTCCTGACAGATGTTTTCCGCAACCGCTTCCGTCGAACCTTCAACCAGAGTCTCGGCCGAGTAGGTTTTTCGTTCGAGATCGACGTTCATCGTCACTCGCTGCCATTGATTGACGGCGAGTGTCGCGTTCGAGGCGACGTACTTCCCGTCTTGATTGAAGTGAATCACCGCAGGCTCGCCAGCAGGGATGTAGAGCGCGACGTTGTGACGGTGTGTCGGATCGTGATCGTATTGCAAAGTCACGACGGCGGCCGACTTGTCGTCCGGCCGGTACAGCCAGAAGTCGAGCTGACAAGTCCCGCTGCTGATCGCGGTGTCGCCGGGAAACGGAAATGCGCTGCGGTCGTGACGGCTATGATGCCTTACGGTCAGATTCGCCAATCCGTTGTCGGCGCGCGACACTTTGAGAGCGTTGCCAGCCGCACCGCGCCGAACTCGATTCTGCGCATGAGGCAATTCGTCTGTGCCATCACCGAGCCGCTCCCAATATCCGGGACCGTATCGCAGATCTGGACGATGACAAAAGTCGCCGAAACCGCCACCATAGCCATCATGGCCAATCGGAAACTCATCGAACGACTGCTCGATGAACCTAATGTTGCCGAACTCAGCAATGTCCTGCTGCCATTGCTCCCAACGCTCGGCCAGGTTGTACAACCACAGATCGTGCCACGCATCGAGCCGCCAGCCATCCGCGTATTGTGGCGGAGTGTGATAGCTCGACGCCGGCCCGCCGGCTTGAATCACGCGCACGGTTGGCTGACGACTCTGTTCGACGAACCGACGCACCGTCTCGACAGTCACCGCACCGTCGATGTATCCGAAGTCGGACGGCGTGGCCCGCGGACCATAGCCTTCGTATCCGTCGAGCACCACCGGTACCACCAGCTCGTTGACTAAGCCTTCATCGACCCATGTGCGCCAATCGAGATGCCAGTTGCCGAGACATGTCCCCGCACGTTCGCCAGGAATCTGCACCGCGATCTGAATTTCCGGATTGACGTCGTTCAGTGCGGCACGAAGCTCGCGATAAAACTGAGTGAGATACTCGCCTCGAAGTTTACGCCACGATTCGAGCAGCGGATCGCGAACATCGAACTTCGGGTCCGAGTAGTCGAATCGTGAGTCAGTAAGTATGTCGATGCCATGCCTCTTTTTCATTTCCTCGACAACGGGCGTGTTGAAACCGAATTGATCCGCATGCTTCGGAGCGGGCTGCATCTGTGCGGCCTCGGTGCGCAGACACGCGACAAACCGCTTGAACCCATAGTCCTGCGCGAACTGCACGAACTCAGAAACCTTCGCTTTCCGAGCTTCCGGGTACGCGTACTCCCAAACCATGAAGTGCTTGTTCCCGGCACGATCGACTGACAAAACTTCGGGATGATCGGTGGCAAACTTGTTTTCGTAGAGCCACGCCTGTGTGAAGCCAGGCCCAGTCGGCGGTGCTCCGTTGCTATAGATTGTCGGATACCAGGCCCAGACTTCGAGTTGTTCTCTGTCCGCCGCCGCGAGCAGCGTCTTGAGTACCGGAAAATCATGCAGCTTTTGATCGACACGTTCCAGCAGGTAGTTGACTCCCGGCGAAACTTTCGGATTCCAGCGAGTCATGAATTGATCAGGCAACATCGCTTCATCGACGCGCCAATAGATGCCTTGATGACCGCGTCCCTTCCAGCGCCTGACCATCTGTTCGATGGCCTGTGGCGAATCCATCCCCGCCACAGTCCCCGGCCCGCACACGATCACGGCATCGTCCCAGCCGACAATCAGCCGATGCGCGGGTGACAGCGGTTCGTCGGCATCTGTAGAACACATAAAAGCGAGGAGGAGGCCAACGAATGAAAGGTAGAACCGAATGGGGGTAGGCGAATCTCCGAGTTGCATTGATGACGAAGTCATGTTCGCGAACTGTCGTTTTATCACAAGTTTCCTCATTCGGCTGTCCCCTTATTCGACTGTCAAATCGCCAAGTTCTCAGTTCTCAGTCACGCGATGCGGTCACGAAGTCGCTGGCGGCGAGCGGCAGCGCGACTCGGATCAAACCGCCGTCGAGTCGCTCGAAGGGAATCGGACCGAGCCGCACAGACTCGACGCGAGTAACGGGCTTATCGGTTTTCAATCGCAGTTCAATGCGGTCGAGCGGCTGCAGTGTGTGGTTGGAGAGCGCAATCAGGATGCCTTGCTCACAGTGAAGCTCTACCGCGTCGACCAGCGGCGTGTCGCAGATCAGGGAGGGCGTGAGCTTGACCGCTCGGACGGGCGTCAGGATTCTTTCGCGGATTGCTGCCGAAAACTGCCACGGGTTGTGCGAACGGTCGAGCAATTCGCGGTCGGCGGGCGAGATGCCTTCGACGGTGGTGGCCACGGTGACGGAGCTGGCAGTCGCGCTGGTCGCTTCGGGCTGATCGTTGTCGCTGGCATTGAGCTTCGCGGCGGCGTAGTGGGCGTCGAGCCTTTGTTCGAGCGGGCGTCGCGCCACGAGTGCGGGCTTGATGTAAGACAACGCGGGGAGAAAGCCACAGACGATGACTCGACCATTCCCAGCGCGGCCGCTTACGACCGCAGGCTGGCCGTCCTGAAAGGTGGCGAGAATCTCGATGTCGTCGTTCGTTCCGGGAAAGAACATATTCTTTCGCGGAGTGAAAGGCGACAAACCCTGCTTCATCGAAAGCACTTCGAGTTTTTCGTCGCCCCAGGTCACGGTGTCTTGCGAGTTAAGATAGCTCAGGAACTTGCCGGAGTTGTGATACGGCTCCAGATGTGCCGCCTCGGCTCGCTTCGTGGGAAGCAGTGGTGTCAACGTATCGAGCGGGCGATTGAATTCATCGCGTGATGCGGCTCCGGCGGTGAGGAACAATGTGCCGCCGGATTCGACCCACGCCTGCAACCTGATGGCCGCTGCGTGAGTCAGGTTCGGGCCAGAGAGGTAACAGACTTTGTGAGTCAGTAGCCCTGCTTCGACATCTCGTTCCGACAGAATGTCCGTCGGGACCTGAGCGTGTGCGAGTGCCAGCCAGGTGTGCATGCGGTCGAATCCAGTTGCGAGATTCGTCCACATCGTCCATGCGTCGGAAGACGACGAGTACAGAATCGCGACATCAGCGGGTGCGGGCTTCGCCGTCAGCAGCCAGTCTTCGACGGCTCCGATTTCGCGCGAAATTTCCGCGTTGGCTCGCCAGAGTTCCGGCTTGCCCCACCACAAATGGCTACGCGACGGCGGACCGCCTTCATGACTGCCCCAGCTCGGCCCGTATGAAAAATTCTGCCACATCCGCACGCCTCGCGCGGTCTCGCTGACAGCCTTCGTTTTCGTGTCCCACGGAGTACGACCAGCGTGAGCGATCAGGTAGTGTCCGACCGTCTGTCCGCGTTTCCTCGCTGCCGCCTGCATCAGCGCGACGTTGAATCCGGCGCATTGATACGTCGAGGAGTTGTTCGCCCAGTCTTCGCCCCAGATCGCGTTCTGATTGTCGGCATCGAGCAGCTCAAAGTAGTCGATCCCCTGACTAAAAAAGTTGGCGTGATACGTCGCCCCGTCGCTGAAGTTGACCATCGTCGGGAGCGATCGGCCGCGAACTTCCTCCAATATCTTTCGCTGGGCCGACATGAAGTCGCCGATGGCTCGCGTGCGGAACAGTTGCGTGAAGTAATGCATCGCCGGGAATTGATCGCGTTCGGTTTCGACGACCGGCCGCACATCGTCCCAACTCGCGACCAGCAGCCCTTCCGGCGTGAGCGACTTCGCCTTGAGCCACTCGCGGAAACGGTCGCGATACGCCTCGTCCTTCGCCATGAACGCTGCGGGTTGGCCGGTCGGCTCGTCCATCAACATGCAGGCGGCGATGCTGTTCAGATTGCGCCCCGACTTTACAAAAAACTCGAAATCATTGCGCGCACGCGACCGCATCATGTCAAGATCAGGCCGAGCGTACGAGTCGTTCTGCATATACCACGTGCCGTGCAGTATTCGTTCAGGCCCGCCGTTGAAACCAAAATAGTCGAGCGTCTTTTGCTCGCGAATCTGCACGGCGGCATCGACCGGCAGTTCGTACCCGCCGATGTTCGATGTGACCAAAAATGGAATCCTGACCGGCTTGCGTCCATGAGTTGGCCAAGCGAACGCATCGGCGAGCTTGCCAATCTCGTCCGCGAATTCACGGTCGCGTTTGAGCATCGCGACATTCCGTGACGAATCCAGGTCGGGAGGTGCGAAGATGACAAGCCCGTTTGGCGTCGCTTCGACATCGAACGTCTTGATAACTTCGACGTCGTCGTTCGTCGGTCGCTCCTCAAAAGCACGTCCATTCGCAGAGCGAAAGGCGACACTGGCCCGCGCGAACTCCAGCTTCGCCCTGAAGTGGGCCGCCTTCTCATGATACGAATGCCGCACCGACAAATTCAGCGACGCTCCCGAATCCTGGTAGACCGTCGTTGTCAGATTGCACCACGGTGTGACGTCGCCCGGATTCAGCATCTGTTCGGCGGGCGGCGCGAGTTCTGCGAGAATGCCGGCCCGCCCGATTGCATAGTGCGCGTACCACGGCGAGCGATAATGGTCGGCGAACAAGTGCAGGTAGACTGGTCGGTCATAGCCTTCGCCCATCGTGACTCGCACCAGCGTTTGCGGTCCGAAGGGCAGATGATCGGGCACGAGATTCTGATCCGTTGTGAGCAGCACGCAGTCGATATGCCGCACATAGCCGACGCAGTTCTTCTGTTCGTGCTTCGCCAGCGCGAGCGTCACTTCTCCGGTAGGCAGGTCTGCTTCCAACGACTGCCAGGTGTATTCCCAGTCGGCGACATCGGGCAGAATGGCCAAATCAAACGTCTTCGCAGCCAGTTGCTTTGCATCCACAGAGACAGTCAGCTGAAACGCTCCGCGCCACGCCGCGACCTGCATATACCGCACCCAAATCCGATACCGCCCAGCTTCGTTCACGCGCACGGTTTTCGAGGCCACTGCATCGCCGGCCCCTTCTGCACCCCACAGAGTTCGGGTCCGCGAAGCCCGCCCGGTCTGATCGTTGCTCGTCGCAACCCAGCCGCTCGACGACGGCTGCATGGTTTCTGCTTCGAGAAAAATCATCTCCCCACTCGCGCGGAGCACCAGCAGGCTCCAGAGCATCCCGGTCCAGCACAGCATTCGCTTCACGTTGGTCATCACTTCTTCCTTCTGTCGGGTTTCATCCGTTGTTGAACTGATCTTTCACTTCCCCAATCGCACCGTGCCGTAGTACGCCGGGTTGTACGTCGGTGAGTTGCCGATCAGCGAGGGGCTGGAGACGTGGCTGGGCGTCTTTGAGTCGAGCATCGGGAAAGTGGCGATGTTCAGCAGCAACTCGTCGTCGGGCTTCGCTTCTGTCGGCAGATCGGTCCATGGGATGCGGAACTCGGCGGTGACGAGCTGCTCGGTTTTGTGAGCGACGAACTTGCTGAGACTCTTGCGATTCGCCACGGCCATCATGCCGCTGACGGGGTAAGCGTAGAAGTACCCCGCGACGCTGCCGGTCGCCTGAGCGTGCAGTGCGACTTGCACTCCTTTCCGATCGGGGGTCATCAGGGAGACTTCCCAGATCGCTGCGGCCGTTGCAGTCGGTTGTTCGATGCCGACGTAGAGTGCTTCGGAAGTCCACGCGAAACGAAACTTCGAGTTGTCATCGTTTGCCCCATTTGGATCGCGTGGCAGCAGCCGCAGCGAGCGTGCGTGCTCCCAGAACGGTTCGCTGAGCTGGCCATCCTGTGTAATCTCGGCTTCGGTGGTCGCGACAGCCGTGCGCGATGAGTCGGTGTCTTCGGTGCGGAGCTTTTCCAACAGCTGCAGGCCGGGCTCGATCAGTGGTGTGATCGTTTCCTGACCGGTCTTGTCGAAGACCGCAGCGACATACGCTGTCCAATCGGCGCGATGCCGTTGCAGTACTTCAGCTCGAGACGGGAATGCGGTCGATGCACCCGCCTGCCGTCGCACGCTCGCCTCGATCCAGAGGAACGCGGAATCGATTATGATCCGTTCACGACGCACATGAATCAGCGCCACTAATTCGTCTTTCGCAGCCACCGAGGCGGCATCGAGACAACGAAAGGCATTCGCAAAAAATGTCGAGTCGCACAACGCCTCGAGCCACACATGTCGCCGCATGTTCGACGAATTCGCGGCAATCATCGACTGCCGCTCTTCGATGATCTCCAGCAATTCGCGCATCGGTTGCGCGGCCGCTCCATAGTAGCCTTTGCAGAATGTCTGAAGCAGCGATTCCAGTTCGCTCGAAGGATCATCCATCAACTTCATCCCCAGCCACGCACGGAGCGGCATGAAGCTTTGCAGGTCGTTCGACGCCGGGTCGCCGTTCAATCCGGCTCCCATGAAGTCTTCGCATTCCAGTGTGACGTACTTTACGTTGCGTTCGCGAAACAGTTGGATATCACGGTAGATCGCTCGGACGTTTGACGACGGCGCAAACAGTCCCGGTGGATGCGGATCGAACGTCCGCCAGTA
>JANLRK010000334.1:0-5459 GCA_031361585.1 Pirellula sp. | reverse complement strand
TCAACGCTTGTGTTTATCGGCTTACATGAATCGCGTTGCCGCCGTATGCGTCCTAAGTACTGGGTCGGTAGCGGTCGCGATGCTGTTCGCGAAAGATTCGTTCGCTTGGTTGGTTTATGGTTCACCGGCGACGCTCGAAATCGTTGTCTGGACGGTCGTCGCGCTCTTGGCGCAGGTGGTTTACAATTTTGTGTATGACGTAGCGTTGTCGTTACGTCAAGTCCGTGTGCTTTCATCGATGCAATTCGCCAATGGAATGTGCTTTGCAATCATTGGAGTGGCATGTCTGAGTCTTTCGAATTCTTGGATTGTGCTTCTGCCAAGCTATGCTGCTGCGTGTGTAGTAGGGGCGTTCCTTGGAGGCTGGAGCGTATGGCGGAACTGTGGGCAAGAGTTTGGCGACCAAGGCGCATTGCCCCATTCCGAAATGTGGCCTCGTATTTTGCCTTTTGCCGTATCGCTTTGGCTAAGCAATCTTCTAGCTAACTCGTTCGAGCTGAGCGATCGTTATATGCTGCTTCATTTTTCGTCTGGCGGGGAGGCGGTCGGACAAGCATTGGTAGGCCAATACTATTGTGGACGCATCATCCCCAATTTGTTGGTCAGCATCGCATTGACGCTTAGCGGAATCTTGTTGCCCTACCTCAGCGCGGATTGGGAATCTGGTCGCCGACAAGAAATCCAACGCCGCATGGGCATTGTATTGTCCTTGTTAAGCATTGCGTTCACTGCAGTTTCTGTAGCCGCCCTCGTGCTCTCGCCACTTCTATTCGACTGGGTGTTTGCTGGCAAGTATCAGGCTGCGCAATCGATCCTTGGTCTTTCCTTGCTTCAGTGTACATGGGGAAGCGTATCGATGGTTGCTGGAGCCTATTTGCTTTGCGCCGAGCGTGCTAAAGCAGCCAGCGTCAACTTACTGATTGGTTTGCTTATTAACATTGGTTTGAATCTTCCCTTGATCCAGTACTATGGACTAGCTGGGTCCGTGACAGCTACGTTGATTGCGAATCTGGCGGTGATGTTGCTAACAGTGATTAGCATGAGTCGAGCAGGCTGTCGCATCGACTCGCGAACGTTTGCCCTTCTATTCCTACCAACCGTTCTCCTGCTAGGCATCCATGTCGCAGCTACTTGCATTGCGATCTTGGTCGTGATTGCTGGTCGAACGGATTGGCTCCTAAGCCGCGAGGAGAAGCTGAGCGTAGACGTAGCGATATTGCCAAAACTAAGCAAAATGGGGCTTTCAGTACAGTCGCTGTGGCCGACGAAGCTAGTATAGTGGATTCAGGCGAATATTCGGTACCTATATTAGGGTCTTCTCGTATCTCCCAAAAAACTACCTTATCCATGAATTCGTCCCCTGTGAAAATTTGCTGTATTGGTGCCGGCTACGTCGGAGGCCCGACGATGGCCATGATCGCCAAGCAATGCCCAGACATCGAGGTCCATGTCGTCGATCTCAATCAGGCACGCATCGACCAATGGAATTCGGACCAGCTACCCATTTACGAACCCGGGCTCGATGAAATCGTTCGCGAAGCGCGTGGTAGAAACCTCAAATTCTCGACGCAGGTCGATTCTGCAATCAGCGATTCCAATATCATATTCATCGCGGTGAACACACCGACCAAATCTTTCGGTATCGGAGCAGGACGGGCTGCCAACCTCGAGTTTATCGAGAAATGTGCGCGCCAGATCGCCAAGTGTTCCAAAGGGCACAAACTCGTCGTCGAGAAATCAACACTCCCCGTACGGACGGCAGAAGCGGTAAAACGAATTCTGAGCAGTTCTGCCAACGGAGCTACATTTGATGTGTTGAGCAACCCCGAGTTTCTCGCGGAAGGCACCGCCGTTCAAGACTTGCTACAGCCCGATCGGGTACTCATCGGAGGTGAATCCCTGGAGGCCGTCGAACGCCTTGCTCAAGTCTATGCGAGATGGATCCCGCGAGAGCGAATATTGACTACCAACCTTTGGAGCAGCGAACTTTCCAAGCTAGCAGCCAACGCTTTCCTGGCGCAACGCGTGTCGTCCATCAACGCAATCTCGGCCCTGTGCGAAGCCACCGGCGCCGATGTTGACGAGGTCGCCAAAGCCATTGGAACCGATTCGAGGATTGGTCCAAAATTTCTGAAGGCGTCCGTAGGCTTCGGCGGCTCTTGCTTCCAAAAGGACATTTTGAATTTGGTCTATCTTTGCGAACATTTCGGACTTCGCGAAGTTGCTCAATATTGGGAGCAAGTTGTCATCATGAACGACTACCAAAAGCGAAGATTTTCGGAGCGCATCGTACGTACCATGTTCAATACCGTATCGAACAAGAAGATCGCGATCTGGGGCTTTGCATTTAAGAAAGACACGAACGATACTCGCGAATCCGCGTCCATCCATGTGTGCCGCGATTTGCTTGAGGAACGAGCTAGGTTGGTTATTTACGATCCACGGGTCCCCGAATCGCAAATCCGATCCGAACTCGAGATGGCTTTCGCAGACAGCGTTGGTGGTCTATCCGACAAGCACAAGAAACTTATCGATACCAACGTTTCCGTGGTGGACAACGCCTATGCGGCAGCAAGTGAGGCACATGCCATCGCGGTACTTACGGAATGGGACGAATTCAAAACGGTGGATGCACGCCGCATTTTTGATGGCATGCGCCAGCCCGCTTTTATCTTCGACGGCCGAAACATTCTTGATCGGGAAAAACTCGCCCATTTGGGTTTCGAGGTTCATTGCATAGGCCGTGCAGCAAAGTAAACAGTAGGTCACTCTTGCCGAGAGTGACATCACCTGAACATTGAACCACAGAGACACGAGGAACACAGAGAATCGCATGATCCAATGTCAGTGATTGTTCTGTGATCCTCGTGCCTCTGCGATCCTCGTGCCTCTGTGGTTAAGAGATCTGTCTGCAGGAGTTGCGAACCGTGTTTATTACGGCCCCGGGGGAGCAAGCTACTTATCTACTTATCACGGCCCAGGGGGCCATGCTACAGTAGGTCTTCGATGTCACTCAAATCAATCGGCGGTTTCTTATTCTGTCCCGCGTAGAACTTGGTGATATCGATTCCTTGCCGTTGCTCCTCTTCCATAAACTTCAATCGTTGTTCGAGACGTTCGATGCGGCGGTGCATTTGGGGAATCATCTCGATGGAGGCGTCTTGAACTTGTCGTCGTGGAACAGCCGGATAGCCCAAATGGCGTTGCATGGCAGCGAATAAGAACAGCGGTTCTTTGCGGCGATTTGCGAATGCAATCTTCCCTTCCCGTTCGCCAAACAGGATTGGGTAGTCCGCCTCTGCGTCTTCGCCTAAGTGCCGTTTGCGATAATGAACAAATTCATCGCTACGACCATAGATGAGATCGGCGATATCCACGATCCCAAGCTGTTTTCGGACGACCAAGATCCAGTCACGCCATTCCGGCGTGTACAAGGGGTCGTCGCTCATCGCCTTGAGACCTTGGTCGTAGTTCAATCGATTGCGGCATAAGACCTCGAATTGATAGAAAAAGAATCCCTGGCGATTGTCTGATTTTGCACGGTATTCGGCTTCAAATCTTAGTACATGGAGTGCCGTCTGAAAATCAAATCGACCGCTATCGAGTTCCGATTGCTCTACGACAAAGCTCTGGAATGGGGAGAAGTAATGACGGAGCCGCTTCATTCCGTCGGCGAGCACCCCACAATGCTTGAGCTCGGTACAAAGAAAACCAATTGCCATGGGCAGCTTGGTGGTGGCCAGCACTTCGAATCGACACTGCTCCAAGAGATCTTGGAGCGTCATATCCTGACCTAAACGTTCCGCGAGAACTCGAAAAAGATAAGCTTGTTCGATAAACTCTTCGCGAGGCAGCATGCTTTAGTGAGCTGCGGTTGGAACGACCCAAACCTTGAGCTCGGTGGAGATCTCATGGTGCATTTGAATCTTGACCGTGTACAGCCCCAATTCTTTTAGCACCCCTTCCAACTTAACTTGGTCTGCGGAGATATGGTAGCCGTTGGCTTTGAGGGCCGCGACGATTTCTGTCGCACCAACGCTGCCGTAAAGATGGCCTTCGTCATTGGCATTTGCCTCGACGTTGATCGATTGTTTAGAAAGTTGGTCCGCGAGCGTGCGCAGTGAGGCTAGGCGTTGCTTTTCGATGTCGAGGAGCTTTGCTCGGTGCTTTTCAACCATTCGCTTATGATGGTCGGTCGCAACAATTGCCAACCCTTCGGGGATCAAAAAGTTGTTAGCGTAGCCAGGCTTTACTTCCACCACTTGCCCGGATTTCCCAAGGTACTCAACATTTTGGATCAGCATCAATTGGATGCCGCCATTGGGTCCTTTGGGCAATCGTGGGAACTGAGGGATTCGCTTCTTTTTGGTAGGTGCCATTTTAAAACTTCGATCCGAAAAAATTCATCGTGTAAGATTGTGATAGTTGATTGTTAAAAGGGCATGTCTTCGTTAACGTAGACATCGTCCCCAGCCTCGGAAACGTGCATCTCGGAATTCCCTCCGGTGTGCATAGCCCCAGGTCCGTCATGAGCGGAATCCACGAACCGTGTATTCCCTGTACTTGCTGTTTTGGATGGTGGTCGCGCCTCGCCGTTTTTACCTTCGTTTCGTCCGCCGAGCAATTGCATCCGGTCGACGATCACATAAAGCTTGCTTCTTTTTTGGCCGTCTTTTTCCCACGTATCTTGTTTTAGTCGTCCCTCGACGAAAATCGGTGAGCCTTTTCCGAGGTACTCGCTGACAATTTCAGCGGTTCTGCCAAAAAAAGTCACGTCGACAAAAGATGTTTCGTCAATCCACTCGCCACTTGCGTTCTTGCGTCGATCATTGACGGCGATTGCATTTTGACAAACCGCCATGCGGCTGTTCGTGTACCGCAGTTCAATGTCTCGCACTAAATTGCCAAGCAGAATAACTCGATTGTAGCTAGCCATGATGGACCCTCGACCACTATTAAAACGAAGGGATTAAACCGATTGAGCTGCCCTCGAACGTCCTATTCGTCATCAGCCTCAAGATCTTCTTCATCGTCGACACCCGCGCCAACGCCTACAGCTTGTTTCTCTAGGACAACATCGATCGGCACCACTACTTTTTCTTGAGCATGTGCGACCAACGCGTCGATCAATCGCGGATCAATGCGAGTGAACATGAATCGAAGCAGGCTTTCCTTTAACTGGCAAGCCCGGTTCAACTCCTTAAGTTTGGAAGTATCTAGCTTGAAGTAGGCAAGCCAATAGGTTCCCTTTTGATGCCCTTTGATTTGGTAGGCAAGTCTTTGCTCAGCCCAAAGTCGGGTGACCAAAATTTCCCCGCCGACATCGCCGATCATGGACTCCACTGAAGCCGCAACACCGCTTGCATCGCGAGCGTAGTGATTGCTGTCGAAAAGGAACAAGCACTCGTAAATTCCGGTAACCAACGTATGAACTCCTGAAAACTGATCCAAATACTGGT
>JANLRK010000809.1:0-12573 GCA_031361585.1 Pirellula sp. | reverse complement strand
ATTTCCGGCGTATGTCCAACAAACCGCGTGGGGCCGAGATCAAGGGTTACACCTAGCTCAAATGGTCCTCCATTACGATGGAGCAACTCAGTTTTTAGCCCGGTCTCTAGGATGGGCCTGACATGCAACCCCGTTTTGATTTCGATGCCTGCCGCACAAAAATATCCCGGCTGCATTCGAGTCAAATGGTTGATGATCAGTCGCATCGCTTAGGATTGTTCGAAAAATTACCGTCAGATTTTGCCGTGGGATTGGCTTTCAGCCTGTCGACAGGTTGGAAGCCTATCCCACTTATTTCACGATTCTCATAAATGCATTGCTTGCACATTGGGCCATTTGGTTTGCAAGTATTCGATAACAAGCCGTCGATGGCACTGGTCTGGCGTATCCTCGCTACACAATAAAACGCTTCGTGAATGCTCGTAGTCGTTCGGCTTTAGCTTTTGTTCGATATTGCGATCTGCCATCAGTCCAAGAAATCGTTTTTCGTAGTCGGCCCAAGAACCCTTTTCCTTTTTATATTTGTCTAGCATTTCTTGAGTAGGTGCCAAAATCGGCTCATGCAAATACTTGGCTCCACACAGCTCCCTGAGAAAGTATTCCAGATCATCTCGTTTGGCGAAGGAGGCCAATTGCGATGTGTTGTTGAGCCGCACGTCCACCAAGCGATCGATGCGGGCTCGCTTTAATCTTCCAAAAAATTCTCGAGCGTTGATTTTGGTGAAACCGATAGTAAAGATTTCCATTCGTCTTGTTCCAGTTCTCCAAAAAGTAGTTGTTGCTTAAATGGGGGTTCGACATCATCGTAAGAATCCAATCGGCCATCGTCGCGGATATGCTGTATAGGAACGCCGCGCTGTCGCAATACTTTTGCGACCAACCGATGCCGGTGACAAACGGATGGGTCCTCTTCGCTGCACATCATCGCCACGCGGAACGATTGTATGCCCTGCTGCAATCGCTCTAGGCCTTTGAGAAAAAAATCGGCGTCTGCCAAGCGATAGTACAGCACATGTCCTTCCGCGTCGTAGAATTGTTCGCCGGACGGTCGACCACCTAACTGGTCCCCCATGAACAAATACTTGATGCGTTTGACCCGAAGCGTGTCCTGCAAACTTTCACGGTTGAAATGGGGCGTATACCTCGAAAACGGCTGTGTTCGGACGTCTGCTAAAACTTGGATGGCGTGCCGCTCAAGCAGATTCACGAAGCGCATTTCGGAGTGATTCGAGTGACCAACTGTAAAAAGAACAGGCTCTTCCGGCATGGCGAGGATCAAATTGCAAGTTCGAAAATGGAACCTAAGGATCGTTCGATAAATAAGTGGGATAGGCTTCCAGCCTGTCGGCAGGCTGGAAGCCTATCCCACGAGACACTTTTGCTGCCGTTGAATTTTGGTTGTTCAACGTGTACAACGCAGGTATTGTACTTGATTCACCGGCTTTCTCCAATTGTGGACTTTATGGACGAACGTGATTTTATCGACGTTGCGTCATTGCAGCTCTGCCTTAAGACATATTGGGGGTATGACGAATTCCTGCCGCAACAAATCGAGCCCATTCAAGCCGTGATGCGGGGGCAAGATTCCTTGACGGTTCTGCCGACGGGCGGTGGCAAATCGCTGTGTTTTCAAGTGCCAGCTATACACCGAGATGGATTGGCGGTCGTAGTCTCGCCCTTGGTTGCACTCATGAAGGACCAGGTCGATGGCCTGAGGGAATGCGGCATTCCCGCAGTTGCAGTCCATGGTGGTTTATCTGAGGAAACCAAGCGGAAAATCTTTGCACAACTACAGCGATCCGAATTGAAGTTGCTTTACATGGCTCCCGAGTCACTCCTCAAGCCGCGCGTGATCGATTTTTTAGCCACCCTAAACATCAGTTACTTTGTGATCGACGAAGCTCATTGCGTCAGTATGTGGGGACACGATTTTCGTCCCGAGTATCGGGAACTTGCACTATTGCGAGATCGATTCCCAACGACGCCGATGCATGCGTTCACCGCTACCGCCAACCCCGCCGTCCGTGAAGACATTGCAACCGGGTTGAGACTACGAGATCCAAAGATCATTGTAGGGGATTTTTTTCGTCCGAATCTTCAATACCATGTTGCCAAAAAATCGAATGCGATCAATCAATGCATGTCGATCATCGACAAGCATCCGGACTCAGCCGGTATTATCTATTGCATCAGCCGAGACGAGACCGAATCAATGGCCTCAGAACTCAACAAGCTTGGCTATTCTAGCGTCGCGTATCATGCAGGACTGAGCGACAGCGAACGAACTCTTCGACAAGACGCATTTATCAATGACGAAGCCAGAATTGTTGTCGCCACGATCGCATTCGGAATGGGGATCAACAAGTCGGACGTCCGATTCGTCATCCATGTGGGTATGCCCAAGTCGCTATCCAACTACCAGCAAGAGTCAGGCCGGGCGGGTCGCGATTCGCTCGAAGCCGAATGCTGGCTTCTGTACGCGGCCAACGATTCGATCATCTGGCGGAGAATCATCGAGAATGCACCGCAGGCCAGTCAAGCTGCCAGCGAAATAGCCCTGGCAAGTGTTCACGCCTATTGCGTTTCCACCAAGTGCCGACATCAACTGTTGTGTGAGCATTTCGGCCAATTTTGGACCCGCGAAGGATGCGATGCCTGCGACGTGTGCCTTGGACGGTTTGAGCAAATGGCCGATTCGTTGGTAATTGGCCAAAAAATACTATCATGCGTCATGCGAGTTCGCGAGAATTTTGGAGCGGCTTATATTGCCAAGGTACTAATGGGTTCCAAGGCAGCCGATATCGCCGGTCGGCACCACCATCAGTTGTCAACATTTGGGCTGCTCAAAGAATTCCGTCAAGGAGACATACGCGACTGGATCGAGCAGCTTTTGTTGCAAGGGCACTTGGTGCGTACTGGTGAATACTCAGTACTCAAAGTCTCCGATCTTGGCAAAAAACTTTTACGAGGATTGGTGATGCCAGTTCTTTCGCGAACGGTCATGCAAGCCGCTGAACCGACTCGCAAAGGGCTCGTCGATTCATGGGAAGGGGTCGACATGGGGCTGTTCGGTCACCTACGCACTTGGAGGCGACAAGCGGCAGCCCTGCGCCGAGTACCTCCATATATCATTTGCGGAGACATAACGTTGCGCGATTTGGCTCGGCGCAGGCCTTCCGAAATTCGGCATCTTGCTCAAGTGCATGGGCTGGGAGAAAAAAAGATCACTGAATTCGGCAAGGACCTGGTCGAATGGATCGCCAACTATTGTCGAGACCACGACATCGCAGCGGTGTCTATTGTTCCCAATGCGCCCCTAGCGAGTCGCATTTCGTCAGACAACCCTAACTTTGTAGCGGCCTGTAAGCACTTTGTAGATCGACAATTTGCGATCGAGGAAATTGCATCGCAAATGGCTTTGGCCAAGTCGACAGTTTTCCAATACTTGGCGCAGTACATACTCGACCACAAGATCGTTGACCCAACGCATTGGTTAAGTCAAGACGAGTTTGCAGAGTTGAGAGCCGTCGTTCAATACGCGGGTTGGAATCGATTGAAACCTATCCATGAGGCTTTGCACGGCCGAGTCTCATACGAAAAAATACGAATCGCGGTTGGTGTTTTACAAAATCAAAATTTCCAGCCTTTAGTGGAGGAATAAAGGGGTCAGGTCTCTTTTTTAAAAGAGACCTGACCCCTTTTCTGGCTCTCGATGGAAAATGGAAACTACTTCTTTCGTTCGTAATGAAAGTCCTGGGTTTTTTCTGCTAGCAAGACATCCTTCATGGCCTTGAGGAGACTCTGGCGATTTTCGTTTCCCTTCGGAAGCCTCAATTCAGTCGATAGAGCATAGACGGTCACGTGATACTTTTTCATTCCTGGCCCTTTCGAGCACATCGGATCGTAGGCTGGCGTTTTTTTGTCGTTCAAGCCAACGGTGCCGGTTTGCTGGTCGTTCTTGTCGAGATGATCTACATTGGCCGGAATGTTGTAGACCAACCAATAAGACTTCTCTTGATCCGGAGCCGTATGCCAGAGACTGAGGGCAAACGATTTGGTTCCGATCGGCGCATCTTTCCACTGGATTGGTGGTGACGCGCTTTGACCATCGCAGGTGAATTCAACCGGGATTATCCCATCTGCACCGATTACGGAACTCGACACCGCGAAACCGGTTTTCACGCTGGAGCGTTCCAGTTTTTCTTTGTAGTCCGGACTAGCTTCTGGCGGTTGCTTACTACGCGGAGGATCATTGCGTGGCGGAGGATCATTGCGTGGCGGTCGATCGCTACCGCGACGCGGTGTATAGTTTTCCGCCCGAGACCTGCCATTGGGATCTAGAAACGTAAACTGCGCTGAACCATCCTTGGCTAAAACGTAACTGACCGTGCCTTTCTGCCCCTGAATTTCATACGTCAGTCGATAGCTGTCCGCCTTTAGCTCCGCGAAGTCAACTATCTTGGCACCTCGCAACGGAGCGAGAGCTGGTCGAACACCCCCTGCACGTGGCTGCGGATCAACTTGACCATCGCGCTCGACGACTTCGCCATGGAATCCGCCATTGAGATAGGGATATGTCTTGGTTGCATGATAGTGATAACCAAGCCCTGGCGTCGTGTGACCGTTTAACGGATCGAGCCCGTCAACTTCAGATCCATCCGGTTCGGTGTATCCATAGATTGCGTTTCCGTCGTGCGCATAAGCGACTGGTTTGTCTTTAACAACGATCTCCTGTAGATGCATTGGCGCTACGTGGTAGTGGTAGTCGTCGGCTCGGCCACAGTGACCTCCGAATTCGTCCAGTTCACCTGCAAGCAACGTATCTGTCTTGCCATCATTCTTGATCGGATTGAAAATTGGAACACCATTCGCTGCTAATGCAATGGCACCCCGAAAGAAATGAGACTTAGCTGAAAGTGGGTTCTTTGCCACTACCGGCTCCAGCGGGATGCGCCATGCATTGTTGTCAAAGTAGGGTTGCGGCAACGGTACCTGTTGTTGCCAGGCCTTAATGCCAACCATCATTCTATGGTCAGGCATCGAATTCGATTCGACATAAAAGTACTTCGAATCCTGTCGATACTTGAGCGCTTTCCGCATTGCGAACGGCTCGAACGAGTCAGCGAAGAATGGTTTGCTTTCGGCTCCAGTCGCCACGAGCCTCTGGAGCGGAATTTGAGGCGTCGAGGTATCGTTCCGTTGCCGGATTTGGGTTGCTTTTTGTTGGATCCATTTCTGGTCGGTCGCTCCTTTTCCATCGTCATGGCCCTCGTGGGCTATCGCGATTGGGGGCCCTAACGAATTTGAGGCTACAGTGACAAATGCCAACACGAGAATGCATCTCCCCCTCGCCCTTGATAAGTGTGTGATTTCTTTTGTAGTTTTCATGCCGAACTCATTTCCGTAGTTACCGGACTCTACCAATGCAACATCTCCGTGTTAATCTACATGATTACCACGCGGACCTTAACACAAGATGAAGATACCAGGCTGCGGTACTTGGCCATGAAGCATAATAGTTTAACCCGTCAGCCGTAGGCAGTTGATCGTCTGCCTTCGGCTCGCTACACTTCTTGGCCGAGCCTAGCTTTCGGCTTGGCTTAACTTGATCAGCGATACCAATTCATCGGTGCTCATACGACCGGCTCGGTCGGCACCGTCCAGAACTCCGCTGATCAGTTCTCGCTTGTCAGCATGCAATGCGAGAATCTGTTGTTCGATCGTGTCCTTGGAAACGATGCGATAGACAGTGACGGCTCGTTCTTGGCCGATTCGGTGGGCACGGTCAGTCGCTTGGTCTTCGACCGCTGGATTCCACCATGGATCCATGTGAATCACGTAGTCGGCTGCTGTCAAATTGAGACCGGTTCCGCCTGCCTTGAGCGAGATTAAGAAAAGCTCGCCTTCGCCCGCTTGGAATCGGTCAACTGCTTCTTGCCGTTTTGCCGCCGGCGTCGAACCGTCGAGGTATTGGTATTTGATTCCAAGCTTGTCGAGCGCTCCTCGAATCAACAAGAGATGCTGAACGAATTGGCTAAAGACCAGCGCTCGATGTTCCCCTTCGCGAAGCTCATCTACGATCTCCATAAACAGGTCGAGCTTGGCAGACGATTTGTCCCAACGCTTGTCGACCAATCCGGGGTGGCAAGCCAATTGACGCAACCGGGTAAGCCATGCCAAGACGCGAATGCGCATCTGTGATTCGTGTTCGCCATCGCCAGGTTTGGTAATTTCAGCAAGTGCCGCCATGCGAGCCGCATCATACTTTTGGCGCTCTTCCTCAGACAGCTCCGCCAGCCGAACAATTTCCGTTCGATCCGGCAGTTCGGATAGCACCTCTTTCTTGGTTCGTCGCAAGATGAATGGCCTCACAACGCGTCCAAGTGCCTTCAAACGATCCTTGTCTCCTTGCCGTTCGATCGGTTCTGCAAAGCTCTTGCGAAAGCGGTCCCATGAACCGAGCAAGCCAGGGCTGACTGTTCGCATCAAGCTCCACAGCTCACCCAAGTGATTCTCCAGTGGTGTACCTGATAGAGCGATTCGCCAGTCGGCATCCAACTGACGAACGGCTTGAGCCGTCTTGGTTTGGAAGTTCTTGATGAATTGGGCTTCGTCCAAGACCAAAGTATGCCACGACCGGGCCGTGAATCTATCCACGTCTCGCTGGAGCAATTGATAACTCGTAATGATCAGATCACCGGGACCGGCAGAATCGACTAGTGTTTGACGATCGTGTTCGCGATAAAGCTTTGCTTTGAGCGACGGGGCGAATTTTTCGGTTTCACGTTGCCAATTCACGCCAACGCTGGTTGGGGCAATGATAAGGGCTGCCCCTTTACTTGCTCGATCTAGCAGAACACCTAAGGCTTGTACGGTCTTGCCCAAACCCATGTCGTCCGCCAAACATCCACCGATGCCCCAATGGGCTAGCTTTGCAAGCCAGGCATAACCCGTCTTCTGGTAGTCGCGGAGTTCGGCGTTCAGGTTAGCTGGTATGACAGGCTTCAATACTTTTGCCCCTGCCAATCGATCTAGCGCGTCGCGCCAAGACATGTCGGATTCGTAGCTAATGTCGCTTCCGAGAGCTTCTTCGACAACCGCTGTCGCCGCCCTTGATACGCGGATCGCTCCGGAATCACTTTGTGAAACATCTTGAATACTATTAAGCCGCTGTCGAAGTTGCTCTGAAATCATGGCGAATTGGCCATCTCCCAGCGGAACGAATCGTCGACCACCGCGCAGTGCCGTTAACAGCTCCGCCAAAGGAATCTCAAGTCCTTCCAGTCTCGCTATCCCTTCGACGCCGAACCAGTCGCGTTGACTGGTCAAACGAACTTGCAAACGCTGCGGTGTAATCTCACCGATAATCTTCATCGGCTGGCTCTTGGGCCAACAAACCGTTGGCGCGTTGTCCCCCAACGATTGAATGCGTTGGAGCAAGTCGAGGGCCAGGTCGGGATTTTCTGCGATCCAAGTGTAAGGGCTCTCATAAAGCAATTGGCCCAGCTCAAGCGCTCCAGCGATCTCGTCCGCCCGAATCGATTCCTCCTCGAGCGCGCGCAGTAGCTGAAAGCGACCAGCCGGTGTCGCAACTCGCAAACGGTCCGGCTCCATGCCAGGCACCGGTTGGTCGGCTACAACATCGCATGCGACTCGCAACCCGACGAGTAAACTTTCTTTGCCAAATGGCGACAGATGTACTTCGATATTGGGTTCGAGTGGTTGCTCCGGGCCAGCGAGCCGTTCTGGCAAATTGATCTGAATCCACTTGGGATCGGCCGCGGCTGCGACCAAGTCGGCGAACTGTTCTGCGGTTTCTTGATCGAGTACGGCTTCTCTGCGTTCGGCGGCGTGCAGGTCTTCGATCAATCGCTTCATACGATTGTCGATGCTGCTGACCCAAATATTACGTTGATCCCGATCCAATCTCAACATCATCGTTTCATGGTTGTTGATCGTCCCCATGAAGTAGTCGGGGTTATCACGCAGCGAAACAATTTGCACTTCGCCTTGATAGATGCTCGGCTTGTAGATGTCTTCGAGTTCGTCGATGCGAACTTCTATTGGGCACTCCTTGATTCGAATAGGAGTCTGAAGTTCGTCGTCCAAGGTCAAATGCGGATGATCTTTGAGTAACTTCAAGCACTCGCGAACAATGCGAGGCGTTTGACCACGATACGATTCCTCCGCCGACTGCAACAACAAAATCAGCATGCGATCCGATGGATGCACCAATGCAGCTTCCTCCACCGTATCAAGACCATCGCGAAGATGCCGTCCCTTGTTCCACCCACCTTTCTTTCGCATGGTCTGAAGGTACGCGTTCACTTTGACGGTGCTATTCGAAAACGACAACCGCCACTGGATCCGCATGAGTCGATCGCGCTCCATCTCGTCGGCAGGGGTATCGGCCGCGACGGGAATATCTCTCAGATAGCCAAGCGACTCGACTAGCTTTCGACCTGCATGGCGACCGTCGGTGACGCAGCTTTGCATCCATTGGATAGCGTCCTCAGCCGATTTTCCGCTCAGTTGTCTGCGGATGTAATGCAAGCAATGAATTTGGTGTACACACGGTTTGACCGTTTCCACGCAACTGCATTGCGCATTCAACTGTCGGATGACACGACCCCCACTGGGGTCCATGAGGTTCCCGAGTTGCTTGGTGTCCAGTTCAAACAGAATGCTAGTGTTGAACTGTCCTCGAACCGGCGCGACACCTTGCAGTTCAAAATCCCACTGCAAGCTGCTTTCGCCCTTTTTGAGTCGGGGCTGGTCCAGCGCAGTGTAATAGCGGGCCATTAACAGTTGTTGCGGTCGGATTTTTTTTTCTAAAAGAGCAATTGCTTCGAGTATATGGACAATCAATCCGGTCGCCTTGGGAGGGTCCAGTTGTGCCAGGTTCGTCATGCCGTTTTGTTCCGTCCAGTGTAGTAGATCCGCAAAAGCCAAGTCCACTAGTTTCGCCGATCAAGCCGCACCTTGACAAGGCGAAATCGCACCTTATCACAATGAAATAACGGGACAAAACTAAGACGCAATAACGACAATTGGCCTTAACAAAAACAGCGAATCCTGCTAGATGCGAACGTAGACGGTTTCATTAGTCCGCTCGACGTTCTGACAATTGTCAATTACCTCAATCGGAGAACGCAAAATGGCGAGGGAGAATCAACTATGTCGACAGCCAGTACGCTGCAAGGCATTGAAGAGGAACTTTTCATCCTGAAGGGATATCAGACAGTAGCCGGTGGTTGAGCGGAGCGACACCACCGGAAAAAGATTCGTGCAGTGCGTTCCGATCCTGAAGGGATCGAAGATCTGTAACCCCTCCAGGGTCGATCGCGTGTCCTTTCGTTCCCCGGGGGTGCGCCGCTTCGCGACTACCCCCGGGTACTGTCTGCAATCCCTATCGGGATAGAAGCGGAAGAATTATCGAGTGAAATAGATACGCAAAAAGTCATGTCAACCCCGAACTTTTAACACCCCAGCCTTAGGCTCAACTGGTAGATTTCAGCGTGATCGGTCCCTTAAGGCAATGGTTCGGAAACAGAACCCGAATCCACGATTTCGGGCTTAAACGAATCTGGGTTCAGTTTCGGTTCTGAAGTTTCGATGGCTGCGTAGAGATTGTAAAGCTCGGTCACACGCAGCAATCTAAATTCAGCGATGTTCAAATCGGATTTCGAATCCGCTCCCTCTCGTGCGGACGCTACGCCGCGTTCGTATCTCGCCGTGAAATAATCCGCTTTCTTTTTCTTCAAATCTAAATTCGCCTTCGCTTCTTCTACGTCCAATCGCAAAAATTTCAACTGAGACTGGTACTCGGACCAGTCTCTTTTCCAGTCTCGCATGCGTTCTTGAAATAGGATCTGAGATCCCTTAAGATTTCCGTTTTTTTGGTTTAACAATTGTCGAAGATATTCTGTGTGTCCCCTATTCCGGTCCCCAATTTGCTCAATTTCCTTTGTTAAACTTGCAATTTCGGCTCGTAAATCCCTATCATTAGCCGTTTGATCTACACGTTTATAATCGTCTCTTAGCATTGTCACGAATTCGCTTGGACGCCTCATCGCTGGCATTGTGTCTGGGTTACTGAGTTGGATGCTTGTTGCGTCGCGAACAGGTACTTCTGGCTTCGCTAGTTGCAGAGAATTTGGCCGAGGCTGGGTTTGGCTAGTCGGGTCAAGTTTGGCTTTTACGTCGGTCAACTTATCAAGCCATGCCGTCGCTTCGCTGTTTGGTTCGAGCAGTTCTTCGACGCGGCGTTCGATGATACGATCACGGAGCTTTCGCCGGGATGCAAGATTCTCGTCAACCTTTTCAAGCTTGGCTCGCATTTGTTTCGCTTCGAGCGACTGCAACACTTGCCGGGCATCAAAGGAGTTGGCAACAAGGTTTTTAAACTTCCGACGGTCTTCATCACTTGGAGCTGAGTCGGCGGCCAACGATTTTCCCATTTCGATAGCTCTATTCTCAGCATCGACCACTTTGTTTTGAAGTTCGCGAATCAATCGAGAGGATTCTTCATCGTTGGCAGACTCTTTAGCAACAATTGCCTTCTTGCCCAACATACTATCTTTGCTTGCTGGCGAAGTCGTCGCTGAACCACTGTCGTCCGCATGAGCTCGAGAGCGTTCTGACTGTTCTGACTGTTCAAGTTCTTCCAGTTTCGAAACGGCTTCGGCCAACCAGCTTTGTCTTGACGCATATACTTTTAACTTCATCAATCCTAACGCGGCGGATTTTTGGCGGTTTGCACGAATATTACTGCGTTTGTATTTCGGTAACGTTTGAACCCAAGCATAGAATTTGTCGTAGGCCGGGCTATTCAGTCTTATGCTAAGTTCTCCTTCGGCAGCCTTGAGCTCGGGATCGGTTGGGGATGTCCAACTTCCCAGGGTGGCCGCAAACGTGTAAAGATGCTCACCATCTTGTGTCGTAATAAGTTCTTTGTCGGCAGTGATGATCGCTGTTGAGTCCCTGCTAAGGTCAACCACATCCCAACTTCCTGTGTCACCACTATAGGCAGCTACCGAGTCGCCTATTCGCACAGCTCCAACGGTACCGCCGACAGTCGGCATGATGCGTTTTTGCGGTTCGATTTTGAGGATTTCCCATACGCCCAGTTTATTGCTGAATCCTCGCAGTTCGTCATTGCCTTCAGACCACATGATGATGATTGATTCGGAATCGATCCGACGACGTGCACCGGTATCCGGTTCCGGTTGGCTTTGCCATGCGAAGCTTGAATTCGCGAGCAAGGCAAGACAGGTAAGAAATAGCAACGCAAAACGAATTCTAAAGGACTTCATGTTTATTATCTCGGTTAGGTGAATGAGCCGCGCCACGTAGGTCTGGCTGTCCTCAGCCGGACGAATTTATGGCAAAGCAGTGTTGGAGTTATAGGAAACAAAGTCAAAGTGTCAGCCTGAGGACAGGCTGACCTACGTGGGGCTGACGTACGTGGGGCTGACGTACGTGGGGCTGACCTACATGTTTGTCGCGGCATTTAATGATTCGAGTTCTTTGTCCAGTTGTCTTAGTTCCATTTCGATCTCATCGTTCCAAGGTAAAGGTACGTCGTCGTGCCGCGATGGTTCTGAATCGTTGCCTTCGAGAGTTGGTGTGCCTGCTCCTTCTTTTGACTGTGCGCTTCGTTTTAATCTCGCGTCTAGGGACAGAGAATCGATAGAACCACGGCTCAATACGTATCCAACAACAATGGCCGCAACAATCGTCACGATGCAACCTACAATCGTAAAGAGCCGATGAAATCGTAATGAAGCCATTGGCATTGCCTCCGCACTGGGCATGAGCTTTCCTGCAGCCAATGGCAGCGCTATCGAACTAGGCTGTTGAACATGAGCAAGGCATTCTTCCAAAATCTTCCCTAGCTCCTCCGCCGACTCAAATCGATCCGCTGCGGATTTGTTTAGCAACTTGAGAACGATTCCCTCGAACCATTTCGGAATCTCTGGATTCAATTCACAAAGCGGTCTGGGAGCGTCGTCCGTAACTCTTCTCAAAATACCGTAGGTTGACTCCGCTCGGAACGGCGGTCGTCCGGTGCTCATTGCATACAGCACGCTACCGAGACTAAACATGTCGCTGCGAGTATCCACCGCGTCCCCACGGGCTTGTTCCGGCGACATATAGTGGGGCGTCCCGGCTATGAGGCCACTGCGAGTCAATGTCGCGTCATCGACTGCTCTGGCCAAGCCGAAGTCGGTTAGCATGACTCGTTCGACACCCCGTTCAAGCAAGATGTTGGCAGGCTTGACATCGCGATGGACGAGCCCTTGCGCATGGGCAGCCGCTAGCCCGCGTGCCACTTGGAGACCGATTCGTAACGCTTCGACGATGGGCAATAGTCCCTCGCGATCCAGTCTATCTTGGAGCGACTCGCAATCGATATAGGGCATGACCAAATAGGGTAATTGTCCGGTCGAGTCGACATGCAATATGGGCAAGACATTTGGATGGGAAATGGCCGCCGTCGCTCGCGCCTCGCGCGCAAACCGCTTTCTCGCTGCAACCACGCTCGCCAAATGAGGCGCCATCACCTTAACC
>JANLRK010000311.1:0-3510 GCA_031361585.1 Pirellula sp. | reverse complement strand
GGGTTCAGCAATTCAGGATGACGCGCAACAAAATACGTAACATCCGCATCACTCGCCGGCTTGCCAATGGAATCAGCCACATCGATAGTGAAGAAATTGGAGCAGGCCAAAAACCGATCGACGGTCTTCAGCTGAATATGGTCCGCATCGACGTACCAAGGTTGATCCCATGCCAACTCAGCAACGGCAGCCGCAGCTGCATCGTAGACGCTCTGAGGTTCGGAGCCAATGAACGTGTGCTCTCGGTTGGACTTGTTCCAAACCGGCACAACGGCCAACCCTTGACTAGGATTCATCTGTTCGGAAAGGGAGACGAAGGCGCGCAGTTGCGCCTTGGCTTGGTGAGCAAAGCGATCGCCAACTCCAAACGAATACGGTTCCAAAACGAGCATCGGTGTACTTTCTAGCAAGTGAAGCACTTATTGTTGCTGATTTCGAGTGGAATGGACAGATCAAGATTCACAAGCCATCGATAGCTAAGCATTCAAGTCGAAGAGTTCGCTTAGTTCGAGTTTAACTAGCGGCTGGCAAATGGGAGCGATCCAGGCGGGCTTGCTAAACACCTTGACCGACGAGTATCGCCCGCCGATTGGGCTTCGATGTACATGAACTTGTTCCGCTATCAAGTCGACAACCCAATATTCCAACACGCAATGCACTGCATACAGTTCAGCCTTTTCTCCGAGATCCTGTTTCAGGCTAGAGTCGGATACTTCTATCAAAAGTAGAACATCCTCGCTTCCTGGGCGAATTCGCCTTGATGAAAGTCTACGAATCCACACAAGATCTGGTTCGGGGCGATGCTCGCCACAATCGATGCCGGATTGCACACGAATCGAGATTTCCTCGCGCCCGGTATTCGCGTAAGACCAATTAGCTAAATACTCGATTTCGCCTTCGTGGACTGGCCCGGCAGGGTTCATAAATCTAAGCTCTCCATGAATGAGTTCGATCTTCGTCGGCTCGAGGCAATCGAATGCTCCTCGCTCTACCATGGAGTCGAAATCGGAACCTCGAAGCTTGGCAGCGGTACTCATGATTTCGTTCCTAATCGAATTGGTTAACAAACGCACACGTGAGGCTTTGCTTGAAAACAAAGCCGTAATTCGACTGCCGCATACTCATTCTCGGAAGCCAACCAGCCATTAATTAGGATCTCGTCGAAATGGATTTCGGCTTGCCTGTTGTTCCAACTTGATCATTTCGCGTAGAGCAGCCTCGAGCTCCCTAATTTCCGTTTGGATGAGGTTCCATTTTGGGTGGTTCTCTCCATAGTTTGCTTCATTAAGTCTTAGGAAAGCTAGTTTCTGAACAATCACTCGCACATCCCTGCTCTTCTGCAGGTCCGCGCTCATAAGGTCGATCGCCTTGGATGATCGTTGTCCACCTGTGGGCTGAACGGGGGGCTGATCCGAAAGATCCGCCAGATCGAGCAACGCCGCTTCGTGCTTCTGAATCTGTTCTTGAATCGATTTGCGGCTCGGATGATTCTCGCCAAAGCTAGCCCCATTGAGTTTCAAAAAAAGTATCTTCTGAATCAGTGATTGCACCTCTGGGCGATTATCGTTTCCATTAATTGTCGAAGCCTCCGTAACAGTGGGTTGGGGCGACGGTAGGTTCTCAAGTTCTAAAATGCTCTTTAAATCGGACTCGTGATTGCGAATCTGCTCTTGAGTGAATTTCTTGTTGGGATGGTTCTCTCCAAAGTACTTTTCGTTCATTCTCATAAAACGCAATTTCTGAATCATCAATTGCACATCAGGTCGATCGCGAAGCTCGTTAGGCATTGCGTCTTCAACCTGGATCGAACTCTCTGCTAAATCGGATTTTGGGGATCCGCTGTTCAGTTTTACGATGCGACTCAATTCGTACTCGGACTCTCGAATCTGTACCCGAGTGGACTCTTTCTTCGGGTGATTCTCGCCATAGTTGGCTTCATACATCCTCAAAAAACGCAGCCGCTGGATGATCTGCTGCACGTCGACGCGATTGCGAATCTCTTTTGGCAAAGAGTCTTCTAACTTGCTCGCATCTTGACAAAGGCAATTGGCAAGAGTTGACAAAGTTATCCAAGGGATGAGGACAATTCCACCACGCCACAAATTAAATTTTTTTGTCATATGGTTCATAAGCTCCTGATTGGCAATCAAACGTCCCATTCATTCTACATCAGAATGCACCAGACTGCGCGTGTACTTCAACTCGCACCTTCGCGCCTCGAAGAGACGCATCTCGCGTTAAGAGGGAGACTAGCCACAAAAAGTCCCAGCAACGCGTAGCATCCTTAAGATAAGCAGTTAATATACATGCTTCAGATTCTACGATTCAGCGCATCCCCATATTCAGTCCAATGCCCATTGAATTCAAATGCCATCGATGTTCGCGCATGCTGCGCGTGCCGGACGGTAGTCACGGCAAAGCTTGCGAATGCCCTGGTTGCAAAGAACGACTCATTGTGCCTAGCGCGAATAGCCACGACGATGAAATTCTCAGTGTTCGCATGGATGTCCCTTGCCCAAAGTGCAAAAACATATTGGAATGCGATGCCTCGCTAAATGGAACTCGTGGATGTTGTCCTGCCTGCTCCCACGTATTTACGATTTCGATCGATGCCAAATCAACTGCGATTGCCGAACAAATCGATTCCTTCCCGTTTGCCTGCCCCATGTGCAAGCAATTGTTCGAGGGGACGCCGGACAAGGAAGGGAAAAAAGGCAAATGCACGCAATGCAGCGCGGTATTTGTGATCGAACGCTATCAACCGCCAAAGCCCAAGCCGATCCCCAAACAGAATCAGCAAGCCGCGAAAAAGTCCGACAATCAGCCCATCAATGTACGCGAGAACACCAAGCCCAGTTCACAAGTTGCCCGCACTCAACCGAAGCCCCAGCCCGATTTAGCGCAGGCAATGGATCTGTCTCAATTGCTGCCACCACCCGCTGCGAGCTACGTTGCGCCCACCTATTACGAACCACAGAACGCACCGACTTCCGTCAAGCGGCCACGATTGAAATCCAGCAAGAAGGGTCGATCGAAAGTCGCCTGGATCCTGGGAATTGTCGGCGGAATTATGGGGCTAGTGTTACTGATATGCTGTGGCGGTATTGGACTTTTGGTTTGGAACCTCAATCGAACCAACACGATTACCGCCGGAGGCTATTCGGCCGATGCTCAAGGAGTCATCAATAAGCGGACCAAATTTACAAACAATTTTGTCGGGCAAGAGATCGACAATCTGTTCACGCGATCGGAGTTTGTCATTGGGGTGACCGGCACCGACAACGGCCAGATCATCACACCTGAAATGTTTTACGCTGGGCTGAATTCATCGGGAGGCAATTTTCAAACCGCAGCGTCACCCATCTCTCGCGCCGGCTTGACAGGCTTTCGCTTTAAATCCAAAGCAGAGTTGCCTCTCTTAATCGAGTGTTATCAGCTGGGTAATGGATTATTGATCTTGATGTATGGAAATGGTCCCGAGATGGCGATGAAGGATGGCAGTCGGGTGTC